>JBKJKU010000050.1:0-15183 GCA_046597355.1 Aquabacterium sp.
TTCACGGTCGTTGAAGGTCGCCACAACAGCCTTGCCGTAGATTGTGCGGCGGTTGAAGAACTCGACCGCCAGCATCATCAGCACCGCGCCGACGACGACGAGGATTTCCATCGGCAGCACGTTCGCGCCGAGAAAGTGCAGCGGCGACTCGGGCAGCGGCGACGGGAATCTCAGGTCGTCGCGGCCCCAGACGTTCTCCGCCACGTTCTTGAAGATGATGCCCAGTGCAATCGTCGACATGATCCAGCCGAACTCGGACTTGATCTTGATGGCCGGGCGCACGCCGATGCGTTCAACCACCACGCCCTGAAACGCGCCGAACAGGCACACCAGCGGGATCATCAGCCAGTAATTCACGCCGAGGCCGACGAGCGTCAGGCCGACAAGCGCGCCGAGCATCAGCGCATCACCCTGTCCGAAGTTCAGGGTGTCGCTGGTCGCGAAGGTCAGTTGGTAGCCGAACGCGATCACGGCGTAGATCATCCCGAGCGCGATGCCGGAGAAGATCAGTTGGGTCAGGATTTGCATGGGTGGCGATCTCTGAGCTAAGCGGCGAGAGGACATGAAGACGCCGCCGCGGGCCGTCGAGCCCGGGGCGGCGGAGGGCTGCGCGAGAGCTTACTTCTTCATCTGCACGACGGAGGCCTTTTTCTGGTCATTCGGGTAGGCGTAGATCACCTTGCCGTCCTTGACCTCGCCGAAGACCGGGATATTGGCGCTGATGGCATCGTGGTCGTCCTTCGAGAACGGCTTGTTGTAGGTCGTGACCACACCTTCGACCGGGGTCTTCAGGTCTTCGAGAGCGGCCCTGATCTTCGGGCCGTCAGTGCTGCCAGCCTGCTTGATCGCAGCGGCGAGCAGGTAGACCGAATCGTAACCCTGCGCGGCCGAAACCGGCGAATCCATGCGGCTGTTCTTCGGGTTGAAGGTCTTGAGGTAGCTGACGATGAACGACTGGCGCTTCGGGTTGGTCGGCTCCTGCACGAAGGTCTGCGGCATGCGCGCGCCCTCGCCGCCGGGACCGGCGTTGTCGATGTAGTTGGCCATCGACAGCGTCCACGAGCCGATCATCGGCACCTTCCAGCCCAGCTTGGTCATGCCGTTGGCAATCTGCGCCAGCTCGGGGCCGATGCCGTAGGTCAGCACCGCTTCAGCGCCGGCTTCCTTGGCCTTCAGCAACTGCGGCGTCATGTCCACATCCTTGATGTTGAACTTCTCCACCGCCACCGCCTTGATGCCCTTGAGCGCCAGCGCCTTTTCCAGGTCCTCACGCCCGAGCTGGCCGTAGTTGGTGCTGTCGGCCAGCACCGCCACCTTCTTGAAGCCGCGGCGGACGATGGCCTCTTCCACGATCATCGGCGCCTGGATGCTGTCATGCGCGGCGTTGCGGAAAATGTAGTTTTCGGGCTGGTCGTT
Organism: Aquabacterium sp.; assembly: GCA_046597355.1. Classification (GTDB taxonomy): domain Bacteria; phylum Pseudomonadota; class Gammaproteobacteria; order Burkholderiales; family Burkholderiaceae_C; genus Pseudaquabacterium. The sequence continues at coordinate 1,417 of JBKJKU010000050.1, forward strand.
GAACTGCTGCGTCACCAGCGTGCCGGTGGCCACGTTGTTCATCACCGGGATCTTGGCTTCCTGGTAAAAACGCTGCGAGGCCAGTGCCACGCCGGTGTTGATGTAGCCCACCGTGGCGGCCACCTTCTCCTTGTTGATCAGTTCCTGGGCGATCTGCACGCCGCGCTCGTTCTTGGCCTCGTCGTCGCGCTCGATCAGCAGCAACTGGCGGCCCAGCACGCCGCCGGCCTTGTTGATCTCGTCGGTGGCCAGACGCACACCGTCGCGCATCGACACACCCATCGACGACGAGCCGCCGGTGAACGGGCCGGCCACGCCGATCTTGATCGGGTCGGCGGCAAAAGACAGGGACATCGCACAGGCCAGCGTTACAGCGCTGAGGGTCTTGGCAAGCAGCTTCATGAACAGTCTCCAAAAGGGGTGAGGTAGGGCGCGCCGCACCGCAGGATTCGCAGGCGAGACCGGGACGGAGTGTGAATCCTGGCCGACCCTGCCGCCACCGCTTGACTACGCAGCGGCGGTACGCACCAATACGGACTCGAAAACCCGCTCGGCACAAACCCTGAGCCCGCCGACGCCGCCCGTAGGCGCCAGCGCTGTTGGCCGGCCTCAACCGCCGCCGGGATGCTCGACGGCGTACTTGATCAGCTCGGCCTGGCCGGCCAAGTTGAGCTTGCGGCGGATGTTCTGCCGGTGCGATTCGACCGTGCGCACGCTGAGATCGAGCTGGTTGGCGATGTGCTTGCTGGACTGGCCCTGGGCCAGGAAGGCCAGGATCTGCCGCTCACGGTCGGACAGCAGCGCGCGCGCGGACGGCGCCTGGAACAGCGCCCGCGCGATCTGCGGGCTGAGGTAGGTTGCGCCGCCAAACACGGTGCGGATCGCGCCGATGATCTCGGACGACGGCGCGTCTTTCAGCACATAGCCGCGCGCGCCGGCCTTGAGCGCGCGCTGGGCGTGCTCGACGCCGTCGTGCATCGTCAGCATCAGCACGGCCAGGCTCGGGTCAGCGTCGAGCAGGCGCACCGTCACCTCGATACCGTTCTCGCCCTTCATGCCGATGTCCATCAGGATCACATCGGGTTGGGCGGACAGCGCACCCGCCAGGGCTTCGCTGCCATTGCTGGCCTCGGCCACCACCTGCAGGTCGTCGACCATGCCCAGCACCGCCCGCAGGCCGTCCCGCACCACGGCATGGTCATCGACGATCATCAGGCGAATCGGCGGAGGGGTCATGGGCGGGTTGGGGGTTGAGGTCACAGTTTGCCGAAACGTTCGATGGCGGCTTGCGGCACGTGGGCCGTCAACACCGTCAGACCGGGTTCGGACCGCAGCATCAGCGAGCCGCCGATGGACGCCAGCCGCTCGCGCATATTGCGCAGGCCAATGCCGCGGTTCGGGTCGCGCAGGATGGCGTCAGGCTCGAAGCCAACCCCATTGTCCTGCACGCTCAACGCCACCGCGCCGTCGGCAAACACCATGCGCAGGTCAACCCAGGTGGCACCGGCATGGCGCTGGATATTGTTCAGCGCCTCCTGGGTGACGCGGAACAACACCGTGCGGATGGCGTCAGGCAGTGCGCTCGGCTCGCCCTTGACCTGCAGGCTGAAACGGGTGGTCGAGAGGCCCCACATTTCGTCGCCCAGCTGGTGCAACGCAGCCTCCAGGCCCAGCGTGTCGAGCATCACCGGCCGAAGCCGGTGCGACATGCCGCGCACCTCCAGCAGCGCGGCCGTCAGGCGTTCCACGGCCCGCTCCAGCGCCTGCCGGGCCGCGCTGTTGTCGGCGGGCAGGCGCTGCAGCGCCGCTTCGGTCAGCAGCTTGACCGAGACCAGGGTCTGGCTGGTGCCGTCGTGCAGCTCGCGCGCCAGGTGGGCCCGTTCGGCCTCCTGCGACCCCACCACCTGCCGGGCCAGCAGCGTCAACTGGGCGTCGGCGACCCGCAGTTCCTGCATGCCCATCCACAGGCCGAAGCCAAAAATCGTCAGCAGGCCTAACACCAGGACAGCGCCGGTCCAGCGCATCGTGGCCTGGTTGCTGTCGGTCAACTCGCGGCCCAGCTGGGCCACCACCGGATCAATGTCGTCGATGTAGAGCCCGGTGCCAAACCACCAATGCCAGCGGTCCAGGCCGGTGACGTAAGAGATCTTGCGCGCTGGGCTTTGGATGGAGGGCTTGTTCCAGCTGTACTCGACAAAGCCGCCACCCGACAGCGACTTGTTGCGCATCAGCCTGATGGGCTGGTTGCCCTCGGCGTCCACCAGATCGAGCAGGTTCTGGCCCACCAGCTCGGGCTGGCGCGGCTGCATCAGGTTGACGCCGTCGAAGTCGTACAAAAAGAAGTAGCCATCGGCGCCAAAGTCCAGCGCCGCCAGCTGGCGGATCACCTGGCGCTTGACCTCGTCGTCGTCGCGGCCGGTGTTGTAGAGCGGACTGATGGTCGACAGCGCGATCGCCACCGAGTGCCTCAACTCGTTGCGCGCCGCCTCCATGTAGGCACTGCGCACCAGCACCGCCTGCCGCTGACTGAGCAACTGCTCCTGCTGCTGCTGGACGACGAGGATCATGCCGGTGGACGCCACCAACGGCAGCATGGCCAGCAGGATGATCTTGGTTTTCAGGCGCATGGGGCGGCGGTGGCGGATGGGCGCAGACGGCACGCCGGCGCCAGTCTAGGGCCTGTGCCGGCGCCGCTGACACCGGGCCCCTGCCCGCGCCAGTCCCCACCCGATTGCGGTAGCCTTGCCGCATGAACCTCACCGCCCTGCAAGCCGAGTTGCGCCAGTTTGCCGCCGACCGCCACTGGCAGCCGTTCCAGACGCCGAAGAACCTGGCCATGGCGCTGGTGGTCGAGGCCGCCGAGCTGGCCGAGATCTTCCAGTGGATGACGCCCGAGCAGAGCCAGCTCACCCACCAGGACAGCGCCACCCACCAGCACATCGGGCAGGAGATCGCCGATGTGCTGGTCTACCTGGTGCAGATCGCCGACCACTGCAAGATCGACCTTGCGCAGGCGGTGGCCGACAAGCTGGTGCTCAATGCCCGCAAATACCCGCCCGCCGGTGTGGCCGCAGCACCCGGCGCGCCGCCGCTGCCAGTGGGCAAGTTAGGCGCCATCCTGCCGGACGGCAAACCGACGCTGCCCTGACGCCGGGGTTCAGACTGCGTCCGCACGGCCCCCTGCCGGCGCGGGCAAGCCGGGCGGTGCCGGCTGCTCGGGCAAAGGGGGCAGCGCCTCGTCAACATAGCGCGTGCTGCGCAACAGGCAATGCGCCAGCGACCCCGGGCGCTTGATGGCACCGCTGCGCTCGTCGAACTCCGCAGCCACCAGCTCCAGCGCGTCACGCCGCGCAGGGTGCTCGACCGGCAGCCAGGGCGAGCCCAGCGCCGCCCACTGCGCGTCCGACAACAAAAGCTCGCCGCTCAAGAAGATCTGGTGGCAGCCCTCGCCGGGCCGGAACGACGCCGCAAGCGCCTGTCCCCGGTCCTGCGGCCGGCACAAACCGTGCGCCATCGTCTGGTCGAACACGATCAGGTCGCCGGGCGCCAAGGCCAGGCGAACACCGGCGTGCGGCATGACGAACTCCACATCGCCCACCTCGAGCGCCAGGTTCCAGAACAGGCAGGCCGTCCAGTGGCGGCTGACATCGTTGTGAAAGCCGGCGCCGTACGAGGCCAGGTAGTCGATCCGCGCCTCGACGCTGCGCCGGTAGGCCGTGACGTCGTCGCCCAGCACACCGGTCGCGTGCAGCGCATCGGCAATCCGGCCCGCCAGATCGCCCACGCCGGGCGCCACCGCCGCCAACCCGTCCAGCGTGACGTTGGCATAGTCGATGTCGCCAAAGTCGCTGACCTGCATCCGCGACTGGCCGTGCGCTGCCAGCTGCTGCAGCGCATCGCCGACCAAAAAGTCGGTGCGGATCAGGTGCACGCGGCCGTAGGGGGCGCGCGCGCTGTGGGCATGACGCGGCTCCTCGCTGCGCACCGCAAAGCGCGGGTAGGGCCTCGGCACGGCGTAGGCGTCGGCTGCGATGGTGCGGTGGGAAGCGGTGCCGCGCTTGTCAGCGGTGGTCTGGTGGTCAGCGGTGCTGCGCTTGTCAGCGGTGGCGGGGTGGTCAGCGGGGGCGGCCATGGGGCTGCATTCTGGCCCGCCAGCCCATTCAGGCCGCCCAGGCGGCAGCGCCGGCACGCTGGCGCTTGAACTGCGCCCGCCGACCCTCGGGCCGCGCCGGGCGGGCATGTCATCCCCCCGTCATCCCCCCGTCATCCCCCCGAGAGGTGAATCCATCACAGTGCCGCACGTGGCAGACCACACGAAAACCGCCGGCCCGGCTTGCCTATGCTTTATGCCAGCCAGCGGGCCTTGCCTGTCGCACAGCCGCTGCCACCGGAGAAGTCACCATGCTGGATCTGCAATCGAACCTGAGCAACCCGACAGCCGATTTGTTTGCCACGCTGGGCCTGCACACCGCCGCGACGGCCCTGCCGGCGCCCACAGCCGCCGCCGCTGCGGCCGCCAGGCCACGGGGCTACGGCGGCCCGGAGCGCCGCAACGCCGCCTCGATGCTGGCACGCCGCATGGCACAGATGCTGGACACCCTGGACTACGGCATGCTGCTGCTGGGCCCGCTGGGCCAGGTCAGCCATGTCAACAAGGCCGCACGGCGTGACCTGGACGACACCCACCCGCTGCTGATCGACGCCGGTCATTTGCAGGCGCGCCTGGCGCAAGACGTGCAACCGCTGCGCGACGCGCTGGTGGCGGCGTCGCAGCGTGGCCTGCGCCGCCTGTTGCAGCTGGGTGAAACCCGCCAGCGCATCAGTGCGGCGGTGGTGCCGCTGGCCGCACTTGGCGCCGACGATCAGCCGGGCACGGCCTTGCTGCTGGGCAAGCGTCAGGTTTGCGAGGAGCTGACGGTGGACTGGTTTGCCCGCAGCAACAACCTGACACCGGCCGAGACCGCGGTGATGAAAGGCCTGTGCGCCGACTTCACGCCGCTGCAGATCGCCGCCCGCCAGGGTGTGGGGCTGGCCACCATCCGCACCCAGATCGGCAGCATCCGGCTCAAGACCGGCGCGGGCAGCATCCGCGCGCTGGTGCGCCAGGTGTCGCTGCTGCCGCCGCTGGTCAGCGTGCTGCAGGCCCGGTCCGAGGCAGCACCCGCCCCGCAGCGGGCCGATAGCGGGCGCAGCAACGGGCGCTTGCTGCACGCCTGACGCGCCGCCGGAAGGCCGGGATGGCCCCGGCCTGGGACGCTGTCGCACTGGCGCCAGAGCGGCAGCCCACCCGCAGTTAGCATCCATCGCGATTGCGGCCGCATTTCGGCCGCCATGCCCCGCCGATGGACCTGACTGCCCCCACACTCCGCACGCCACTGCCCGCCGCCCTAGCCGCTGTCCCGCCGGGGTTGATGTCCGAGTCGCTGCTGGCGCTGGCCGAGCGTGGCGAGATCCGTCGCTACCGCAAGGGCACGCTGCTGATTCAAGAGGGCGACCAGGGCGACACCTTGTTCATCATCCTGAGCGGCCGGCTGCGTGCTTTCAGCGCCGGCGACAACGACCGCGAGATCACCTACGGCGCCTATGGCGCGGGCGAATACATCGGCGAGATGAGCCTGGACGGCGGTCCCCGCTCGGCCAGCGTCATCACGCTCGAGGCCAGCGTTTGTGCGGTGGTGGGCCGGCGCACGCTGGAGCGCTACATCGCCGAGCATCCCGGTTTTGCGTTCGAGCTGCTGTCCAAGGTGATCCGGCGCGCCCGGGTGGCCACGCTCAATGCACGCCAGCTGGCCCTCAACGATGTCTACGGCCGGCTCAAGCTGTTGCTGGGCGCGCTGGCCGAGCCGCAGCCCGATGGCACGCTGCGGGTGGCCGAGCGGCTGACCCACCAGGAGATGTCAAACCGCCTGGGTTGCTCGCGCGAGATGGTCAGCCGGCTGATGAAGGACCTGGAGCGTGGCGGCTACGTCGCGGTTCAAGACGCCCGCATCGTGCTGTGCAAGCCGCTGCCACAGCGGTGGTAACCCGCGCGGGCAGCCGCCGCGCCGCCACCGCCCGCTGAGATCCAGTCCCGGCGCTGTCAGGCGCCAGGCGGGCCGAAGCGGCGATCGGGCTTGTCGGCCTGGTCAAACAGCGGCTCAACCCGGGCCAGGCGACCCTGGATATCGCGGATTCGGCTGTCCCCCGAGGGGTGGGTGCTGAGCCACTGCGGCGGTGCGCCCTTGTTGGCGGACAGCATCTTCTGCCACAGCGTCACGCCGGCTTGTGGCCGGTAGCCGGCCCTGGCGGCGAGCACCAGGCCCAGCGCATCGGCCTGTGATTCATCGTCGCGCGAGAAGCGCAGCGTCAGCAACTGGCCGCCCATGTCGGCCAGCGAGCGGCCGGCGCCACCCAGACCCAGCAGCGCCGAGCCCAGCTCGATCATGCCGCGTGTGGCCATGGTCTTGCCCATGCGGGCGCGGGCGTGCTCCAGCAGCGCATGCGCCACCTCGTGGCCCATGATCATCGCCACCTCGTCGTCGTCCAGCCGGAGCTGCGCCAAGATGCCGTTGTAAAAGCAGATCTTGCCGCCGGGCATGCAAAAAGCGTTGAGCTCCCTGGACCCGATCAGGTTGACATCCCATTGCCACTGCGCCGACCGGGGGTTGCAGCCGGCGGTGAACGGGATGATGCGTTTGGCGATGTAGCGCAGGCGCTGCAACTGGCCGTTGTCCGCCGGGGCCAGGGCGTTTTGCTGGCTGGCCTGCTGCAGCATCTGGCGGTACTGCTGGCCGGCGGCCTGCTCGACCTGGTCGGCCGACACCACCTGGGTGAAGGTCGAGCGCCGGCATTCGCTGTCGGGTGCGGCATTGGCCGACTGCGAATCGGCTTGCTGGGCCTGGGCTGCAGCACCCCAGCCGCCCAGCGCGGCCAGCGCACCGCCACCGATCAGTGCGCCGCCCAGCCGGCGCCGGGCGTGCAGCATGCAGCCGCAAGGCCCACGCCGTGCCAGGTCGGGCACGGGCACGCAGGCATGGGTGTTGAACGCAGGGCGGGATGGCAAGGTCATGGGCAGTGGGTCGCGTTGAAGGCTGAGAGGCGTGGGGTCACAGGGGCGGGGCGCAGCGCAGGTCCGGGCGGGGCGGCGCTCAATCGTCGCGCGGTGCATCGGGCGGCACGTCCAGCCGCTGCATGCTGGCCCGCATGACCCACAGCATGCCCAACGCCGGCAGTGCCAGCACGGTGGACACGACAAAGAAATCCGGCCAGCCGATCGACGCTGCCAGCACCCCGGCCAGCGGTCCGACCCAGACCCGGCCGACCGAGGCAAACGCGCTGAGCATCGCAAACTGGGTGGCGGTGAAGCGCTGCTGGGTCAGGCCCATCAAAAAGGCCAGAAACGCTGCCGTGCCCATGCCGCCCGACAGGTTCTCGAACGCGATCACCATCAGCAAGCCACCGTCGACCGGCGTGGCATGGGTCAGCGACACAAAACCCCAGTCGAACGCCGGGATCAGCAGGCCCGGCAAGCTGCCCTTGCCGTGCACCGCCAGCCACCAGAACCCCAGGTTGCTGGCGGCTTGCAGGATGCCGAACAGCATCAGCGCCCGCCACAAGCCCAGCCGCAGCATCAGCAGGCCGCCCAGCAGCGCGCCGCCCAAGGTCAGCCACAGGCCGATGATCTTGTTGACCACGCCCACCTCGGCCGACGCAAAGGCCATCGCCTGCAGCAAAAACGGCGTCATCAGTGCGCCGGCAAACGCATCGCCCAGCTTGTAGAACACGATGAACAGCAGGAACAGGGCCGCGCCGGGCTGCGAGAAGTAACCCCGCATGCCGCCCAGCAGCGTCTCGAAGCGGGCCCGCCGCGCCGCCCAGGCCGCCAGCGGCAGCGTGAAGCCCAGGCCGATCAGTAGCGCCAGCAGGTCGATCCAGCGCCCCTGCAGCGCCGGTGCCAACGCGCCACCGGCCAGCCACGGCCCCAGCAGCGCCTGGGCCAGCGGCGTGAAAACGTGCAGCGTGGCCAGGTAGCCCACCGCCACCGCCACCACCACCGCGGCAAAGCCCAGCAGGTCGTTGCGGGCCGAGGGCAGCGGCATGCGGCGGGCGCCTGCCTCGTCGGGCGGCGGCCGCAGCCGTGGCAGCGCCAGCGCCGAGAACACCGCCGCGCCGGCCATGATCCCGGCCATCAGCCGGTAGACCTGCGGCCAGGTCCAGCCGCTGCCCTGGGCGGCGTCGGTCCAGATCAGCGCCACGCCGCCCGACAGGATCATCGCCAGCCGGTAGCCCAGCACATTCAGCGAGGCACCCAGCCCGCGCTGCGCGGGTTGCAGCAGGTCGGTGCGGTAGGCGTCGATCACCACATCTTGCGAGGCCGAGACAAACGCCACCAGCACCGCCAGCAGCGCAAAGGCCTGCAGCGCCCCTTTGGGCGGCGTGGCGGCCAGCGCCCACAGCGCCGCGGCCAAACCCAGCTGGGTGACCACCAGCCAGCCACGGCGACGGCCCAGCGCCGGCATCAGCTCGAAGCGGTCCATCAGCGGCGCCCACAGGAACTTGAAGGTGTAGGGCAGGCCGACCAGGCTCAGGAAGCCGATGGTGGCGATGTCCACCCCCTCGCCGCTGAGCCAGGCCTGCAGCGCCTGGCCGGTCAGTGCCAGCGGCAGGCCCGAGGCAAAACCCAGCACGGCCACCACCACCAGCGCATAGCCGCTGGCGACCTTGCGGGAGCGGCGAGACGGGCCGGGTGCGGCCGGCAGCGCGCTGGCGGGGGGCATGCTCAAGACCGGTGCGCTGAGAGGATCAGGCACGCGGCGCGCCGCCTGCGCCTGCCGGAGCTGCGCCGCTGGCCGGCGCCTGGTCGGCCAGGATCTGCCCGATCAGCGCGTCCTTCTCGACCCATTGCTGCTCGACCCAGGCGCCCAAACGTTGCCGGTAGGCCTTGTCGCCCACCGGGTCGCTGCCCAGCAGGTCAGCCGGAATCTCGCGCCGCTGCACCCGCACCGTCACCGCGTCCAGCCGGCCGCACAGCAGGTCTGAAAACTCGGGCGTGCCGTGCGGGTAGACGAGGGTCACGTCCAGCAGCGCCTCGAATTGCTCGCCCATCGTGGCCAGTGCAGTGCCCAGGCCACCAATCTTGGGCTTGAGCAAATGCAGGTACGGGCTGGATTGCGCGGCCTGCTTGGCGCGCGTGAAGCGGGTGCCCTCGACAAAGTTGATCACCGAGGTGGGAATGCGCTTGAACTTCTCGCAGGCCTCGCGGGTGGCCTTGAGGTCGCTGTGGCGTGCGTCCTTGCCGCTGCCGCGCTTCATGAACGGAAAGTCCAGCGCCCACCAGGCCAGGCCGATCACCGGCACCCAGATCAGCTCGCGTTTGAGGAAGAACTTCAGGAACGGGATGCGGCCATGGAAGATGCGCTGCAGCACCAGGATGTCGACCCAGGTCTGGTGGTTGGACGACACCAGGTACCAGCCGCGGGCATGCAGGCCGTCCAGCCCCTGCACATCCCACTGGGCCGGGCGCACCGCGGCGATCCAGGCGTTGTTCGTCGCCACCCAGGTTGCGGCAATGCCCGTCAGCACCCGGTCGCAGGCGCGGTGCACCGCGTCGCCGGGCACCAGCAGCTTGATCAGGGCCGGCGGCAGCATCAGCAAGGTGCCGATCACCGTGTTGAGCGCCAGCGTGGTGCCGGTCAGCACGCCGCGCAGCGCCGGGGGCAGGCGGGCCAGCATCAGCGCTTGGGGGCAGGGGCGGTGGCGGGCGCTGCGGCGGCCCGGTCGCGGCAGAGTGCCCGCGCGGTGTCATCGGCCTCGGCGTTGCAGCGGGCTGCCGAGTCATTGACGCCGCCGCTGGTGGGGCTCTTGCTGCCCTTGGGCGCGCCGACCGTGGCCTTGGCCGGCTCGCCCTTGCCCAGCGGGATGCTGAGCTGCGGCACGGTCTTGCCTTCAGGCCGGGTTGCGTCCGGCATGGCGGCACTGTCGCGCTGGGTGGCGGGTGACATCGCACGCGGCGCGGGCTTGGCGGGCACCGGTGCCGACGGGGCGACGGTGGCACGCGCTGCACTGGCCGGCGGGCTGGACTGCGCCTGGCCGGCCAACGGACACAGCGCCAGCGAGGCCGCGACGGCGAGGATGAAGCGGTGGGTGTTCATGGCCCCCATTCTCGCCCCGCAATCGCGCCGCGCCATGCCGGCATCCCTGCGCAGCGCGACAGGCCGCGTCCGGCTGGCCGAGGAAACTGTATGTTCATCCAGTACCATCGGTCGCCGTGTCGACCGTACTTGAATCCGCAACCCCGCCGGCAACCCCGCCGGCACCCCCGCCCGCATCAACCGCTGCGTGCCAGCCCTCACCCAGCACCGTGGCCGTGCGCATGCTGTGCGAGTTTGCGGCCAAGCAGGGCGACCTGGACCTGCGCTTCACGCCGTCGCCCACGGCGCAGCAGGGCATCGCCGGCCACTTGCAGGTGGCTGCGGGCCGGCCGGCGGGCTACCTGGCCGAGCTGCCGCTGGCGGCAAGCTTCCGCCATCTGGTGGTGCGCGGCCGGGCCGATGGCTACGACCCCGCGGCGCAGCGGCTCGACGAGGTCAAGACCTTCAAGGGCGAGCTGGCCGCCATGCCGGCCAACCACCGGGCGCTGCACTGGGCGCAGGCACGGGTCTATGGCCATTTGCTGTGCCAGCAGCGGGGGCTGTCGACGCTGACACTGGCGTTGGTGTATTTCGACATCGGCCGCAACCTGCTGGCGCCGCCGCTGACACAGGTTTGCAACGCCGCTGAGCTGCAGCAGTATTTCGAGGCGCTGTGCAACCGCTACATCGACTGGGCCGACGCCGAGGCGGCGCACCGCCACCAGCGCGATGCCGGCCTGTTGGCGCTGGGCTTTCCGCATGCAGACTTCCGCACCGGCCAGCGCAGCCTGGCCGAGGCGGTGTTCAAGGCCGCACGCGCCGGGCGCTGCCTGGCGGCGCAGGCGCCAACGGGCATCGGCAAGACCGTGGGCACGCTGTTTCCGCTGCTCAAGGCCTGTCCGGGGCAGGCCATCGACAAGGTGTTTTTCCTGACGGCCAAGGTCTCGGGCCGGTCGCTGGCGCTGGCCGCGCTGGCCACGATCCAGCGCAGCGCACCGGGCTTGCCGCTGCGGGTGCTGGACTTGGCGTCCCGAGAGGCCGCCTGCGAGCATCCCGACCGGCAGTGCCACGGCGCGTCATGCCCACTGGCACGCGGCTTTTACGACCGCCTGCCCGCCGCCCGCGCAGCAGCGGTGGCCCTCGCTGCCGGGTCCGCGCTGACCCGCGACCGCCTGCGCGCCGTGGCACTGGACCACCAGGTCTGCCCGTACTACCTGGGCCAGGAGCTGGTGCGCTGGTGCGACGTGGTGGTGGGCGACTACAACCACTACTTCGACCCCAGCGCACTGCTGCATGCCTTGACCGCCGCGCTGGGCTGGCGGGTGGCGGTGCTGGTGGACGAGGCGCACAACCTGGTCGACCGGGCGCGTGCCATGTACAGCGCCACGCTGGCGCCGCAGCGCTTCCAGGCACTGCGCCGGGCGGCGCCGCCGGCGCTGAAAAAGCCGCTGGACCGTTTGCAGCGCCGCTGGCGGGCCCTGTCAGCCGGCCAGGCCACGCCTTACCGGGTGCTGGCCGACCTGCCGGCGCCCCTGGTCGCCGCGCTGCAAGACGCCGTGGCCGCGCTCGCCGAACACCTGGCCGTACCGCCCACCGAGGCCTCCTTCACCACTGCCGCCACTGCCACCACTGCCACCACCGCCACCACCACCACCGCCGACAGCGCGCTGCTGCAGGGTTACTTCGACCTGCTGCAGTTCAGCCGGCGGATCGAGAGCTTCGGCGCGCACTCGATGTTCGACCTCACCCTGGCGCCGGCCACCGGCACGCAGCCGGCCGCCGCAGCGCCGCGGCGTACGCCACGGGCAGCAGCGCTGGCCACGCTGTGCCTGCGCAACGTGGTGCCGGCGCCGTTTCTCAAACCCAGGCTGGCGGCGGCGCACTGCAGCGTGCTGTTTTCGGCCACGCTGACACCCCGGGTCTTTTATGCCGACACCCTGGGCCTGCCCGCCGATTGCGCCTTTGTGGACGTGGCCGCACCGTTCCGGCCCGAGCAGCTGGCGGTGCACATCGTGCGCGGTGTGTCCACCCGCTTTGCCGACCGCGGCCGCTCGCTGGCCCCCATCGCCGATCTGGTGGCGGCGCAGTTTGCCGCCCGGCCGGGCAACTACCTGGCGTTTTTCAGCAGCTTTGCCTATTTGCAACAGGCGGCCGACACCTTCTCGGCGCGCCATCCCGGCGTGCCCGCCTGGCGCCAGTAGCCGCGCCTGGCGCCGGCGGACCGCGACGCCTTCCTGGCGCGTTTTGCCACCGGCGGCCAGGGCATCGGCTTTGCGGTGCTGGGCGGCAGTTTTGCCGAAGGCATCGACCTGGCCGGCAGCCGGCTGATCGGTGCGTTCATTGCCACGCTGGGCCTGCCACAGCTCAACCCGGTGAACGAGGCGCTGCGTCAGCGCTTGCAGGCCGAGTTTGGCGCTGGCCACGACTATGCCTACCTGTACCCGGGCATCCGCAAGGTGGTGCAGGCCGCCGGGCGGGTGATCCGCGGGCCGGGCGACCAGGGCAGCGTGCACCTGATCGACGACCGCTTTGGCCGGCCCGAGGTGTTGCGGCTGCTGCCGGCATGGTGGCGGGTGGCGGGGCGCGACGGTAGCGTCGCACCCGGCCCGGTCGGCAGGGTCAGCCGATTCGACGGCGCTGGCGACGCGCCCGGCTAATTTGCGGGCAGTCCGGCCAGGTCGGGCAGCGCGGCGGCGGCAGTGCCGCTGTCGGGCGGCGGCAAGTCCGCCGGTACCCGTGGCGGCGCCTGGCGCCGCACCTGCACATCGACGTCCATGCCCAGGTAGGCACCGTTCGTCCCGAACCAGCTGCCCGCCACCGGTGTGGCCTGGGCCGGGTGGCGCGCCACCGCGACGCGGATCAGCCGGGTACCGCCCTGGGCCTGGTTGGTCGGGTCGAACGACACCCAGCCCGGCCCGGGCAGGTAAACCTGCAGCCAGGCGTGGGTGGACCCGGCCGCGCCCTGCGCACCGGCGCCCGCATCCAGCGCGGGGTCGTACAGGTAGCCCGAGACAAACCGCGCCGCCAGACCCAGCCGGCGCACCGCCTCGATCATCAGCAGCGCAAAGTCGCGGCAAGTGCCCGACCCGAGCGCCAGCGTCTGCAGCGGCGGCTGGGTGCCTTCTTCATGGCGCACCTGGTAGCGCAGCGAGGCACCGATGTGTTGGCTCATCTGGTCCAGCAGGTCGCGCGTGGCCGTGGGGCCGTCGGTGCGGATGAACTGCCGGGCCCAGGCGCCCAGCACGTCATGCGGGTCGTCGTGGTGCGGCCGCAGGCAGGGTTCGAGGTCAAAACGCTCGTCCACCGGGTAGGCCACCGGCAGCAGCAGGGCCGACGGCGCCACCGGAATGTGCAGGTCGGGGGTGTCGACCTGCTCGATGGTGAAGCTGCAGGCGATCTCCAGCGTGGCCGAGGCCTGCAAGGGCTGCACCAGCGCCACCGAGTTCGATTGCGGGTCCTGGACCAGGCGCACCGATGCGTCGGGGCTGACCTGCAGGTCGGTCGCCAGCACCCGCTGGTCGTGGCTGTCGCGCGGCCGAAACTGCACCCGGTGCTCGCCGAACTGCACCGGCTCAGCGTAGCGGTAGGTGGTGCGGTGGGTGATCTCGTAGCAGATGGACATGGTGTTGCGGGCAATGCGGGTGGTGCGGGTGGTGCG
>JBKJKU010000079.1:0-4413 GCA_046597355.1 Aquabacterium sp.
AAAACGAGTTTGTGCCCTGGCAGCTGGGTGCGGTGATGTAGTTGGCCGGTGCTGCAGACAGCCGGGCAACCGTGGCCCCGCCTCAATCAGCGGGGGTGACGTAGATGTCGGTGTCCGGCAGCAGCATGCGCAAAGTCTGGAAGGCGGTATCGACCAGCCCCTGACCGCCGCAGTGCCGGCTTACTGCCAGTTCCAAGGTGACCTCGCCGGGCAACACGGCCAGTGCCCGTACCAAGCCGGCCCCAGCGCCGGGCGCCATCTCAAAGCCCAGGCGCGGCGCCAGGGCCGTCATGAGGCGCTGCAACTCGGCGGTCGGGCCCACCAACCGGGGTGGCGAGGCGGACACAGGGCCTACGGCATGGCAAGTCGGACCCGCTTGGCTTTGCAGGCAGGCGTTGCAACCGGCGTGTACTGTCCCGCCCTGGATCGGTATGGTCTTGACAGCCCAGGTCATGGTCAGCATGGTGCCAGCGTCGGCTGACACCAGATTGACCCGGATCACCCTGGGGTCTTGACGCTGCTGCCGTTGAACCGTTTGCAACGGACATCCCGGCCACAGCGGCGCGACCGGTGCGACCGGCGTGGGCAGCGCTGAGCGGCGGGCTTTCGCGCAGGCCCTGGGGGTTCGTGCCAAGGGCTGCAGCGTGGCTGCCGCAGGCCGCCCGGTCGGTGCGCTGACCGTCGCAGCTCAGTCGATGCCGAGTTGCGTCGCCAGTGCGCCCAGGTCGGCGGCGACGGCGTCGAACACGGTGTCGCCCACGGCCTCCATCGGCCCGCCCGGCCCGCACTCGTCCGGGCGGGGGATGTAGGCGGTGCACAAGCCCGCTTGCTGCGCGGCGGCCAGGTCGGACGGATGGGCGGCCACCAGCATCAACTGCCCGGGCGCCCAGCCCAGCAGCCGTGCCGCCCCGGTGTAGACGGCGAGGTCGGGCTTGTAGCGGCCCATCAGCTCGGCCGACAGCACGCAGTCCCAGGGCAGGCCGGCCTGTTTGCTCAGGTTGACCAGCAGCGCCATGTTGCCGTTGGACAGCGTGCTGGTGACATAACGTGTGCGCAGCCGGGCCAGGCCGGCCACGCTGTCGGGCCAGGGCGCCAGCCGGTGCCAGGCGCGGTTGAGCTGCACCCGCTCGGTCTCGGGCAGGCCGTCCAGGCCAAACCGCGGCAGCAGGCTGTCCAGGATCTGGCGGTGGAGCTGATCGATCGTGGCCCAGGGCTGCTCACCGCGCGCCACACGGGCCATCGCCGGTCGGTAGCCGGCGCGCCACGCATCGGCCAGCGCCGGCCAGTCGGCCGCCCAGCCCAGCCTGTGCTGCAGGGCCTGGCCTTCCCGGATCACCGACCCGCGCCAGTCCACCACGGTGCCGAAGATGTCAAAGACCAGGGCGCGCACGCCTTGCAGGGCGGGGGACAAGGCAGTTTGCGGGGCGCCAGCAGAGGGCAGGACGGTCATGGCGGTGTGTCTGGAGCAGTCGGGCGCTCATCATGCCGCAGCGGCCTTGCCGGGCCGTGGCTTTGACCTGGCGCAAGCCTTGACCGATGCCAGGCGCCGCGCATGGCCAGCGCCGGTGCGGTCGTCACCGGCGCGACAAGGTCTGGGTGCTGGCCGTCAGCATCATCACCGCCATGGACTTTGCCGATTCACCCCGCTCGCTGGCGCTGCAGGCTGTGCTGCGGCAATTCATGGCCGACCTGGTGCTGCCGTCCCTGGCCGAGTGGCACCGCTGGTCGGATGCGGGCGTGTATCCGCTGGACCTGATCGAGCCGCTCAAGGCCCAGGCCCGGGCGCTGGGGCTGTGGAACCTGTTTTTGCCCAGCCTGCGGGACGACCAGCCCGGCACCCGGCTGGGCAATGTCGACTACGCGCCGCTGGCCGAGATCATGGGTCGGGTGCCCTGGGCGGCTGAAATCTTCAACTGCAACGCACCCGACAGCGGCACGGTGGAATTGCTGCAGATCGCGGCCACGCCGGCACAGGCCCGGCGCTGGCTGGACCCGCTGCTGCGCGGCGAGATCCGGTCGTGCTTTGCGATGAGCGAGCCCGACACCGCATCGTCCGACCCGACCCAGCTGCAAACCCGCATCGTGCGAGACGGGGGTGACTGGGTGGTCAACGGCCGCAAGTGGTTCATCACCGGCGCGGCGCATCCGCTGTGCCGGTTTGCCGTGGTGATGGGCCGCACCGGTAGCGCCGGTGACGATGAGAACCTGCCCGAGCATGCCCGCCACTCGCTGCTGATCGTGCCGATGGACACGCCCGGCCTGGTGGTGGAGCGCAACATCCCGGTGATGGACCACCAATCGCTCGACGGCCACTGCGAGCTGGTGTTTCGCCATGTGCGGGTGCCCGCCGACCACCTGCTGGGCGAGCCCGGCGCCGGCTTTGCGCTGGCCCAGGCGCGGCTGGGTCCGGGCCGGGTGCACCACGCGATGCGCAGCATCGGCCAGTGTGAGTTGGCGCTGGAGCTGATGTGCGAGCGCGCGCTGGAGCGCCGAGCTTTCGGCGGCCGGCTCAGCGACTTTGCCAATGTGCAGGACTGGATCGCCGAAAGCCGGTTGGAGATCGACCAGGCCCGCTTGCTGGTGCTGCGTGCGGCCTGGCGGCTGGACCAGGCCGGCAGCGCGGCGGCGCGCACCGACGTGGCCGCGATCAAGCTGGTCAGCAGCCGGTTGCAGACGCGGGTGCTGGACCGGGCGATGCAGGTGTTTGGCGCGATGGGCCTGTCGCCCGACACACCGCTGGCGCGGCTCTGGGCCTGGGGCCGGGCGCTGCGCTTTCTGGACGGGCCGGATGAGGTGCACCTGCGCACAGTGGCGCGGGCCGAGCTCAAGCGTGCCCAGGGCATGCGTGGCGCCAACGCGGTGCACTTGCGCCGCTGGATGCCCAGCCCGGGCTGAAGGCGTCAGCCGGGCGTGTTGGTCGGGTCGGCGTCGCCGGGCACGCCGCGGAGCAGTGGCACCGGCGCTGCATAGCGTTTGGCCCGCAGGTTGCGTTTGATCTCCTGCATCATCGGCCGCAGGCCTGGCCCCAGGCGCAGCGCGACGCCGGTGGTCAGGATGTCGATGATGGTCAGGTGCAGCAGGCGCGAGACCATCGGGCTGTAGCGGTCAAAGTCCTCCGGGTGGTCGGCCGCCAGCAGGATCTGGTTGTGGCCCAGCGCGAGCTGCGCCAGCGGTGAGCCACTGGCGCTGATCACGATCACCGTCGCACCCTTGCGGCGGGCGATGTCGGCGGCGTCGATCAGGTCGCGGCTGCGGCCCGAGTTGCTGATCACCACCGCGCAATCGCCCGGCCCCAGCATGGTGGCGCTCATCACCTGCACATGGCCGTCGCTCACCGCTGCGGCATTGACCCCGAGCCGGAAGAACTTGTGCTGCGCGTCCTGCGCCACGATGCCGGAGTTGCCGACCCCGTAGAACTCGATGCGCTTGTGCGCCTGGCCGGCCGCGGTGAGTGCGGCCATGGCCTGCTCAAACGCATGGCCTGCGGCGTTGTTGCGGTACTTCAGCATCGCCGCCACGGCGTTGTCGATCACCTTGACGATCAGGTCGCCGGGCTTGTCGTCCTCATCGACCGAGCGGTGCACAAACGGCACCCCCTCGTTGACGGTGCCGGCCAGCTTGAGCTTGAAGTCGGCCAGCCCGTCGTAGCCCACGCTGCGGCAAAACCGCACCACCGTCGGCTTGCTGACATGGGACCGGTCGGCCAGTTCGCTGACCGGCAGCGTGGCAAAGCTGCGCGGGTCGGACAACAGCAGCCTGGCCACCCGCTGCTCGGCCGGCGGCAGCGCCGGGATCGAGGCGCGGATGCGGTCAAGCATTGGCGTACACCCATGTCCTGCATGCACGACATGATGCAGGACGCCGCTCGAAGCAAGCAACCGCCGCGGAACCGGCTTTGCCGGCCCGCGGGGCTAGCGCCCCGGGCCGCCGCGCCGGGCCGCCCCAAGCAAGGCCCGATCCCCTCGGGAGATCGACCCACGTACCCGTGGGGCGAGGGGTCGACATCACTGTTCTTCGTCCCAGGCGCAGCCGTCGCGGGCCACCATCGCGCTGGACGCCGGCGGGCCCCAGGTGCCGGCGGCGTAGGGGCGGGGGCCGTTCGGGTCGGTGGCCCAGGCCTTGAGCACCGGCTCGACCCAGCGCCAGGCCTGCTCTTGCTCGTCGCTGCGCACAAACAGGTTCAGCCTGCCGGCGATCGCGTCCATCAGCAAGCGCTCGTAGGCGCCGACGCGCTCACTCTCGAACGCCTTGTCGAAGTCCAGATCGAGTGACACCGGCGCCAGCATCTCGCCCTGCACGCTGCCCTTGGCGGCCAGCAGGTGCAGCTCGAGGCCGTCTTCGGGTTGCAACTTGATGACGAGCTGGTTGGCGCGCGAGGTGCCGGCAAAGATCGGGTGCGGCACCGGGCGGAAG
>JBKJKU010000187.1:0-4555 GCA_046597355.1 Aquabacterium sp.
GCCGCGCCACATCTGCCACAGCGGCGCTGCAAATGCCGCCAGCAGCACGATCAGGCCGGCGACCAGCGCCAGCAGGGCCGGGTGTTTCATCGGCCCGTGCGCGGCCAGCCGGTGCCGGGTTGGCACCGCGGCGCGGCGGGAAAGAGGGGGACAGACATCACGCCATGATTATCGAACCCCCACCAAACCGCACGGCAGCAGGCAGTTCGCCCCAACGCCGACAATCGCAGCGCTGATCCCGACCCGCCATGCCGCCCCTGCCCCACCGCGTTCTCTCCGTCATCCCGCCGATGACGCAGCTCAACACGCCCTACCCGTCCACCGCCTACCTGACCGGCTTCCTGCGCTCGCGCGGCATTGCCGCCGTGCAGGAGGACCTGGCGCTGGCGCTGATCCTGGCGCTGCTGTCGACCGAGGGCCTGGCCGCCATCCAGACCCACGCCAGCGCGCTGCCCGCGGCCAATCGCACGCCCGCGGTGGCCACTTTCATAGCGCTGTTCGACCGCTACCAAGCCACCATCACGCCGACGCTGGCCTTTTTGCAGGGCCGCGACACCACGCTGGCGCACCGCATCGGCAGCCGCAGCTTTCTGCCCGAAGGCCCGCGCTTTGCGTCACTCGATGTCTATGTTGACGACGATGGCGGCGACCCGATGGCCTGGGCTTTTGGCGCGCTGGGCGTGCAGGACCGGGCCCGCCACCTGGCCACGCTCTACCTCAACGATCTGGCCGACGTGCTGCGCGACGCGGTGGATGCCCGTTTCGAGTTTGTGCGCTATGCCGAATCGCTGGCGATGAGCCAGCCCAGCTTCGAGCCGCTGGCCACCGCGCTGGCCGCCCCGTTGAACCTGGTGGACCACACACTGCGTGACCTGACCGTGGCCGCGCTGCTGCGCCACCAACCGACGGTGGTGCTGGTGTCGGTGCCGTTTCCGGGCGCGGTGTACGCCGCGTTCCGCATCGCCCAGGCCATCAAGCTGCACGACCCGGCAATTGTCACCGTGCTGGGTGGCGGCTTTGTCAACACCGAGCTGCGCGAGCTGACCGAGCCGCGGGTCTTCGACCATTTCGACTTTGTCACGCTCGACGCCGGTGAGCGCCCGCTGCTGGCCCTGCTGGACCACCTGGCGGGCCAGCGCTCGGCCAGCCGGCTGGTGCGCACCTACCTGCGCAGCCCGGCCAGCCCCACCGCCAACGGCGATGTGCGCTATGTCAACTTCATCGAGCCCGACGTCCCGTTCAGCGATGTTGGAACGCCCACCTGGGACGGCCTGCCGCTGGACCGCTACCTGTCGCTGCTGGACATGCTCAACCCGATGCACCGGCTGTGGTCGGACGGGCGCTGGAACAAGCTGACGGTGGCCCAGGGCTGCTACTGGAAGAAGTGCAGCTTCTGCGATGTGTCGCTGGACTACATCTCACGCTTCGAGTCCGCCAGCGCCGAATTGCTGGTGGACCGGATCCAGGCCATCGTCACCGAAACCGGCCAGACCGGCTTCCACTTTGTCGACGAGGCTGCGCCGCCCAAGGCGCTCAAGACCCTGGCCGCCGAGCTGCAACGCCGCCAACTGGCGATCTCGTGGTGGGGCAACATCCGTTTCGAGAAGACGTTTTCGCCAGCGCTGTGCCAGCAACTGGCCGACAGCGGCTGCATTGCGATATCGGGCGGGCTGGAAGTGGCGTCCGACCGGTTGCTGGCGCTGATGAAAAAGGGGGTTTCGGTGGACCAGGTGGCACGGGTCACCAAGGGGTTTTCGGACGCCGGCATCCTGGTGCACGCCTACTTGATGTACGGCTTCCCGACCCAGACCGTGCAAGACACGGTGGACGCGCTGGAGTACGTGCGCCAGCTGTTTGCTGCTGGCTGCATCCAGTCGGGTTTTTTTCACCGTTTTGCCTGCACCGTGCATTCCCCGGTGGGCCAGGATCCGGCCGCCTACGGCATCACGCTGCAGCCGCTGCCAGCGGTGCCGGCGGCGGGCCATTTCGCCAAGAACGACATCGGTTTTTTCGACCCGACCGGGGTCGATCATGGCGCGCTCGGGGTGGGCCTGAAGAAAGCGGTCTACAACTTCATGCATGGCATCGGGCTGGACGACGATGTGCGGCAGTGGTTCGACTTTCCCTGCCCCAAACCCAAAGTGGCGCGCGGCCGCATCGCCCGAGCCTTGGCCTCCAGCGACTGACCCTGGCGTCGGTCCGGCGCCGGCTGTAGGCCCCGACCTACAACCAAACCGCCGCTGGCCTGATGGCGGCGCACGGCCCGTTGCATCAAGCTCTGCTCAGCCTGGCCCCAACGTGGGCAGCCCGGCCGAGGAGCCCCCGATGAACCGCCCCAGCGACCGTTTTCTTGCCGATTGCCACACCTTTGGCCAGACCGTCGGAGAACCCTTTGGCACCACCGACCCCGCGCACCACCAGCCCGGCCAGCCGCTGTGGCTGCAGGCAGCCCGCATCACGCCCTGGCCTGGCGTGATGGGCGTGCTCGGTGCGTTGGCAGCATTTGCCCTGCTGCTGGCGTTCAGCAACGTGGTCAGCGACGGCGTACGGCAAGGCGCCCTTCGTCGCGGTGCCATGCTGGCAACGCAGACCACGCCGGCCTGGCGCTGCGACACGGCCGAGCAACGCTTGCAGTTGCGCTGCGTCGCCGGCACAGACAACCGCATCGGCCGCCCTGACGCACCCCAGGTGCGGGTCAGCGTGGAAAGTCCACCCAGCCTGACGTTTTCATCGCGCTGACGCGACGGGCGGGCAACCGCCCACTGGCCGATCCGCCAACTGGCCTCCCACGCAGGCTGGCACCCCAACCTCCGACTCGCCCGTCACCGAAAGCACACACCATGAATCACAACCCCGTCGCCCGCTTCGCCCATTCACCCACCCGCTGGATGTTGCTGGCCACGCTGGCCCTGGCAGGCGTTGCCGGCCCGGCCCAGGCACTCAGCCCGGCAGAGTCCAAGATGGTGGAGGCGCGTTACCAGCAAGAGCGCAGCCAATGCCTGGACGGCAGTTCCAACCAGGACCGGGCCACCTGCCTGCGCGAAGCCGCTGCGGCCCGGGCCGAAGCACGAAAAAACGGCCTCGGTGACAGCACTGGTCCGTACACCGACAACCAGCGTCAGCGCTGCGCGGCACTGCCGGGCACCGACCGCACTGATTGCCTGGCCCGCATGCAAGGCAAGGGCAGCACCAGTGGCAGCGTGGCTGCCGGCGGCGTGCTGCGGGAGTTGGTGGTTCGCGAGCCCGCCGTCGCTGCGACAACGGCACCTGGGGCAACGCAGCCCAGCCGCTGACCGATCGGGGCGCAGCAAGCCAGGTCGGGTGTGACTTGCGGCGGCAGCCAACGCCGACGCCCACTATGCTGCGGCACATGCAAACCCACCTCACCATCATCACTGGATCGTCGCGCGGCCTGGGCGCCGCCTTGGTCGCGCAGCGCCTGCTGCCGGGCCACAGCGTGCTGGGCCTGGCGCGTCACGGCAATGCCAGCCTGCAGGCCCAGGCCGAAGCCGCTGGCGTGCAACTGGCGCAATGGCCGATTGACCTGACCGATGCCGCCGGTGCCGCGCAAAAGCTGCAAACCTGGCTGGACGGCTGCGACGGCGCCACGCTGGCCAGCGCCACCTTGATCAACAACGCAGGCGTGGTTGGCCGCCTCGCTCCACTGGATCAAGTGCCGCTGGCCGCGTTGAGCCAGGCGCTGCGGGTCGGGTTGGAGGCGGCGCTGCTGCTGACATCCGCCTTCCTGCAGGCCACGCGCAACTGGCCCGGCGCCCGCCGGGTGCTCAATATCTCGTCCGGACTGGGCCGAAACGCAATGGCAGGCAGCGCTGCGTACTGCGCGGCAAAAGCCGGCATGGACCATTTCAGCCGCGCCGTGGCGCTGGAGCAAGCCACGCTGCCCAACCCGGCCCGCATCGTCTCTATGGCGCCGGGCGTCATCGACACCGACATGCAAGCCGAGTTGCGCGGTTCTGACCCGGCGCTGTTTCCTGAGCGCGCACGTTTCATGAAACTGCAGGCCGACGGTGTACTGGTCAGCCCGCAGGATTGCGCCGCCCGTCTGCTGGCGCGTTTGGATCGCGCAGACTTTGGCCAGGCAGTGACCGCCGACATCCGGGAGTGAACCTGCCGGTCGACTGCACCGGAGCCCAAGTACCTGCGTTTGGCTCTGAGCTGTCTTTCGTTTTTTGGTCTGAAAGCTGCAGGTCGTGGGTTTTGCGCGACCGCGCCGCGCCGGGCTGGCGTGCCCCGCTCCGTGTCATTCCGGGCCGGACCAGCACCGGCCCTCCCTTCTTTACCTGCGCGGGACACGCCAGCCCGACACGGCGCTACCCCACCCGCACGGCATGCCGGCCTTTCAAGCCAACGCCCGCGGCAACGCTTCGGGCGGCCAAGGGCGTTGGGTGACCAAAGCAGGCGGCAACGATTCGGGCGGCCAAGGGCGTTGGGTGACCGGATCCCGTAAGTAAAGGAGGAGATGTCGGCCAGCTGGCCGGCATCGGAGGACATGGAGGGAGCCGGTTGCCCGACGGCCTTGGCTGCCTTGGCGCCG
>JBKJKU010000300.1:0-4503 GCA_046597355.1 Aquabacterium sp.
GGACTGCAGAGCCTGACCGATACTGCCCCGACTCGGCTGCCCGCTGTGCAGCGCTGAGTACCGCGCATCCCTCCCCACCCGGGATCACGGACTTACACCACGCGCTGGGACACGATCACCGCGGCTTCGCTCACCCGCTGCACCACGGCGATCATGGTGCGGCCGCCGCGACTGCCGCCGCCCCGGCGGTTATGCGGCCAACGTCACGCGGGCGAATTTGCGCTTACCCACTTGAACCACCATGGTGCCGGGCGAAAGCTTCAGCGCCTTGTCGCTGATGACCACACCATCAACGCGCACTCCGCCCTGGTCAATCATGCGAAGCGCTTCACTGGTGGACGACACCAGTCCCGCCTGCTTGAGCAGGCTGCCGATCGCCAGCGGCGCGCCACACAGGCTTACCTCGGCCAAGTCGTCAGGAATACCGCCACGCGCCCGGTTCTCGAAATCAGCTTCGGCAGACAGTGCCAGCGCCGCACTGTGGAACCGCGTGACCAGTTCGCGCGCCAACATCACCTTGGCGTCCTTCGGGTTGCGCCCCGCCAGCACCTCGGCCCGGAGCGCGGCGATGTCGTCCTCGCTGCGGAAGCTCAACAGGGCGAACCAACGCCACATCAGCACATCACTGACCGACAACACCTTGGCAAACATGCTGTTGGCCGGTTCAGTGATGGCGATGGTGTTGTTCTTGCTCTTGGACATCTTTTCGACACCATCCAGCCCTTCGAGCAGCGGCATGGTCAAGATGCACTGCGGCTCTTGCCCGTACTCCTGCTGGAGATGGCGACCCACCAGCAGGTTGAACTTCTGGTCGGTCCCGCCAAGTTCCAGGTCACTCTTGAGTGCCACTGAATCGTAGCCCTGCATCAGCGGGTACAAAAACTCATGCACTGATATTGGCGTGTTGGCCTTGAACCGGTCATGGAAGTCGTTGCGCTCCATCATCCGGGCCACCGTGTACTTCGCCGCCAACTGGATCATCCCTCGCGCGCCCAACGGGTCGCTCCACTCGCTGTTGTAGCGGATCTCGGTGCGAGCCGGGTCCAGCACCAGGCTGGCTTGCTTGTAGTACGTCTTGGCGTTGGCTTCGATCTGCTCACGCGTCAACGGGGGCCGGGTGTTGTTGCGGCCTGACGGGTCGCCAATCATCGAGGTGAAATCACCGATCAAAAAGATCACCTGGTGGCCCAAGTCCTGAAGCTGGCGCATTTTGTTGAGCACCACGGTATGGCCGATGTGGATGTCAGGCGCGGTCGGGTCCAGGCCCAGCTTGATGCGCAGCGGCTGGCCTGTACCCTCCGAACGCGCCAGCTTTTTCAGCCAGTCCGCTTCGGGCAACAACTCCTCACAATTGCGGCGCGAGACCATCATGGCGTCACGCACCCGGTCGGTGATGGGGTGCGGCGGCGCCGCGGAAGTAGGGGCTGGCAGTGACATATCGGGTTTTATCAGGGATGGTCCGCGGATTCGTCACAGCGGACGTTGGCTATAATCGATCACTTTTCTGTGTGGCGCATTGCACAGCCAAGCGGCTGTCGCTTCGGCCAACCCGTAATTCTAGGGGCACCGTGCGGCTCGGTTCAGCGCTGGTTTTGCCTGAGCCCAAGGCAGCCTATTCAACTCACGGGAGCTCCTCCGCAGGGAGTTGCCGAGCCTGGAACCCACCGTTTTGACACTGGTCCCACCCTTCACCCAGCGCTTGCTCGTCAACCTCCAGGCCGCATTGCTGCGGCACCCCCGCCGCGTGGCGGGCACCGTGCTGACCGCGCTGGGCACTTTCGCAGTCGCCGCCTTTGGCATCGCACCGCTGGCGCCAGACGCAGCGCAATTGCCCCAGCGCCTGATCACGGAAGCTTTGCTGGTGCCTGGCCTCGACCGTCAGCTCGGTGACTTGGCAGAGCAGGTGCTGGAGCTCAACCACAGCGACCTGACCCGCAGCAGCGACACCGCAGACAGCCTACTGCGACGCTTGGGCGTCAGCGATCCGGTTGCGGCCACCTACATTCGGTCTGATCGCGATGCACGCCGGCTGGTAGATGGCCGCGGCGGCAAGATGGTCCAAGTACGCACTGCCGCCGACGGCACGTTGGTCGAGCTGATTGCACGCTTCCCGGCGCTTGACACAGCCCGCAGCAGCAGCCACTTCACCCGCATGAAACTGGCGCGTGTCAACGGCCAATTCATGAGCACGCTTGAAACCGCCGCCTTGGTGCCCCAGGTCAGGCTGGGCAGCGGAACGGTCAGCACGTCTCTTTGGGCTGCCACTGACGATGCTCGCCTGCCCGAGGCGATTGCGAGCCAGTTGATTGAAATCTTCTCCGGCGACATTGATTTTCATCGGCAGTTGCGCAAGGGCGACAGCTTCAGCGTTGCCTTTGAGACCTTGACTGCCGACGACCAGCCCATCAGTTGGAACGACGCAACCGGCCGGATTGTCGCGGCCGAGTTTGTCAACAACGGCAAGTCGTTGCAGGCGTTGTGGTTCCAGGCCGGCAGCAAATCCAAGGGCGGCTACTTCAGCCCTGACGGTCAAAGCAGGCGTAAAGCATTTTTGGCAAGTCCAGTCGAGTTTTCTCGCGTCACCTCAGGTTTCGCGATGCGGTTTCACCCGATTTTGCAGGATTGGCGTGCCCACAACGGCGTTGACTACGGCGCACCGGCAGGAACGTCCGTTCGGTCCGTGGGTGACGGGGTTGTTGAATCTGCCGGTCGTCAAAATGGCTATGGCAACGTCGTTCAATTGCTGCACAGCAGCGGTAAGTCGACTTTGTATGCGCACCTGAGCCGGATCGACGTTCGACCGGGTCAGCGGGTGGAACAGGGACAGCGCATCGGGGCCGTCGGCGCCACGGGCTGGGCTACGGGCCCCCACCTGCACTTCGAGTTTCGCGTCAATGGTCAGATTCAGGATCCACTCCAAGCAGCACGGGCCAGCGAGAATCTGGTGATCGACAGCGCGCAGCAGGCGCATTTCCAGCAGGTCGCAAGTTCGGCGCAACACCAACTGAACGCTGCCGAATCGCTCACGGCTTTCCGGGGCGACGCCGAGTAAATAGGTTCACGCGGCGACACCGCTCGCGCTGCATTTGCGTCGAAACAAGTTCGCCGTTGATTCCCCCAATGACAGATTTGTGGCATGCCTGAGCGCTACGTCGGCTTAATGTCGGGTACGTCGCTCGACGGTGTCGATGCCGTCCTGGTGAGTTTTGACACCCCCGGCCAAGCGGTACAGCTCCACGGGCATGTCTACCAGCCGTTTGCACCCACGCTTCGGCGGGAGATGATGGCGCTGAACCAGACCGGCCCAGACGAGTTGCACCGGTCCTGTCTGGCCGCCAACAATCTAAGCCGCGCCTATGCCGATGCCGTCAAAAGCCTACTGGGCCAGTGCAGCTTGCACAACGGTGATGTCCGCGCATTGGGCGCCCACGGGCAAACCGTTCGCCACAGACCGGGTGAGTTTGATGGCACAGGCTACACCGTACAGCTCTTGAATGCTGCCCTGTTGGCGGAACTGACCGGCATAGACGTCACCTATGATTTCCGCAACCGAGACGTCGCCGCCGGTGGTCAGGGTGCACCCCTGGTACCCGCATTTCACGCCGCAGCATTCCATCAACCGGGCGTTGATCAGGCAGTACTCAACTTGGGGGGCATCGCCAACGTCACCCTGCTCGCCGCCAATGGTCACGTCATGGGTTTTGATTGCGGCCCTGGCAACATCTTGCTGGACCTTTGGTGTGAGCGCCATCTAGGCACCGCCTACGACGAAAACGGAAACTGGGCAAGGGGCGGAGAAGTAAACCCTCGCTTGTTAGAAGTCCTGCTCGGCGAGCCGTTCCTTTTACGGCGTCCGCCTAAAAGTACAGGGCGAGACCTGTTCCATTCAGACTGGTTGGACAAACAACTCGCCGCGGCACAGGGCGATGCCCCGGCGGAGCCGAGCGACATCCAAGCCACATTAGCGGAATTCACCTGTGTCGTGGCCAAGCAGGCCATCCAGGACGCTCTACCCACAGCAAGTCGGCTGTTGGTGTGCGGCGGCGGCGCCTTCAACGCGCATCTCATGCAACGCCTCGCCGAACTGCTGCCAAATACTAAGGTTTGCGCCAGCGGCACAGCCGGTCTACCCCCAGCGCAAGTCGAAGCCACTGCATTTGCCTGGCTTGCAAAATCTTGCCTCGATAGGCAACCAGCCAACTGCCCAACTGTTACCGGCGCCAGCGGACCAAGGATATTGGGCTCCCTGCACATCGCTCACCAGTAATCCCAAACCGAAATCACACAGACACAGACGGCACTGGCGAATCCCCGCGTCTTGCCAGCCAAAACGCAAAAACCCCCGAGCCATTTCTGGTTCGGGGGCAGCATAATATTAGCCTGACGATGTCCTACTTTCACACGGGAACCCGCACTATCATTGGCGCAGAGGCGTTTCACTGTCCTGTTCGGGATGGGAAGGAGTGGGACCACCTCGCTATGGTCATCAGGCTTAACTTGTTG
>JBKJKU010000331.1:0-3989 GCA_046597355.1 Aquabacterium sp.
GATGTACTTGCCAATGGCCACGCCACCGGTGAAGGTGACCAGGTCCACGGCCGGGTTCGTCAGCATCTCGTCGGCAATCTCGCGCGGGTCGCCGGTGACGACGGACAGCATCTCCGGCGGCAGGCCGGCTTCATACAGCAGGTCGGCAAAACACAGCGCCGACAGCGGCACCTTTTCGCTGGGTTTGAGCACCATGCGGTTGTTGGTGGCAATTGACGGCACGATCTTGTGCGCCACCTGGTTCATCGGGTGGTTGAACGGTGTGATCGCGGTGATCACCCCCTGCAGCGGGTCGCGCTGGGTGTAGACCCTTCGCTTTCGGCCATGCGGCGTGATGTCGCACGAGAACACCTGGCCGTCGTCTTTGAGCACCTCGATGGCGCCGAACATCAGCACATCGGCAACCCGGCCCGCCTCGTACAGGCTGTCTTTCAGGCACAGGCCGCTCTCAGCGGTGATCAGCGCCGCGATCTCGGCACTGCGGCTTCGCACCGCAGCGGCGGCCTGGTTCAGGATATTGGCGCGCTCGAACCGGGACAGGCGGGCGTGGTAGCGGCGGGCGATGTCCAACGCACGGCGCACCTCGGCCAGTGTGGCCTTGGGTACGGTGCCGACCAGTGCCCCGGTGAACGGGTTGTGCACCGCGATATGGGCGGCGCGGCCGACGCCCACCACCTCGCCAGCAATGCGCAAGCCCTCGTGGCGTACCCGCGCAGCGCCGGCATGGCCCGCAGCGCCGGGCAGGCTGACGGCGGCGTCAGCGGCTTGGGGGTCATTGGGCATGGTTCAGCGCCAGGTCGAAGGCATCGAAATTGCGCCAGCGGCGCTGCAAATCCAGTCCGGCAATCGCGCGGTTCAGGATCAGCGGCACACGCTGCTCGGCTGTGCCGCCGTGGGAGCGCAACGGCACTTCCAGCGCGCTCAGGTCGTGCCGGGCGGCGCTGGTGCCGATCACGGTGGAACGCTCAGACACCACCACCAGATCGCCGATGCGGTCGGCCGGCAGTTCGAAATGCGCGGCCGCCTGCTCGCGGGTGAACACCCCTTCGATGCCACGGCGTGCCGCCAGCCTACCGGCCAGCGCCGCCACATCGGTGCTGTTCTGCAAGGTCGATGGCAGGTAGACCGTGGCAAACGAGCCCAGCGCGCCGTGGTGCACCACATACGGGTCGGTGATCGGCAGGATGACCCGGGCCGCACTGCCCCCCGCAGCGACACCCAACCAGCCGTCCAGCAGGTCCTGCAGGTAGACCACATCGGGCTGGCCGTCCAGGCCGGTCTTGGCGTTCATGCCGTGGTCGGCTGTCAGCGCGATGACGCAGCCCAGCGCATCGAGCTGGCCCAGGTAGCGGTCCATCATGGCGTAGAAGGCATTCGCGCCGGCCGTACCGGGCGCGTGCTTGTGCTGGATGTAGTCGGTGGTGGACAAATACACCAGGTCCGGCCGGCCCACTTGCCGCTGCATCAGCTTGAGGCCGGCAGCAAAGACAAACTCGGACAGCTCGGCGCTGTAGACGTCCGGCACCGCCATGCCGACCAACCCGACCACGCCGGTGATGCCGTTGTCGAGCTCGGTTGCGGTGTCGGCCTTTTCGGACGAGAAGCAGATGCCCGTCATCCCGTAGCCCAGCAGGCGGCGCAGTTTGTCTTTGGCGGTGACCACCGCGCAGCGCTGGCCGGCCGTTGACAACGCCGCCAGGATGGTGGGCGCGCGCAGCCACTTCGGGTCGTTCATCATCACCTCGCATCCGCTGGCAACGTCGAACAGGTAGTTGCCGCAGATGCCGTGCACCGACGGCGGCGCGCCGGTGACGATCGACAGGTTGTTCGGGTTGGTGAAGCTGGGCACCACGCAGTCGGCCACCAGCGCGGTGCCGGTGGCCAGCGTGCGGGCCATCCAGGGCATGGCACCGGCCGCCACCGCCTGGGCGATGTAGTCGGGCTCGCAGCCGTCGACACACACCACCACGGTGGGCTGGGTCGGCAGGCGGTAGCTGCGCTGGTTGACGAGCACGGATCGAAGGTCAGGCATGTTTGGTCCTGGTGCGGGCGGGTGCCGGAATGGGTGGTGGGGTGGCGGGCGACACGGCTACTGGTGCGGCTTGCTGCTTGCGCAGCGTGCGCGCCTTGCTTTCCAGCACGTGGGCCCGCAATGCCAGGCCGGCAGCGTCGGCATCGCCCGCGGCAACGGCCTTCAGGATGGCGCGGTGCTCGGCCACCGACACAGGGATCTGGCCGCCGTCCGCCAGGTTGAGCCGGCGGAACAGCGACAGCTCGTTGACCAGGCGCCGGTACAGCGTGATCAGCTTCTGGTTGCCGGCAAACTCGACCAGCCGGTCATGGAACTCGAGGTTGAGCCGGTGGTACGGGTCGCTGGCCGAGGTGTTGTGGCCGTCCTTGACCAGGCGTTCCATCTGCTCGACCAAGCCCCGCAACTGCTGCAGCTGATCGGGGGTGATGCGCGCGGCCAGTTGCCGGCCGACCGACTCGTCGATCATCGCGCGCAGGTCGTAGATTTCCATCGCCTCGTCCATGGCGATGCTGCGCACAAAGACGCCGCGGTTTTTCTCCAGCCGCACCAAGCCGGCCTCCTCCAGCATGCGGAAGGCCTCGCGGATCGGCCCGCGCGACACGCCCAGCCGGTCTGCCAGCATGGCCTCGGTAAGCTTGGTGCCAGGTGCCAGCTCACCCGACAGGATCAGGCGCTCGATCTCGGTCTGCACCACGCTGGTCAGTGAGTGGGCTTGCAGCAGCGCAATCGTGGCCTGGCTGGCAGATGGCCCCGGCGTTTGTCGCGTCGCTTTCATGGGTTGGCATTGGACGCCGGTCTTGATTGATTGTCAACAATCTACAAACTACCATTGACAATGCCACACCACACCGACAAGATCACCCGATCCGGTCACCGTGTTGACACGGTCGCCAGTGCATGCTCACGAGTTTTTGCCCCTTCCCCTTTTGATCCGGAGAACTTCATGAGATTGCCGCGCCCCTTTGCCCTGCTCAGCCTGATGGCCCTTGCCCTGACCGCGTCCCTGATCGGCGGCGGCGCTTTGGCCCAGGGCAAGACCCAATTGCTGGTCTACACCGCCCTGGAGACCGACCAGCTCAAGGCCTACGAGGCCGGCTTCACCCGCGTCAATCCGAACATCGAGATCAAGTGGGTGCGCGACAGCACCGGCGTCATCACCGCCAAGCTGCTCGCCGAGAAGGCGAACCCGCAGGCCGACGTGGTGATGGGCGTGGCCGCCAGCAGCCTGGCGCTGCTGAACAACGAGGGCATGCTCATCCCCTATGCGCCGCTGAACCTCGACGCGATCATGGCGAAGTACCGCGACAAGAAGAACCCGCCCGCCTGGTTCGGCATGGACGTGTGGGGCGCGACGATCTGCTTCAACACCGTCGAGGCGACCAAGCGCGGCCTGCCCAAACCCGAGACCTGGAAAGACCTGACCAAGCCCATCTACAAGGGCCAGATCGTCATGCCGAACCCGGCGTCGTCGGGCACCGGGTTCTTCGACGTGACGGCGTGGCTGACCTTGTGGGGTGACGATAACGGCAAGGGCGGAGGCTGGAAGTACATGGACGAGCTGCACCAGAACATCGCGCAGTACACGCATTCGGGCTCCAAGCCCTGCAACATGGCGGCGACCGGCGAGTACGTGATGGGCATTTCCATCGAGTACCGCGGCAACGCGAACAAGGCGAAAGGCGCGCCCATCGACCTGGTGTTCCCGAAGGAAGCGCTGGGTTGGGATCTGGAAGCCTTCGCGATCCACGCCGGTACGAAGAAGCTCGACGCCGCGAAGAAGCTGGCCGACTGGGCGTCGAGCAAGGACGCGATGCTGCTCTACGGCAAGAACTTCGCGATCACCGCGCACCCGGGGGTGGCGGAGCCGCTGAAGAACGTGCCGGCGGATTACGAGAAGCGACTGGTGAAGATGGATTTCGCGACCACTGCGGCGAATCGCGAACGCGTGCTGGCCGAG
>JBKJKU010000270.1:0-4741 GCA_046597355.1 Aquabacterium sp.
CCACCGGGATCTGGCCGATCTTTGCCTGCCATTCCTTCGGCCCCGTGGTGTGCACGCTGGTGCCCGCGCTGTCCACCGCCACCGTCACCGGCATGTCCTGCACGTCGAACTCGTAGATCGCCTCCATGCCCAGGTCGGCAAAGCCCACCACCTGCGCGCCCTTGATGGCCTTGGCCACCAGGTAGGCGGCGCCGCCCACGGCCATCAGGTAGGCCGATTTGTGCTTCTTGATCGCTTCGATCGCCACCGGCCCGCGCTCGGCCTTGCCCACCATGCTGATCAGCCCGGTCTGCGCCAGCATCATCTCGGTGAAGCCGTCCATCCGGGTGGCGGTGGTCGGGCCGGCCGGGCCCACCACCTCGTCGCGCACCGGGTCGACCGGGCCCACGTAGTAGATGACGCGGTTGGTAAAGTCCACCGGCAGTTTTTCGCCCTTGGCCAGCATGTCGGCAATGCGCTTGTGCGCGGCGTCGCGGCCGGTCAGCATCTTGCCGTTCAGCAGCAGGGTGTCGCCGGGCTTCCAGCTGGCCACCTCGGCGGGGGTCAGCGTATTGAGGTCGACGCGCTTGCTCTTGTTGTAGTCGGGCGCCCAGGTCACGTCGGGCCACAAATCCAGGCTGGGCGGGGTCAGGTAGGCCGGGCCCGAGCCGTCCAGCACAAAGTGTGCATGGCGGGTGGCGGCGCAGTTGGGGATCATCGCCACCGGCAGGCCGGCCGCGTGGGTCGGGAAGGTCTTGATCTTGACGTCCAGCACGGTCGTCAGCCCGCCCAGGCCCTGAGCACCGATGCCCAGCGCGTTGACCTTCTCGTACAGCTCGATGCGCATTTCTTCGAGCTTGTTGGCCGGGCCGCGGGCCAGCAGCTCGTACATGTCGATGTCCTCCATCAACACCTCCTTGGCCATCAGCACCGCCTTTTCGGCTGTGCCGCCCACGCCAATGCCCAGCATGCCCGGCGGGCACCAGCCGGCGCCCATCGTCGGCACGGTCTTGAGCACCCAGTCAACGATCGAGTCACTCGGGTTGAGCATCTGCAGCTTGGATTTGTTCTCGCTGCCACCGCCTTTGGCCGCCACCGTCACATCCAGCTTGTCGCCGGGCACCAGCTCCATGTGGATCACCGCCGGGGTGTTGTCCTGGGTGTTCTTGCGGGCAAAGATCGGGTCGGCCAGGATGCTGGCGCGCAGCAGGTTGTCGGGGTTGAGGTAGCCGCGCCGCACACCGGCGTTGACCGCATCCGCCAAACTTGGGTAATTCGAGCCCGAAAAACCGTCCCAGCGCACGTCCATGCCAATCTTCAGGAAGACGTTGATGATGCCGGTGTCCTGGCAGATCGGCCGGTGGCCCTCGGCGCACATCCGCGAGTTGGTCAGGATCTGCGCAATCGCGTCCTTGGCGGCCGGGCCTTGCTCTTTCTCGTAAGCCCGGGCGAGGTGGGCGATGAAATCGGCCGGGTGGTAGTAGCTGATGTACTGCAGCGCGGCAGCGACGCTCTCGATCAGGTCGGCCTGGCGGATGGTGGTGGTCATGGCGGGGGCGCGCTGGGCGGGTGGTGGCGGATGCGGTGGCAGAAGTGTAGCCACGGCACCCGTAGGCCAAGCTGACGGCCAGACCGACGCGGCGGGCTGGCAAACCCCATCCCTAGAATCGATCTCTGCGTTCTGCCCCCCCCGCTACGCCGTCCTGTGCCCGCCCTCAACCCGCTTGCCATCGTCATCTTGCTGCCGCTCTTGCTGGGCACGCTGGGCTGCGTCTGGGCTGGTCACGGCAACACACCGGCACGGCGCCGGCTCACGGCTGGGGTGGCAGCGGCCGTCACTGCCGCTGCGCTGGCGCTGCTGTTGGCCCAGGCACCTGGGGTGTTTGTTGGCAACACGCTGCTGGCGTTTACCGAATGGCTGCCCGCCATCGGCCTGAACATCGGCTTACGGCTGGACGGCCTGGCGCTGATGTTTGGCCTGTTGATCACCGGCGTCGGGCTGCTGATCATCCTGTACGCCGCCTATTACCTGGGCCCGGCCGATCCGGTCGGCCAGTTCTACAGCCTGCTGATGCTGTTCATGGCGGCGATGCTGGGCACCGTGCTGTCGGACAACCTGCTGCTGCTGGTGGTGTTCTGGGAGCTGACCAGCGTCTCCTCGTTTTTGCTGGTCGGCTTTTGGGCGGCCGACCCGCAAGGCGGCGCGGCCGCGCGGGCCGGTGCCCGCATGGCGCTGGCCGTCACCGGCGGTGGCGGGCTGGCGCTGCTGGCCGGGGTGGTGCTGCTGGGCCAGATCGGCGGCAGTTTTGAGCTGAGCGTGCTGTTGACCCGTGGCGATGAGGTGCGCGCCCACGCGCTCTACCCGGTGGCGCTGTGCCTGATCCTGCTGGGCTGCTTCACCAAAAGCGCGCAGTGGCCGTTTCACTTCTGGCTGCCCGAGGCCATGGTCGCGCCGACACCGGCCTCGGCCTACTTGCACTCGGCCACCATGGTCAAGGCCGGCATCTTTTTGCTCGCGCGTTTGTACCCGGTGCTGGGCGGCACGGATTTGTTCCAGGCGATCGTGGCGCCCGTGGGCTTGGCGACGATGCTCTACGGCGCCTTCCTGGCGGTGTTCCGGCACGACTTGAAAGGCCTGCTGGCGTATTCCACCATCAGCCACCTCGGCCTGATCGTGTTCTTGATCGGCCTGGACTCGCCGTTGTCGGCGGTGGCGGCGGTGTTCCACATCTTGAACCACGCCACCTTCAAGGCCGCGCTGTTCATGACCGCCGGCATCATCGACCACGAGACTGGCAGCCGCGACATGCGCCAGCTGAGCGGGCTGTTCCAGCTGATGCCCTGGACCGCCACGCTGGCGATGGTGGCCGCCGCGGCCATGGCCGGTGTGCCACTGGCCAATGGATTTTTGTCCAAAGAGCTGTTTTTTGCCGAGGCGCTGAGCGCGCGCCACAGCTTTGCCTTCGGCGCGGTGGTGCCGGTGCTCGCCACGCTGGGCGGCCTGTGCGCGGTGGCCTACTCGCTGCGCTTCATCCACGACGTGTTTTTCAACGGCCCGCCGAAAGACCTGCCCAAGCCGCATCCGCACGAGCCGCCGTTCTTCATGAAGCTGCCGGTGGCCCTGCTGGTGGCGGTGTGCCTGGCTGTTGGCGTGTTGCCCGACCTGACGGTGGGGCCGATCGTGCAACTGGCTGCCAGCGCCGTGCTGGGCCGGGCGCCGCCGCCCTACCAGCTGGCGCTGTGGCACGGCTTCAACCTGCCGCTGCTGATGAGCGCGCTGGCACTGGTCGGCGGCGTGGCCTCTTACCTCGCCCTGCAGCGCCGCAAGGCCTTGCACCTGCACCACGCCCGCGGCCTGACCGGTCGCTTGCTGTTCAACCAGGGCATGGCCGGTCTGCTGTCGGGGGCCAGCCGGCTGATCGCTCGGCTCGAGAACGGCTCGCTGCAGCGCCATGTCGCCGTGCTGCTGGCCGCGGCGCTGGCGGCTGCCGCCTGGCCGTTTGCCTCAGCCCTGCTGATGGGCGCGGGCTTGCCGTCGGCCGGCAGCCGGCCGCGCTTGCCGGCCGACGGGCTGTCGCTGCTGGCCTGGGCGTTGCTGCTGGCCACCTGCGCCGCGCTGCTGCATGGCCACCGCCAGCGGCTGCGCGCCGTGGTGCTGGTGGGCGTGATCGGCCTGGTCACCGCGCTGGCCTTCTTGGCGCTGTCGGCGCCCGACCTGGCACTGACGCAGCTGTCGGTAGAGTTGGTGTCTACCGTGCTGCTGCTGATGGGCCTGGCGCTACTGCCACCCACCAGCCCAAAAGCCAAGCACAGCGCCAGCCAGACATCGTCCCGCCGCTGGCGCAGCCTACGCGACGGCCTGCTGGCAGCAGGCGGCGGCCTGGGGATGGCGGCCTTGAGCTGGCTGGTGATGACGCGGGAGCCGCAATCGATCTCGGGCTATTTTCTGGACCACGCGCTGGGCCAGGGCGGCGGCAGCAATGTAGTCAACGTGATCCTGGTCGACTTTCGCGGCTACGACACCTTTGGCGAGATCACCGTGCTGGCCATCGCCGCGCTGGGCGCGCTGGCGCTGCTGGACGGCTGGCGGGTGCGCCGGCCCGGCACGGACACCGCCGGCCGCGCCTGGACCTTTGCCCAGCCGCCGCTGATGCTGCGCCGGGTGGCCAGGCTGGTGTTGCCGCTGGCCGTGGTGATCAGCCTGCATTTGTTCTGGCGTGGCCACAACCTGCCGGGCGGCGGCTTCATTGCCGGGCTGGTCACGGCGGTGGCGCTGCTGCTGCAGTACATGTCGCTGGGCCAGTCGCAGGCCGACGCGCTGCTGCATGCCGCCGATGGCCGGCGCTTTGTACGCTGGATAGGCGCTGGCCTGGGCCTGGCCCTGCTGACCGGCGCTGCGGCCATGGCCTGGGGATCGCCGTTGTTCACCAGCACCTTTGGCCACCCGGTGCTGCCGGTGCTGCTGCCCGCTGCCACTGCCATCGTGTTGCTGTGGCTGGGTGACGACGGCGGCAGCCCGCACGGCCACCCCAAGCGCTGGCTGGCGCGGCGCATCGCGCTGGCTTCAGTCCTGCTGGGCTTGGCACTGGCCGTGGCGCTGACGGTCGAGGCCGATACCGGCGTAATCACGGTCTACCGGCTTGGCGACTGGCCGGCGCCGTTTGGCATCGTGCTGGTGCTCGACCGGCTGTCAGCGCTGATGCTAACGCTGACCGCCGCCGTGGCGCTGCCGGTGCTGATCTACGCCAACGGCGGCTGGGAC
>JBKJKU010000106.1:0-7989 GCA_046597355.1 Aquabacterium sp.
TCGACAGGATGTTGTTCGTCAACCAGTACAGCACGAGGCCGGCGGGGAAGAAGAAGAACATGAAGCCGAAGGCCAACGGCATGAACCACATCAGCTTGGCCTGCATGGGATCGGTGGGCGTCGGGTTGAGCCAGGTCTGTAGCAGGCTGGTGGCGGTCATCAGCAGCGGCAGGATGTAGAGCGGGTCTTGCGTGGACAGGTCATGGATCCAGCCGATCCAGGGTGCGTTGCGCATTTCAACAGTGGACAGCAGCACCGAGTACAGCGCGATGAAAAACGGCATCTGCACAAAAATCGGCAGGCAGCCACCCAGCGGGTTGACCTTTTCTTCGCGGTAGATGCGCATCATTTCCTGCTGCATCTGCTGCGGCTTGTCCTTGTAGCGCTCACGCATCTCCATCACCTTGGGGTTGACGGCCTTCATCTTGGCCATCGACTTGTAGGCGTGGGCATTGAGCCCGTAAAACGCAATCTTCAGCAGCACCACCAGCGCGACGATCGCCCAGCCCCAGTTGCCGATCAGCGTGTGCAATTGGTCCAGCAGCCAGTACAGCGGCTTGGACAGGATCGTCAGCCAGCCGTAGTCCTTGACGAGTTCCAGGCCGGGCGCCAGGGATTCGAGTTTCTTTTCCTCCTGCGGGCCAGCAAACAGCGTGGCTGCATGCGTCTTGGTGGCACCTGGCACCACCTCGCCCAGCGGCAGCACCATCGCGATGGAATACAAGTTGTCGCTGACCTTGGCGGTGCGGAACTCACGCACCACCTTCTCGGGCGCCAGCCAGGCGCTGGCGAAGTAGTGCTGCACCATCGCGACCCAGCCGCCATCGCTGGATTTGTCGTGCTCTGACTTGGCTTTTTCGATGTCCTTGAAGTCGATCTTCAAGAACTTGCTGGCCTCGGTGTACATCGCCGGGCCGGTGAAGGTGGAATAAAAACTCGACTCACCGGCAGGCGCGTTGCCGTCACGGGTGAGTTGCAGGTAAAGCTGCGGCGAGATCGCGGCGCCTGACCCGTTGGTGAAGGCATGCGTGACCTGCGCGGTGTACTCGCCTCGGGTGAAGGTGTAGGTCTTGACGAGTTTATTGCCGCCGAAATCCGGCGAGACAAAGCTGATGCTCAGGTCACGGGCGCCGTCCTTGAGCACACGCTCGCCGGGCTGTACCTGCATCACGGTCAGGTGGTTCGGCAGCGCAACCCCCGGTTGGGTGGTGACCAGGCCAGTCTGCGCCAGGTACACCCGCTTGGGGCTGCGGTCAAACAACACCACGCGCTGCTTGTCGTCGTCTGCGTCGGCGTATTTCAGCAGTTCGAGCCGAACCAGGTCGCCGCCCTTGGCGTCGAAGGTGGCTTTCAGCACGTCAGTCGTCAAGCTGACCTGCTCGGTCGACACCGGCACTGCACCGGTGGCTGCGAGCGGTGCGCCGGGCGTCACCACCGCGCCTGGAGCGCTGGGCACGGCACCCGCCGTGGATGGCAAAGGCACACCCGCCGGGCTGGCCGTCGCCGCTGGTCCGGGCAGGCTGCCTGGCGCCGCGCCTGCGGCGGCCACGGCGGCCGGTTTGGGCGCAAACATCGATGTGCCCCCGTTGTGCTTGGTCCAGGCATCCCACAACAGGAAGAGCGAAACGGAGAACACCACCCAGAGGATGGTGCGGCGCATGTCGGTCATGGGCGGGTCTTCGAAGAAAGCAATCGGGTGAACAGGGGTGGCGCAACGTCGGGCACGGGATCGCAACCGCCGTCGCACAAAGGATTGCAACGCAAGATGCGCCGCACAGCCAGGTAGCTGCCGGCCATTGCACCGTGCCGATGCAATGCGCCAAGCGCATAGGCCGAACAAGTGGGCTCGAACCGGCAGGCATTGCCCAGCCACGGTTTCAGAAAAAACCGGTAACCCCGCACCAGGCTGGTCAGGCTGCGGCGCGGCAGGTCCTGCAGCAGCACGAGCAAAGTACGGGGCTCAGCCATCATCAAAAACAACTCATCAACGGCTCAGCGGTACACCGACGCCCGTTGCAGCAACAACTGCAACTCGTCATGGGCGGTGTGGCGCAACGGATCGGATGCCGGGCTGATGAACAGCTTGCGGTCGAAAGGCGCCTTCAGCCGAAGCACCCACAACCCCGGTGTCAAGCCGCCCGCCTGACAGGCCATCGCCTCGCGCATTTGCCGTTTGAGCAGGTTGCGGGTGACGGACCGTTTGGCATGTCGCTTCGGCACCACCAGCCCCAACCAGCAGCCGACCACGGGCTGTTGCAACGACTCATCCACAGCCGGTGGGCAACGTTGTGCATCACCTGTGGATAACTCATGCACAACTGCCTTTTTGGCCGGCTTCTTGGCCAAGCTGGGGCGTGCGGCAACGTGATGCACCGAGAAATGGGCGCTGCGCGCCCGAGGTGCTGTGGCCAACACCGACTGAAAATCAGCCGAGCGCAAGATGCGCCCCACCACCACCCGAACAGCCCCTAGCGGGGCGGGCGTCACAGCACAGGCCGGAGTCGTAGACAGCAAGTGAGCCGGACCGTTGACAGCGCAAGCAGCGCAGCCCGGCCGGTATCAGACCAGCGACAGGCGCTTGCGGCCCTTGGCACGGCGTGCGGCGATGACCGCGCGGCCACCGCGGGTCTTCATGCGCACGAGGAAGCCGTGCGTGCGGGCGCGGCGGGTCTTGGAAGGCTGATAGGTGCGCTTCATGGTCTTGTCCTTGAGGTTAGGCCCCCGCCAAACCACTGTCGCCATCAAGCGTCTTGCGCCGCGCGCTGCAGATTATTTGCAGGCTATTCGCGGCCAGACGGACATTGCAGAGGTTGCCAGGCGACGCATCCTTGCGCACGCCGGCCGCAGCAGAGAAAACCCTGCGCGTTGGGGAAACCCACTATTAGAGCAAAAACCACCTTTGCCGTCAAACACTTGCGCCACAAACCGTGGCTTGGCGGGTGGTCAGACCTGCGCCCCGGTGCTGTGGATAACTGTGGCTGGCAGGCCCCGGAGGCCTACAATGCAGCCGCTCAAAGAACCACTTGTCCACAATGAGCCCAGACCTCTGGCAGCGTGGGTGCGAGCAACTCGCCACCGAACTGCCCGAACAACAATTCAACACCTGGATCCGGCCTTTGCCGGGCGCCGACATCATCGATGGCGGGCCTGACGGCGCGGTGGCCCAGGTACGTGTGCCCAACCGGTTCAAGCTGGACTGGATCCGGTCGCAGTACAGCGCCCGCATCGAAGCAATCCTGACTGACCTGGCTGGCAAGCCGGTGCGGCTGGAATTGTCGTTGGCACCGCGCGACGCCATGCCTGCCGGCCGGCCACTGCCAGCCCATGCGCCGGTACGCGCTTCAGCGCTGCTCAACGGCCAGGCCATCGGTCACAGCGCCAGCGTGCGAGCGGTACCGGGTGCCCTTGGCGGCGGCCTCGGCGGCGGATCAGGCAGCAGCCACCCGGCGGCCGGCACGGGCAATCCCGGACCGAACCCCGGCTACCACCTGCCACCAGCGGCCAACAGCCACAAGCTCAACACCGCGCTCACCTTCGACAGCCTGGTGGCCGGCCGCGCCAACCAGATGGCCCGCACTGCCGCGCTGCATGTGGCAGGCGCACCGGGCGTGATGTACAACCCACTGTTCATCTACGGCGGCGTCGGCCTGGGCAAGACCCACCTGATCCATGCCGTCGGCAACGCGCTGCTCAAAGACAAACCCGACGCCCGGGTGCTTTACCTGCACGCCGAGCAATTCATCAGCGATGTGGTCAAAAACTACCAGCGCAAGACCTTTGATGAGCTCAAGGCCAAGTACCACAACCTGGACCTGCTGCTGATCGACGACGTGCAGTTCTTCGCCGGCAAAGAGCGCACCCAGGAGGAGTTTTTCAACGCCTTCGAGGCGCTGCTGGCCAAGCGCGCCCACATCATCATGACCAGCGACACCTACCCCAAGGGGCTGGTGGACATCGATACCCGCCTGACCAGCCGCTTTGAGGCCGGATTGACGGTGGCCATCGAGCCGCCTGAGCTGGAGATGCGGGTTGCGATCCTGATGGCCAAAGCCCGTGCTGAGGGCACCGAGATGCCCGAGGATGTGGCGTTTTTTGTCGCCAAGAACGTGCGCGCCAATGTGCGCGAGCTTGAAGGTGCGCTGCGAAAGGTGCTGGCCTACAGCCGCTTCTCGCACAAGGACATCAATATCGCGCTGGCCCGCGAGGCGCTGAAAGACCTGCTGTCGATCCAAAACCGGCAGATCAGCGTCGAAAACATCCAAAAAACCGTGGCCGACTTCTACAAGATCAAGATCGCCGACATGTACAGCAAGAAGCGCCCGGCCAGCATTGCCAAGCCACGCCAGATCGCGATGTACCTGGCCAAGGAGATGACGCAGAAAAGCCTGCCCGAGATCGGTGAGCTGTTCGGCGGCCGTGACCACACCACCGTGCTGCATGCGGTGCGCAAGATCGGCGGCGACCGCACCAAGGACAGTGAGCTGAACCAGCAGCTGCATGTGCTGGAACAGACCCTGAAAGGCTGAAAACCCGCATCAAGACCCGCGACCCTGTCAAGGCACAGCGTTGTGGACAACTTTTGAACAAGCACCCCTTTGTCCACAGGCCCCGCGCAAACGCAGAAGTTGTTGTCTGTAACCGTTGAAGTTCAAGCCCCGCGCCGCACAGGGTTCAGCCCGTCCTAAAGCGTTGAAAAGACAGGTGAAAATAGGCTTGTTCACAAAAAGCCCCGTCACCTACTAAGTACTACCAGGTTAAGAGGAAGAGATGATTGTTCTAAAAGCGCCGCAACAAAAATTGCTCGAAGCCCTGCAAAGTGTGTCCGGCATCGTTGAGCGACGCCACACCTTGCCCATCCTGGCCAATGTGCTGATGAAGAAGACCGGGGACGAGATCGAGTTCACCACCAGCGACCTGGAAATCCAGGTGCGCACCCAGGCCTCGCTGGGCGGCGACGGGGGCAACTTCGCCACCACGGTGGGTGCGCGCAAGTTGATCGACATCCTGCGCAGCCTGCCCAACGACCAGGTGGTGACGCTGGCCGCGGCGCAAAACAAGTTGACACTGACCGGGGGCAAAAGCCGTTTCACGCTGCAGACGCTGCCAGCCGATGACTTCCCGCTGGTCAACGAGGCGGTGGACTTTGGCCCGGTGTTTTCGGTGCCGCAAAAAACCCTCAAGACCTTGATCAACCAGGTGCACTTTGCGATGGCGGTGCACGACATCCGCTACTACCTCAACGGCATCTTGTTTGTCGCTGAAGGCAAGCAGCTGACGCTGGTGGCCACCGACGGCCACCGCCTGGGCCTGGCCCAATCGCAACTTGAAGCCGAGGTGCCCAAGCAAGAGGTGATCCTGCCGCGCAAGACCGTGCTGGAGCTGCAGCGCTTGCTCAAGGACGAGGACACCCCGATTGAGATGCGGTTTGCCGGCAACCAGGCGCGCTTCAACTTCTCGGGCATGGAGTTCGTCACCAAGCTGGTGGAGGGCAAGTTCCCCGACTACAACCGGGTGATTCCGAAGAACCACAAAAACGCCGTGATCCTGGGGCGCACCACGCTGCTGGCCAGCCTGCAGCGGGCCGCCATCTTGACCAGCGAGAAGTTCAAGGGCGTGCGCGTCAATATCGAGCCGGGTCTGCTGCGCATTGCCAGCAGCAATGCCGAGCAGGAAGAAGCCAAGGAAGAGATAGAGATCGACTATGCCGGGGACACGATCGAGGTCGGGTTCAACGTCACCTACCTGATGGATGCGCTGTCCAACATCAGCCAGGACATGGTCAAGATCGAGTTGCAAGACGGCAATGCCAGCGCCTTGATAACCGTGCCTGAGCAGACCGGTTTCAAGTACGTGGTGATGCCAATGCGCATCTAGCGCGCCGCCAAACCAGCAGCAACAGCGGGCCCCGAGCCCGCTGCAGCGTTTTAAGGGCCCGCCGATGTGGGGCCGTGCCCACTGCCAGAACCCGCGAAAGTGAATGACCGATGACCGAATCCACCCCTTCCAAAGACCCGATCAAGTCCAGCGGAGTGACCCAGCGTGAGGTGCCCACCGCCGAAGGCGCGGTGGCGTCCACCGGGTCTGAGGCGTCGGCTGCCTACGGCGAGGGCAGCATCCAGATCCTGGAAGGCCTGGAGGCGGTGCGCAAGCGGCCCGGCATGTACATCGGTGACACCAGCGACGGCACCGGGCTTCACCACCTCGTGTTTGAGGTGGTGGACAACTCGATCGACGAATCATTGGCCGGGCATTGCGACGACATCATCGTCACCATCCACAGCGACAACTCGATTTCCGTCATCGACAACGGCCGCGGCATCCCCACCGGCGTCAAGATGGACGACAAGCATGAGCCCAAGCGCAGCGCGGCCGAGATTGCTTTGACCGAGTTGCATGCCGGCGGCAAGTTCAACCAAAACAGCTACAAGGTCTCGGGCGGCTTACACGGTGTGGGCGTCAGCTGCGTGAATGGCCTCTCCAAATGGTTGCGGCTGGTTGTACGGCGCGATGGCAAGGTGCATGCGCTGGATTTTGCGATGGGTATCCCGCAAAACCCGCTGCTGGAAATGCGCGAGGGTTTTGAGACCAGTCCGATGCGCATCACCGGCGACACCGAGAAGCGCGGCACCGAGGTGCACTTCTTGCCCGACGAGACGATTTTTTCGAACATCGACTTCCACTACGACGTGTTGGCAAAACGCCTTCGCGAACTGAGCTTCCTGAACAACGGCGTGCGCATCCGGCTGGTGGACGAGCGCAACGGCAAAGAGGAAGACTTTGCCTTCGCCGGCGGTGTCAAGGGCTTTGTGCAGTTCATCAACACCGGCAAGAAGGTGCTGCATCCGAATGTCTTCCATGCGGCGGGTGACAAGGTCAGCGACCAGGGCACCAACGTTGGCGTTGAAGTGGCGATGCAGTGGAACGACGGCTACAGCGAAAACGTGCTGTGTTTCACCAACAACATCCCGCAACGCGACGGCGGTACACACCTCACCGGCTTGCGCGCGGCGATGACGCGGGTGATCAACAAATACCTTGATGACAGCGAGATGGCCAAGAAGGCCAAGGTCGAGATTGCCGGCGACGACATGCGTGAAGGCCTGGCCTGCATCGTCAGCATCAAGGTGCCCGAGCCCAAGTTTTCCAGCCAGACCAAGGACAAGCTGGTGTCCAGCGAAGTGCGCGGGCCGGTCGAAGAGATCGTCTCGAAGCTGCTGACGGATTGGCTGCAAGAAAACCCGCTGGACGCCAAGATCATCTGCGGCAAGATCGTCGAGGCCGCCCGCGCCCGTGAGGCTGCTCGCCGTGCCCGCGAGATGACACGCCGCAAAGGCGTGCTGGACGGCATGGGCTTGCCC
The DNA here is from genome assembly GCA_046597355.1 of Aquabacterium sp. Taxonomy (GTDB): domain Bacteria; phylum Pseudomonadota; class Gammaproteobacteria; order Burkholderiales; family Burkholderiaceae_C; genus Pseudaquabacterium. The sequence continues at coordinate 7,359 of JBKJKU010000106.1, forward strand.
GGCAAGCTGGCCGACTGCCAGGAAAAAGACCCATCGCTGTGCGAGATCTACATTGTCGAGGGCGACTCGGCCGGTGGCAGCGCCAAGCAAGGGCGCGACCGCAAGTTTCAGGCAATCCTGCCGCTGCGCGGCAAGATCTTGAACGTGGAGAAGGCGCGTTATGAAAAACTGCTCAGCAGCGACAGCATCGTCACGCTGATCACAGCGCTGGGCACCAGCATCGGCAGCGAAGAATTCAACATCGACAAGCTGCGCTACCACCGCACCATCATCATGACCGACGCCGATGTGGACGGCGCCCACATCCGCACCCTGCTGCTGACGTTTTTCTACCGCCAGATGCCGGTGCTGGTGGAGCGCGGCCACACCTACATCGCCCAACCGCCGCTCTACAAGGTGAAGGTCGGCAAGCATGAGCAGTACCTGAAAGACGGGCTGGAGCTGGACAACTTCTTGCTGAAGGTGGCGTTGGACGGTGCCTCGGTGCTGCCTGACGGCACCGGTACCAATGCCGAGGGCACCACCTCGGCCACCCCGCCGCGCGCCGCGCTTGCCGGGCCCGAGCTGGAGGCCCTGGCCACCCAGTACGTGGTGGCCACGCATGTGATGAACCGCCTGGGCAACTGGATGG
>JBKJKU010000240.1:0-37041 GCA_046597355.1 Aquabacterium sp.
GTTTTGAAATCCACCGCAGTCTTGCTGCTGATTTTTTGACGTGTCGGTCACGACGTCGCGCTCAATCGCAGCCGCCTGAACATGCTTGAGGTCAAGCAGGTTTGAAGCGTAAGACCAGGCTTATTTCCGGCCTGCCTATTTCCCCTATTGGGTGCTCGGTCTGTGCGCTGCCCGACTTAGGCGTTGCTGATTCGCAAACAGGGGCATCGGGATTGGCGCTGGGGTATTTGGGTCAATCCGTTCGCAGGCGCACAGAGTGCGTTCCCGCTGCAAAGTTACGGTCCACACCGGCACTCGTTCGCATCCGCAGCGGGGCCAATTGGTGTCGGGTTCATCCCCTTTGCAGGCCATGAGTGCCCGGCGCCACCCAATCACCATGTCCGGAGATGTCCATGAAATACTGTCCTTTTGCCCGTACACAGCTGAACCGGACCATCGGTTCGCTGGGCCTCGGCCTCGCAGCGGCGCTGATTGCCGCTCCGCCAGCGCTTGCCTCCAGCCACCGCGAGGCGCCGTTCATCAGCGGCCAGGCCAAGCTCGATGCCACCGACTTGTACATGTTCCGCAGCTACGAGTCGGGACGCCAGAACTTCGTCACCGTTCTGGCCAATTACCAGCCGTTTCAAGATCCCCAAGGTGGACCGAACTTCCATATGTTCGACCCCAGCGGGCTGTACGAGATCCACATCGACAACAACGGCGATGCGGTCGAGGATTTGACCTTCCAGTTCCGCTTCAACAACACTTCGAAGGCCACAGCGCTGACCGTGGGTGGCAAGTCAGTGAAGATTCCGCTGATCAACAGCGGCACTATTTCGGGTGTGAACCCGGCAGCCTTGAACGTGCGCGAAACCTTCACGATCGACGTCGTCCGCGGCGGGCGCCGCACAGCGCGCAGCAGCGTTACCAACGCCTCCGGCGGGGCGACGGTGTTTGACAAGCCGGTGGACAACATCGGCGACAAGGTCTTTGGCAGCACCACGGGCTATGCCACCTATGCCAACCTGCATGTCTACGATGTGACGATTCCGGGCTGCAGCACGCCGGGTCGGGTTTTCGTCGGGCAGCGCAAGGAGCCGTTCTACATTGCCGTGGGCAAGGCATTCGACCTCTTCAACCTGAATCCGCTGGGCGCCGAAGTGGGTGGCAACAACAACGATCTTGAAGCCAAGAACGTCAGTACGCTGGCCATGGAGTTGCCAATCAGTTGCCTGACGGCCGGCACCGACCCGGTGATCGGCGCGTTCACGACGGCCAGCTCGCGGCAGGGCCGACTGCTGGACGGCTCTCCGGCGACGGGGCTGGGCAAGGTCACCCGCAACGGCGGTGCGTGGACGCAGGTGTCCCGGCTGGGCATGCCGCTGGTCAACGAGCTGATCATCGGCATCGACGACAAGGACAAGTTCAACGCGTCCAAGCCCAAGGACGACGCCGCCAAGTTTGCCGACTACGTCACCAACCCGGTGCTGCCGGCACTGATCCAGACCTTGTTCCCGGCAGCCGTTGCGCCGACCAACTTCCCGCGGACCGACCTGGTCACGGTGTTCCTGAAGGGCATCAGTGGGGTGAACCAACCGGCTACGGTGGTCCTGGCCGACATGCTGCGGCTCAACACCGGGATCGCGGTCACGCCCGCGGCAGCGCAAAACCCGCTGGGTGTGGCTGCTGGTGACAACGCCGGGTTCCCGAACGGCCGTCGCCCCGCTGACGATGTGGTGGACTTGTCGCTGCGCGTGGCCATGGGCGCACTGTGTGTGCTGACCGGCCCAACCGACACGCTGAAGGTGGGTTGCAAGCCGGCCGACGCGCCCGCTGGCGGGCTGGCCTTGACCGATGGTGTGCGCAAGACGGCGGCCAACTATGGCGTCACCTTTCCGTACCTGACGACGCCACTGCCGGGCAACTTCAACCCTGCCCCTGCCGCTGGCACGGTCTACCCGTGAGGCCATCATGAAAATCACAAGAATGTGTGTGGCTGCCGGCGTCTCGGCCCTGGTCCTGTCCCTGACGGGCTGCTGGGACGACGACAACGACGACACGGTGGTGGTTGCACCGCCCAGCACGGAAGTGCCGGACAGCGCGGGGGCTGGCGCCGCAGCGTTCGTCAGCTTCATCCTGAGCCTGGCGACGGGCGACGAATCGTCAGAGCCCTTGACGATCAGGGACTCTTTTACGGTCCCGCCAGAGGATAGCGCCGAGCCGATACCGCTGGGCTGAATCCCGGGCGCGCTGACTGGCGCGCCCTTTTCGTCAAACAACCCTGAACACCACCGCCATGACACACATCACCACCACCGACAAAACAAAGCTCTACTTCAAGGACTGGGGCCACGGCCGCCCGGTCATCCTGCTCCATGGCTGGCCGCTGTCATCCGACAGCTGGGACGACCAGGCGATGGCCATCGCCGATGCCGGCTACCGTGCGATCGCCTATGACCGGCGAGGCTTTGGTCGTTCATCCCAACCGGGCGGCGGCTTCGACTACGACACGCTGGCCGACGACCTGGCCGCAGTGATCGAGCAGACCGGCGCGCAGGACGCAACGCTTGTCGGCTTCTCGATGGGCGGCGGCGAAATCGCCCGCTACCTGTCCAGGCACGCGGGCAAGGGCGTTGTCAAGGCCGCATTGGTGTCGTCTGTGGTGCCGTTCATGCTGAAGACCGGCGACAACCCCGATGGCACGGACGCCGCTACTTTTGCCGGCATGATGCAAGGCATGACCGAGGACCGCGCCAAGTTTTTCAGCGGGTTTTTCAAGGACTTCTTTGGCGTCGGTGTGCTGTCACATCCTGTGAGCGAGGAATTGCTGCAATGGGCCCGGACGGTCTCGATGCAAGCCGGACTCAACGCGACCCTGGGCTGCGCCAAGTCGTTCGCCACCACCGACTTCCGACCGGACCTGGCGGCGTTCAAAGTACCCACGCTGATCATCCATGGCATCGCTGACAAGACGGTGCCGATCGATGCGTCTGGTCGCGCTGCAGCCAAAGGTATCGCGGGCTCGATGCTGATCGAGTACGAGGACGCGCCGCACGGTTTGTTTGCGACCCACAAGGCACGCCTGACCAAGGATTTGCTGACTTTCCTTCGCGAATAGTGCGCTGGATTTTCGACCGTCAGGGCCTGCCTTGCTGTCGTGTCTGGCGCCGATGCCCAGGTCGCTCGGGCAGCATCGGTTGACCATCTTCAGCGCCGGACGCCAATCAAATGTCCGGCGCAGGCGACACCTGCATTGCGGGTGTGCCGGTTGCCAGCGGCCGTTACCACCGCCTTGACTAACTGCGCTCAGTCGGTGGCCGCATGCGTCCGGCGATCGATGTGCCGCGGGCGGTGAGTTGCGCCCAGCATCGCACTCGGTGGCAGGGGCATCTCGGTGTTGCCGACGGATTCGAATATCACCCGGAATACCGCCCGAGAGGTTGGGCATGACAGTATGCCGAAACCCAGGTGAGGGCCGCTACCGACCACGGTTAAGCCTGCCGCAGGCAATACGCCCAGGCAACGGGCCAGGTGGTAGCGCCCGGCGCTGCAGCGCAAGGCCAGCCGGTTCTCGTCGGCCCATATTTCAACGACGCGGTACTTGTTCATATGCCATTCCGTCCAAGACTGATCTGCCCGTAGCGTATCGACCTGTAACCGCAACAGTCGGTTCGATGGCGTACAAAGCCGCGCTGACGATGGCAGGCAAACCGGTGCAGACCGAGGCGTGCGCGATCAGCGCTGGCCTGCTGTTCACCAGCGCGCCGGTGGCGCGGTAACGGAATAACGGTGTAACGGGGTATCAGCCCATGCTTTGATCGGCGCCGGGCAGCCAGTCAGCGTCGCAGCCGAACTTCAAGCGTGCATCCAAGCGCTGGGTGCCTTGGGCACCGGCGAGACCGGCGTCGCCTTGGTGGCGTGGGCGGTGGTGTCCACAAACCGCCAATCTTGTTGCACCGATTGTCTTGAATGCCGAGCGGATCGCGCTTGACGCCCTCAAGCTGAATCGGTCCGCAAGGTTCGGCGTGGCCGGACGTGTCCTGAGGTGGCCAACAGCTTGGCTGGATCATCAGCGGGGCCGACACGCGGACGCGCCCTTTTTATCGCGTGCAAGCCCCAGGCCCGACCGCCGACGCAGTGGTTTCTGCTCACTGTGATGGCCCGGTAGGGCGGTGTTTCGCAGCGGTCTGCCCGCCATGGGTTTGCGGGTTGATGACTTGATGCCGGTCGACCCGTTGGGGGTTCTCGTGCCCGTGCCGTTTTTCGACACGCTGCGCCGCACCGAGGCCGTCCCGTTGACGGACATCCCACCGGGGTTCTGCATGACCGTGTTTCCCCAACCCCCCGCGGCGATCACCCGACTGGTGGTGGCCGTGCTGCTCGATCAGGGCAACGAATTTATCTCGGGCGCCGTCCGTTGTCGTGGCGGGCCTGCATCCCCTCCAGGCTTCTTGGGCTAGGAGATTCACCAAGTGGACACCCGCGATGCCCGTGAGTTCGTTAACGCCTTGGTTTGCGGCCCACTCAGCGTTCGCCCGATCTCGCCTCAAAGGCGACCGGCGCCGGCTTGTCACCGCTGCTTGCGCGACTTGAAGTGCGGTGGATGCACGTTGCTGCCTGCATGGCTGCGCCTTGTGAATCGGAAGTCGATACGCCTGGTCAACCGTTGGTGTTTTGGCCTGCGGCGGTTTTTGGCGTGAGCCCGCGTGATGGATGCACCCTCGGGCAAGCCTGCTTCCCGGTCGGTGCGGTCTCGAACGGACCCACGGCGCGACGACGGCCACCTCGGGGGCTGTCGGGACTGCACGGACACTGTGCAGGCGGCTGGCGTCACCGTGGCCACCGAGCCGTCAACGCCGCTGGGTGCCCGGTCGCAAGTCGATGCCCAGCCGCACGACTTGCCGCTGGAACACCACAATGCAGGCCATGAAACACAACATTGCTCGAGCTGCTTGGCGCCTGGCGCTGGCGGCCAGCGTGACAGGCGTGGCCACCCTTGCCGGATGCACCCTGTGGAGACTGGGCGAGGCGCGGGCCCTGGCCCGCGCCAGCACAGCTTTCCAGCAAGTGCCGCCAGCGCCGGTGCTGCGTCTGCTCGTGGTCGGCGACAGCACTGGCGTGGGCACCGGCGCCTCCCAGCCAATGGCCAGCGTGGCCGGGCTTCTGGGTGGGGCTTATCCGCACCTTCTGGTGCATAACCAGGCCAGCGACGGCGCACGTTTCGACGCGGTGCCAGCCCAGCTGGCTGCGGCCGCTGGGGGCCAAGGCTACGATGTCGTGCTGATCCAGGCCGGTGGAAACGACGTCATCCGGGGCACCGACGCTGCCGTGTTGGCGCAGGTGCTTGACATGAGCTTCCGTGCCGCCAAGGCCCGGCTGCGGCCGGGTGGCGTGGCCATCGTGCAGCCCGCTGGCAATGTCGGCAACGCCACGTTTTTCTTGCCACCGCTGTCACAGCTGATGAGCCGACGCGCACGGGAACTGCATGCCGCGGTGCGCAGCGTCGCTGCTCGCCACGGCGTGGTGTTCGTTAACCTGTATCAGGAAGCCGCGCAGGACCCCTTTGTGCAGCGCACAGGCCTGCACGCGGCGGATGGCCTGCACCCCAGCGATGCCGGCTACCGCATTTGGCGCGACGAGCTGTTGGCGCAGACCGACTTGGCCATGCGCCTGGCACCGGCACGATGATGCCCCGCGTTACCTGTTGACGGCGGGCTGGCGGGCGGACGAGGTTGGAGATTAGACAGCCGGCACCGTACTGCCCAAGGCCCGTTGGGATCCCTGGCCCAAGGTTCTGGCTCATCGCTGTCCAGCCACAAGGCATAACAAGGCTAGCTGTGGATGCCCGTCAGTGTCGATGGGGTGTCGAGCCCAACCGGTTTGAGCGGCTCGGTTGCTGTCGTGACGCCCGCGATCCGCACGATTTCCTGCGCGATGTCCTCTGGCGACAACACGAAGTCGATGCAGCCGCTGGCAATGGCAGATTCGGGCATGTCGGGTTGTACGGCGGTGTCCAATTTCTGGGCGATCGTGGTGCCGCCCACCTCACGGATTCCGCACAGCGCTGCAGCGCCGTCGCCGTCGTAGCCAGAAACGATCACGGCGATCAGCTTGCCGTCCCAGAGTTGGGTCAGTGACCGAAGGAAGACCGTGATCACGTCGGGCCAGCCGCGCGGCTTGGAGATCGGTGCCAGGTGAAAGGCTTCACCATCGATGTGCAGGTCGCGGTTGGCGGGGATGATGTAGACGTGGTCGGGCTGGAGCAACAGATCTTCAGTGATGAGTTTGACTGGCATGTTGCAGAACCGCGGCAGCACTTCATGCAGTCGGGTTGGCATCGTGGTGATGTGATTGACGATGACAAATGCCGCGCCCGTGTCGCCCGGCAGGTGCTGCAAAAGCCGGATGTAGGCATCCAGACCCCCAGCGGACCCACCAACGCAAACCACTGGAAAGTTTTTCATTGCGTCGTTCTCCACGGAAGGGCGGAGCCTGCATCCACACAAGCGCGCCAGCGGCAGGTTCGGCATCCGCTTTTTTGACTGGAATGGGGCCAAGCCGGTGGCGGTCAAGCAAGCACCGCCCAACGTAGATCCGATTTCAAGCCCTGTCTGTTCTTCAGCGCACAGATTGCCAGCCGTTGAGCGCGAGGGCGCAGCGAGCAAGTCTGACGACTGTTGCCGCCCGACCGCACCAAAATAAGGCGATGGGGAATCTCCTGTGCGGCTGGCTCAGGGCCGGCGTCGATGCAGCAGCGGCAATGGCCGCGCCGTCGGCCGCCAAATGCCGAGCCGTCATCCGCACCGCCCGACTACCGGCGCAAGTTCCCGGCCCGGCGCTGGCCCCACGCTGGACTGGATTCACACCAGCGCGGCCACTCCAGAACCGGATTGGCACCTGCGTGATCGCTACGGCGAGTGTCGCGGTCACTGCCCCAGGACGGTGGCGGGCGTGGACACCCCATAGGCTTCTAGGGGTAGGAGATTCACCAAGTGGACTACCGCGACGCCCGTGAATTCGTTAACGTCTTGGTTTGCGGCCCGCGGGGGGTCGGTTCAACGGTGAGAGCCCATGGCCAAGCAACTGCTGATTTACGAAAGCGCGATACCTGTCTCGGCGGCCCGCCACGGCAGTTACAGCCTCGCGCCTGTGCCCAACTTTGCGTTCAGCACCGGCGTGAACGCCGTGCCGCTGATGGCGGTCGAGTTCCTGCGGGCGGCAGACGAGTACGCCATCATCTTTACGCAGGCCGGTGACGGGTTCATGCCGGCCGTGGTGCTGGGCGTGCGTGGCGATCAAAACCTGTATCTGTCCGCCGACAGCCAGTGGCAGGCCGACTACATCCCGGCCTTCATCCGCCGCTACCCGTTCGTGTTCTCGAGCAGCACCGACGGCAAGACGCTGACGCTTTGCGTTGACGAGTCCCATCCCGGTGTCAACAGCGACGGCCGCGGCGAGCGCCTGTTCGACGATGGCGGCAAGCCCTCGGCGTACACCGAGCGTGTGCTGAAGTTCCTGCAGGAATACCAAGCCCACTTCCAGCGCACGCGCAGCTTTTGCCAGCGCCTGAAGGATCTGGACCTGCTCGAACCCATGCAAGCCCAGGTGACCACGCCCAAGGGCGACAAGCTCACGCTCAACGGCTTTCTCAGCGTCAGCCGCGAGAAACTGCGCGCCCTGTCCCCCGAGGCCCTGGCCACTCTGGCCAAGACCGACGAACTGGAGTTGCTCTATCTGCAACTGCATTCCATGCGCAACTTCACCGAAGTGAAGAATCGGCTGATTGGCGCGCTCAAAGATGACGCGCCTATCACCGCGGCAGCGCCCGAGGCCGTGCAGTGATGCCCCAGGCTTCGGCCTGATCCGCCGCGGCTGGCGCGCCCGCCATGCAACACAGTGCATCGGTCTATTCGCTCTCGGACGAGCAGCGCGCACGCGCCGAGTCAGCAGCCTGGGCCAGTTTCAGCGCCCCCGGCGACGCTGGCGAACAGCATGCCGCCTGGCTGGCGCTGCTGGCCGCGCGGGTCGACCGCGCACGCGCAGCGCTGCTGCTCACCCGCGAGCCGGGTGGTGACGGCTTTTCCGTCTCGGCAGCCTGGCCCGACCCACGGCGCGACCTGCAGTACCTGGGCGTTGTTGCGCGCCAGGTGCTGGAGCGCCGCGAGGGCGTGGTGGCCGCACCCGGCGGTGACTTGCCGCCCCAGGCCGATGGCGCCGCCCATGTGGGCTACCCGATCGAGATCGGTGGCGACGTGCTGGCTGCTGTGGTGTTCGACATCGGCCCCGGCCCCGTAGCCGACCTGCAGGCCGCACTGCGCCAGATCCACTGGGCCAGCGCCTGGCTGCTTGACCACTACCGCCAGCGCCTGCTGGCCGAGAGCAATGCCAAGGTAGCGCGCAGCGGTCTGCTCAACGAGGTGCTGGCCACAGCCATGCAGCACGGCCTGCTGCAGCCGTCGGCGCTGGCCGTGGCCAATGAACTGGCCTCGCGCCTGCGCTGCGACCGTGTGGCCGTGGGTTTCGAGCGCGCCGGGGAAGTGGTGCCGCTGGTGATGTCCAACACCGCCAACTTCGACCCCCGCTCCGACCTGGTGCGCTGGCTTGGCGAGGCGATGGACGAAGTGCTGGACCTGGGCGTGGCCGTTGCCCACCCGCCGCCCGCTGGTGACGACCTGGGGGCGCTGGCGCATGCCGAAAGCGCGCGCCAATTGGCGGTGGCGGCGATGTTGTCGGTACCGATCCGCCACGAAGCGCAAACCGTTGGCGTGCTCAGCTTCGAGCGCAATGCCGGGCCGACGTTTGACGCTGCCGAGCGGGAGCTGGTTGAGGCCGTCGGCGTGATGCTGGGCCCGGTTTGGGCGCTGCAGCGTGCCAACCAGCGTGGCGCGATTGGCCGGCTGCGTGATGGGTTGCGCGATAACCTGCGCGAGCTGGCCGGCCCCAACAACCCGGGGCTGAAATTGGGCGCAGCCCTGCTGGTGCTGGTGCTGGCGGTGGTGTCGCTCTGGCAAACCGAGCATCGCGTGTCGGCCCGCACCGTCGTTGAAGGGGCCACGCAGCTGGCGGCTGTTGCGCCGTTCGACGGTTTTCTGGCTCAGGCCATGGTGCGGGCCGGCGACACGGTGCGCAAGGGCCAACCGCTGGCGCGCCTGGACGACCGAGACCTTCAACTGGAGCGCTCGCGCTGGTGGGCCGAGCGTGAGCAACTGCAGCGCCGCTGGCAGGTGGCGCAGTCCCAGGCGGACCGGGCCAACATGGGCGTGCTGGCCGCGCAGGTGCACCAGGCCGATGCGCAGTTGGCGCTGGCCGAGGAACGCATTGCCCGAGCACTCATTCGCGCGCCCTATGACGGCACAGTGGTCTCGGGGGACCTCAGCCAGCAGATCGGTTCACCGGTCGAGACGGGCAAGCTGCTGTTTGAGGTGGCGCCGCTGGAGGGATACCGCGTGATGCTGGAGGTGGACGACCGAGACATCGCGCGCCTGGCATTGCAGCAGCGTGGTGAGCTGGTGCTTTCCGGCCTGCCTGACCATGTGCTGCCTGTCGAGGTGCGCCGCCTCACGCCGGTGGCCGTACAGCGCGACGGACGTAATCTGTTCGCGGTGGAGGCGGCCGTACTGGGCGCGGTGCCGCCAGGCCTGCGACCCGGCATGGAGGGCATCGGCAAGGTGGCGGTCGGCGAGCGCAGCCTGCTGTGGATCTGGACCCACGGCTTCTTCGATTGGCTGCGGCTGTCGCTGTGGAGCTGGATGCCCTGACAGCAGCTGCCGCCGCGCCATGATCGACACCCCTCTGCACAGCAGCCTGTGGTACCGCGTTGCCGAGTTGCGGCCACAGCTGGTGGCGCGCGCCCGGCTGCACCGCCACCGCTACCGCGGCGAGGTCTGGTACCTGCTGCAGGACCCGGCGTCGAACAAGGTGCACCGCTTCACTCCGGCGGCGCGGCTGATCCTGGCGGCGATGGACGGCCGACGCAGCGTGCAGCAGCTGTGGCAGTTGGCCGGGCGCCGGCTGGGCGACGGCGCGCCGTCGCAGGACGAACTGATCCGCCTGCTGGGTCAGCTGCATGGTGCCGACCTGCTGATGACTGACGTGCCGCCCGACGCGCTGGAGCTCTTTGACCGCGGCCAGAAGGAAGTCAAAGCGCGGCACCGCCGCTCCTGGGTCAACCCGATGGCGATCCGCGTGCCGCTGTGGGATCCGGGCCGTTTCCTGGACCGCCACACCGGGCTGTGGCGCTGGCTGTGGGGCCGGCCGGGCGCGCTGCTGTGGTTGGCCGCCGTGCTGCCCGCGCTGTTGTTGCTGCCTTCGCGCTGGCCCGAGCTGACGCACAACGTCACCGACAGCGTGCTGCAATTCGACAACCTGCTGCTGATCGGCCTGGTCTTCCCGGCCATCAAGTTCGTGCACGAAATGGGCCACGCCACTGCCAATCGCGCAGCCGGTGGCGAGGTGCACGACATGGGCGTGATGATGCTGGTGCTGATGCCCGTGCCCTATGTGGACGCCTCCTCGGCCAATGTGCTGCGCTCTCGCTGGGCGCGCGCGCGCATTGGCGCGGCCGGCATGCTGGTCGAGATCTTCGTCGCTGCGCTGGCGTTCTACCTGTGGTTGCTGGTCGAGCCCGGCACGCTGCGCGCCGTGCTGTTCAACGTGATGCTGGTGGCCGGTGTCTCCACTCTGGTGTTCAACGGCAACCCGCTGCTGCGCTACGACGCCTACTACATCCTGGCCGACCTGGTGGAGCTGCCCAACCTGGCGGCCCAGTCGGCGCGCTACTGGGGCTATCTCATCCAGCGCTACCTGCTGCGCCTGCGTGACGCAAGCTCTCCGGCGCACAGCAGCAGCGAGCGGGTCTGGTTCGCCAGCTACGGGCTGCTGTCGGCGATCTACCGCACCCTGGTCACCGTGGCGATTGCGCTGTTTGTCGGCGCGCGCTTTTTCTTCATCGGCGCAGTGCTTGCAATCTGGGCGGTCGCCATGATGGTGGTCACACCGCTGGTCAAGAGCTTGAAGGCTCTGGCGGCAGTGCCCGAGACGCAAGAGCAGCGCGGCCGCGTCTACGGCACCCTGGCTGGCGTACTGGCGGTGCTGCTGGCCGTGCTGTTGCTGCTGCCGCTGCCCTACCGAACCACCGCAGAAGGCGTGGTGTGGCTGCCCGAACAGGCCATCGTGCGCGCCGGTGCGCCGGGTTTCTTCCGGGCACTGGATGCCGTGCCCGGCAGCCGTGTCGCGCCCGGTGCGCTGCTGGCGCACAGCGTGGACCCCGCGCTCAACGCCCAGGTGCGGCTAATGCAGGCGCGTGTGGACGAGTTGGAGGCGTCGTTCGCTGCCGAGTTTGTCACCGACCGGGCACGCGCCGAAATCGTGCGCGAGCAGCTCGACCATGAGCGCAGCCAACTCGCCCGCGCCGTCGAGCGCACGCAAAGCCTGCAGATGACAGCCGCTGCTGCTGGCCGCTTCGTCGTTCAGCAGGCGGCTGATTTGCCGGGCCGCCACCTGCGCCAAGGCGACGTGGTCGGTTATGTCATCGGCGACGAGACGCCTGTGGTGCGGGTGGCCCTCGACCAGGCGTCGGTCGAAGCCGTGGCCACCGACACGCGGGATGTGCGCCTTCGGCTGGCCGGCCGGCCCGAGCTGGAACTGCCCGGCCATGTGTTGCGCCAGGTGCCCGCCGGCCGTGGCGAGGTTCCCAGCATGGCGCTCAGCGTCGGCGGCGGCGGCCGCTTTGCCATTGATCCACGCGACCCGAAGGGCAAGCGCACGCTGGAACGTGTGTTCGAGCTCGACGTTGCCTTTGACAGCCCGCCGCCCGGCGTGCTGCCCTTTGGCCACCGGGTGTACCTTCGCTTCGATCATCCGCCGCAGCCAGCGGCCTTGCAGCTGTGGCATGCCACGCGGCGGCTGTTCTTGCGCCACTTCGATGTCTGAGGTCGTCCTGCTCGGGTTGCTGCCGCGCGACCTGGCGCATGGCCGCCCCTACGTCGAGCGGGAGGAGCATGCGTCGCCTTGGCACGACGAGGCCGCGCTGTGGCTGTACCACGCGCTGGCGCAGCCGGTCTGGCGCAGCCTGGGTGTCGACCGACGCCGAGCGCGTACCGTGGTGGCACTGGCTCGCGCTGCCGGCCACAGCCTGGCTGCCCTGAGCGACGACGCGCTGCGCGCCGAAGCGCGTGCGCTGCGGGTAGCGCTGCGGCGTACCCGTTTCGGCCCGGCTGCCGCCGCGCGTTGCTTTGCCGTGGTGCGCGAGGCCGCCGGCCGGGTGCTGGGCAAGCGCCATTACGACAGCCAGGTGCAAGCGGGCTGGCTGCTGATTTCGGGCAACCTCGCTGAAATGGCCACCGGCGAGGGCAAAACCTTCGCCGCCACACTGCCGGCCTGCGTGGCTGCGCTGGCAGGGCTGCAGGTGCATGTGGTCACGGTCAACGACTACCTGGCCGCCCGCGACGCCGAGCTGATGCAGCCGCTCTACAACTTCTTCGGCCTGCGCTGCGGGGCCATCGTGCACGGGCTGTCGCGTGCGCAGCGGCGCGAGGTCTACGCCGGCGACATTGCCTACTGCAGCAACAAGGAGCTGACCTTCGATTACCTGCGCGACCGCACCGCGCTGGGCGACCGCGCCAGCCCACTGCACCGCGCTGCGGCCGCGGCCGCCGGCCACGGCGCAGCCAGCACGCCCGACACCGTGCTGCGCGGGCTCAGCTTTGCCATCGTCGACGAAGCCGACAGCGTGTTCATCGACGAAGCGCGCACGCCACTGATCCTGTCGACGCGGGTGGGTGGTGGCGCACGCGCTGCCATCGTCGCTTGGGCGCTGGCGCGGGCCGCCACGCTGGCAGAAGGCCCCGACTTCACGCTCGAGCGCGCGCTGGCGCGGGTGCGCCTGAGCGACGCCCTGCGCGCGCAACTGGAGGACGAACTGGACGCTGACGCCGACCCGTCGTCGGAACTCTTCAGCCCCGCGGCGCTGCCGGCACCACCCGACACCCCGCTGCGCGAATGCGTGGAGCGGCTGAACCAGGCGCTGGCAGCGCTGCACCTGTACCGGCGTGACCAGCAGTATGTGGTGGTGGACGGCAAGGTGCAGATCGTCGATGAATCCACCGGTCGGGTCATGGCCGACCGGGCCTGGGAGGGCGGCCTGCACCAGATGATCGAGGCCAAGGAAGGCCTGGAGGCCAGCGACGAGCGCGCCACGCTGGCACGCATCACCTACCAGCGCTTCTTTCGCCGCTACCTGCGCCTGGGCGGCATGACCGGCACGGGTCTGGAGGTGGCCGGCGAGATCGGCCGTGTCTACCGGCTGCCGGTCTCGCGCGTGCCGCTGAACCGGCCGTCGCAATGGCGCGACCTGGGCTCGCGCTGCCTGCCCACCGCCGACGCGCGCTGGGACGCGGTGGTTGCCAGCGTGCGCCAGCATGTCAGTGATGGCGGCCGCCCGGTGCTGGTGGGCACGCGCACGGTGCGCGCCTCCGAGGATCTGGGGCTTCGGCTGGCGGCAGCGGGTATCGCCCATGTGGTGCTCAACGCCAAGCACGACCAGGCCGAGGCCGACATCATCGCCCGTGCCGGCCAGCGTGGCGCGGTTACCGTGGCCACCAACATGGCCGGGCGTGGCACCGACATCCTGCTGGGCGATGGCGTTGCCGCGCTTGGCGGCCTGCATGTGATCCTGACTGAATATCACGACTCGGCGCGCATCGACCGCCAGCTGTTCGGCCGCGCTGCCCGACAGGGCGATCCCGGCAGCGGCGAGGCGATCGTCTCCTTGGAGGACGAGCTGTTCAGCGTCCATGCCGCCGCCCTGTTGCTGTTGCTGGCACCGATAGCACGGGCGCGTGGCCGGCTGCCGGCACCAGCGCTGGCGCTGTTGCGGCGGGCGGCGCAGGCGAAGGCTGAGGCCACGAGCCAAACGGCCCGCATGGCCAGCCTGAAGCAGGACCGCCGCTACGCCAGCCTGTTGGCATTTTCCGGACGAGGTGAGTGATGAAGTCAATTTGGCGCCTGGCCTGCTGCATGGCAGCTGCTGCACTGTCCGGTGGCGCGGGCGCCGCCGGGACCGAATGTCTGCTCGAACCCTGGCAGGTGGTCGAGGTGCGCTCGCCGGTGGACGGCATCATCGCCTCCATCGCTGTCAGTCGCGGCGACACGATTCGCCGCGGCCAGCCGTTGGTGACGCTGCAATCCGAAGCTGAGCGCGCCGGGGTTGACCTGGCGGCGGCACGTGCGGCGGCGAGAGGCGCCATCGAAGCCGCGCGCAACCGCATCGATTACGCCACCAAGAAGCTGGCGCGGCTGACCGACCTGCAGCGCGACAACTTCTCCACACAGCAGGCGGTGGACGAGGCCCAGGCCGAGAAGCGCCTGGCTGAATCCGAACTGCAATCGGCCATCGAAACGCGCGACATGGCGCGGGTGGAACTGCGCCGTGCGCAGGAACTTCTGACCATGCGCACGATGATGTCGCCGTTCAACGGCGTCGTGGTCGACCGCCTGCTGAACCCGGGCGACCTGGCTGAATCGGGCAGTGGCCGCAAACCGGCGCTGCGGGTGGCGCAGACCGACCTGGTGCGCGCCGATGTGGCCTTGCCCGCGGTGCTTTTTGGTCAGGTCAGGCTGGGCACGCGGGCAACAGTGACGCCGGTGGTCGGCGGCGCCAGCTTTGCAGCCACCGTGCGCAACGTCGACCGCGTGATCGACGCTGCCAGCGGCACCTTCATCGCCCGGCTGGAGGTGCCCAATCCTCAGGGTTTGGTACCGGCCGGCGCCCGCTGCAACGCCAGCATCGACGGCGTGGTCGTGCCTGCACGCACGCCGCTGGCGCGGGGCAAAAGCGATTGAGGCACGGCAGGGTCCGGGCGGCTGCGCACATTACACGGTCGCGCCAGCCGCCAGCCGCCATGGCGCAGAGTGCCCCTCCATAAGTAGAAGCGCCCATCCAGGTCGTTGACCCGGACGCACGGCTGGAATCCCCCGCTGGCGCCGAGCGCCAGCTTGATCCGCGACCGCGTCGTACTGACACAGCAGGTGAGCGTGCCCAGTCGGTGGGCGAACGCGCAGACCAACGGCCTGACGCCGGCGCGGTACCCGCCAAGCTGCCAGCGCAGATTAGTGGGGGGGCCCCTAGAACGTGGGATGTTTTAAGTGGGGGCGACAACAGATGCTCAACGCATCACAACGGGACGGTGGCTCCCGGTCGGGCGGGGTGCTGCCGATCCCTCAAAGGTTTGTAACGGGCGCACTTTTGGGCACGTTCAAACGGAGGCAGATCACGCGGCCCCCACCCTACCGCAGGAGCCTCGGTACCACCACGAATGGCGCGTTGCACCACCGCGCGCGCCCAACAGTTTGCTTTCCATCAGTTTTCGTGCCCTGACGGCAAGTCGTCCGCTGCAATGCGCAGTGGCTGGCGGCTGCTCAGGGCTTGTCTTTAGGAGACAGTCATGAATCTGCGTCACCTGCGCCGCTCCTGGTCCTACAAGTCTCCGGCGCTGGTCGACCGCGTTCGTCGCGTGCTGGCACGCTGGTGGCCGGCTTTCCGCGGCCCCATCCAGGTGTCGCGGCGCCCGTTGCTGCTGGAATCGATCGAGCCGCGGCTGCTGCTGTCGGCGGACCTGGTGTATGCCGACCTGGCCACGCAGCCGGCGCTGACGCAGGCCGGCATCACGGGCTACCTGGCCTCGGTGGTCTCCACCAACTACACCTTGCGCGCAGAGCAGGACGGAGCGAACACGTTCTTCTGGCGGATGTACGGCACCGGCACGGACGCGTCGCCGATCGCGCAAACCCAGGTGCTTCAGTTTCAGATCGACGATGACACCGATCTGGACGTGAACATCACCCGATCCGATCTGGGCGCAAGCGACATCGTGCTCGGCTTGAGTCTGATCGACTTCGTGGGCGACCGCCTGACCGTCGATCTCGACAGCCTGTCCGTGTTGAACAACGCCGCGTTCCTGACGCCGGGCACCACGATCGACATCGACTTCGCCGGCGGCAAAGACATCAACCTGGGTGCCATCACCGGCCTGCCGCTGCCAACCTTCATTGGCGACGACCAGCTGGTGCTGCAGGGCGACGGCGCTGGCCTCATCGGCCTGCCACTGACGGTCCACAGCTCGTCCGACATCGTCAACGACGCGACGGGTCTCCAGGGCGCCTTTGGCGGCAAAGTCCAGCTGATCTCCGACTCCAAGATCACCATCGACGCGGCGTCAGTGCTCACGGCGCCGGACATCCTGCTGAGTGCCCACGCCCGCAGTACCGGCGGCCTGGTCAAGGGCATCCTGGCCGACGCTACCAGCACCGTCACCGTCACCAACGCCACGTTGACCGCAACTGGCGGCACTGTGCGGCTCGAGGCCAAGTCCGAGGTCGATGTCAACGAGGACGGCGACAACTTCTTCAGCAACGGCCTGTCGGTGACGGTGGTCACCAGCTTCAACAAGGCTGTCGTCGAAGTGGGGGGCAACACCGCCATTTCTGCAGCCAAGGTCGAGCTCGACGCAGGCGTCAACGGCAGCCTGGTGGCCACACCCAACAGCAGCACGGTGCGCATCATCGAGGTGCTTTCGGGCTTTGATGCCAGTGTGCACGTTGGCGGTATGTCCAGCCTGATTGGAACCACGAGCGTGGACGCCAAGGCGCACACCAATGCTGTGGTCAACGCCTACGCCACCCCCGGCAGCAGCAACAACAACGCCAGCTTTGATGCGGCGATCGTCAACGTCAACGTCTTGAACAGCCCGCTGGACGGCACGTTCACCGGCGGTTCGGATGTGGTTGTCGATGGCTCGGCCCAGATCAACAGCGGCGCCGGAGCGACCACGCTGCGCGCTGACGACAAGCTGGTGGTGACCAGCGAGGCCGACGGCAACGTCGTCGGCACGGCCGGCGCCGCGCTGGCGATCAACACCATCACCAACTTCAACACGCGTGCGCGGATCAGCGGCGGTGCGGCCGTCACGGCCGGAACGTTGAATCTCGAGGCCGAGAGCCAGCGCAGCATCTCGGTCAAGGCGACGTCGACGCCCGGCGGAGCCAGCGGCAGCAGTGCGCCTGCGGGGTCCGGCGCCAGCACCAGCTCCGGCCAGGCTTTAGGCAGCAACAACGCCAAGACCAGCGACGGCAACATCCAGATCGCGGGTGCGATCGCCGTCAACGTCGTCGGGGCGGTGCCGCTCGTCCTGCCCAATGGCGTGCTTCAGACCGAAGCCGCGTTCGACGCCAGCGTCACCACCACGGCCAGCACGGTCAACATCACGTCCAAGGCCACCGATGCCCTGGCCGCCGTTGCCAGTGGTGCAAACACCAGCAGCGGTTCGGCCGGTGTGGCGGTGGCCGTGGCCATCAACTCGGCCGACTACGACACCCGGGCCTGGCTCGGCGGCAACGGTACGCTCACGGCGGACACCGTGACCGTGACAGCCGACCAAGACGGCGACAACGACAAGGCAGCCGTCTTCAACCCGGCGGCCACGGTGGTCGACACCACGGCCGATACGATCGATCTTGGCTTGGTCGCAGCGGCCCGGTTTGGCACTGGCGATGCCGTCACCTACCAGGGCGCCGGTGGCGCCATCGGTGGGCTCACCTCGGGCACACAGTACTTCATCGTCCATGCCGGCGCAGGCAGGGTGCAGCTGGCGCTGAGCATAGCGGACGCCGTAGCCGGCAAGGCCATCGACCTGACCAGCATCGGCTCAGGCACCGGGCACCAGCTCGATTCAACCGACAACGCCAAGGACGTGAGCTTCGATCCTGGCGCGACACAGGTGGATGCGGCGGCAGACACCCTCGACATCGGCTTCGACGCTGCTGCGCGGCTGGCCAGCGGCGAGGCCGTGACCTACGACAACGCTGGCGGCACCGACATCGGCGGCCTGACAAATGGCACCGAATACTTTGTGATCCCTGCCGGTGAAGGCAAGATCAAGTTGGCCGAATCGGCCGAAAAGGCGGCCAAGGGCGAGGCGATCGACCTGACCAGTGCCGGCACAGGCACCGGGCACAAGTTGTCGAACGGCAGCACGGTGTTTGCCAATGCCCAGGCGGGCGTCGGGGCGTCGAATGTCGGCATCGCCGGCGGCTTCGCGATGAACGCGGTCGATGCGACAACGCGGGCCTATGTGGCTGCGGCGTCGACCATCACGGTAACGGGTGATCTCGTGCTTGATGCCAAGGGCAGCACCCATGTGGTGACCCAGGCCGTGCCGGTGGTCAAGGACGCCGGTGGTGGCAACAAGAGCTTCGGCCTGGGTGCCAACGTCGCGCTGGCGCTGGTGGACACCACCACCGAAGCAGTCGTCGAGGCCGGCGCCATGCTGACTGGCGTCGATACCTTGACCCTGACTGCCACGGGCGACCACCAGGTCGACACCGAGGCCAAGGCTGGCACCAAGGCCGGCTTTGCGCTGACGCCGGTGGTGGCGTTGAGCTTCACCAACCACCGCACCGAAGTCCGCATCGACAGCGGCGTGGCCCTGTCCGTGTCCGAGGCGCTGGATGCCACGGCCACGCAAGACACCGAGGTCACCACCAAGGCGGCGGGCAATGCCGAATCTACCGGCAGCGCCGCGTTGGGCCTGGCCTTTGCGCTCACCAGCACGCATGACAGCGTGGTCGCCAAGTCGGCGCGCAACGTCACCGCCGCAGGCAATGCCGCGCTGAAAGCGCGCGGCGCCAGCAAGGCCACGACCGAGAGCGAGGCCGACGCTGGCGGTGCCAGCGAGAGCACCAACGACGGCGGCAGCGGCAACAGCGGAGACGCCAACCAGCAGGCCACCAACCAGCGCGGCCTGGGCGACAGCCAGGCCGCCAGCACGGGCCAGCAGGGCAGTGGTACGCAGGGCACGCCGAAAGCCAAGTCCAGCGATGGCCCGATCACCGTCGCCGCAGCCCTCGCCATCGGCCTGTCCGATACCGGTGTGGGTGCATCGGTGACCAACAGCAGCACGCTCGAATCCACCGGCGGCACAGTGACAGTGAGCGCCCTGGCCAACGACGACGCGCAGGCGACAGCCAGCGGCAACGCGACCAAGGGCAATGTCGGGGTTGGCGTGGCCGTGGCGGCGGTGCGTGCTGAACTGGCCAACCAAGCCGCGGTCGATGCGGGATCGACGGTACTGGCCGACGGCGCCACCATCGAAGCCGGCATGCGCGATGTGTCCGGCGACGCCCAGAACGCCTACGGCACCAGCGCAACTGCGGGCGCGGGCGCCAAGACCGTGGGCGTGGGCGGTGCGCTGGGCCTGACCATCGTGACCACCGACACGCGTGCCACGCTGTCCGGCACGGCAACGATGGCCGATGGCAGCGACGGTGGCACCGTTGTCGGCGCGCTGACGATCAGCGCGGCCGAAGACTCCAGCGACAAGGCCGCTGCGCAGCCCAAGAAGATCAGCGGCGGCACGGTAGGGGTCGGTGCGTCCGTTGCCTGGGCGATGGGCAGCCACAACGTCACGGCCGAGGTGGCCGATGGCGCCAGCGTGTCGGGCCATGACGTGGCCGTCTCGGCCAAGCTCGGTCTGGACGTGCTGGCCAAGGCCGAGAGCGGTGTCGGCGGCACCAGCGGCTTGGCGTTCACGCCGGTGGCGGCGGTGGCGCTGGTGGACAGTGCCACCCAGGCCCGCGTGGGTGCTGGGCCCGGCATCACGGCGCTCACCGGCAAGCTTGACGTGCTGGCCGACTACGACGGCCGTGTCGCCACAGACGCCAAGGGTGCGACCAAGGGCAGCAGCATTGCCGCCGGAGCGTCGGTGGCCGTGACGGTGGCCGATGAGAACACCAGCGCGGCGCTGCAGCGCTCGATCACTGCCGTTGGCGACATCACGGTGCAGGCGACCAGCCTGACCGATGACAGCGCCACGGCCAAGGCCAGCAGCATCGGCGCGCCGCAGAGCAGCGGCGGCCAGAACACCGACCAGCAGGGCCAGGCCCAGCGGGGGGCGGCCGAGCAGACCCGCACCGACAACAACGCACAGGGCACCGGCGGCGGCACCGGCGCCAACCCGAGCGCCAACACCGGCAGCGGCAATGGCGGCACGGTCTCCGTGGCCGCGGCCATCGGCATCAACGTTGCTGAATCGTCGTCGCTGGCCAGCCTTGGCGTGGCGGGCGGCAATCCGGTCAGCGTCACATCTGACGGTGCCGTCAACGTGCGCAGCCGCAGCAACAGCAATGCGGGGGCACGCGCCGAAGGCTCGGCCGTGGCCAAGAGCAGCACCAGCAGCGGTGCCAGCGGCAGCAGTGGCAGCACCGGCAGCGGTGGTGGTGGCGGCGGGAGCAGCAGCACGGTTGGCGCAGCGGTGGCCTTGAACCGCAGCATCGCCGACAACCAGGCGCTGCTGCAAAACGCGTCCGTCACGGGCGGAACCGTGACCGTCGATGCGGCCATGGCACAGCGCTCGATCGGCATCGAGGCGAGCGAGCCCACCGCGGTCGACGTGGATGCCGACACGGTTTACGTTGGCGCAACCGAGGCCGCCAAGCACACCTCCGGCGAGGAAGTTGTCTATTCCAACGGTGGTGGCAGCGACATCGACGGGTTGACCGACGGCACAACCTATTTCCTGATCGTCGGCGACGACGGGACGATCCGGCTCGCAGAGTCCGCCGACAAGGCCCTGGACGGCGACGCGATCGACCTCACCGGTCTCGGCTCAGGCAACAGCCACACCTTTGATCCAGTGACCGCTGGCATCGACACCATCACCGTCGATCCCGACAGCACCCATGTGGCCGTGGGCCTGGCCACGCCGGTGACTTTGGTGACGGGGCAGGCGGTGCGCTACGACGCCGGCACCGGCACGGCCATCGGCGGGCTGACCGACGACACGGTCTACTTTGTCGTGGTGGGCGGCAGCACCGAGCTGAAGCTGGCCGAGAGCCGCGAAAAAGCGCTCAAGGGCGAGGTCATCAGCTACAGCAGCGCCGGTACCGGCAGCGACCACACGCTGACGGAAGCGACCCACGATGCCGGTGCGGCAGCGGTATCCGGCGCCGCCGGCGGCACCAACGGGGTGGCCGGCTCCTTTGCTGGCAACTGGGCCAGCGGGTTGACCGAGGCACGCCTGGGCGACGGCGGGGTGGTGACGACAAGCGGTGGCGGTGACATCAGCGTGACCGCCGACAACCAGACCTACGGCGTGGCCACTGGCACGCCCAAGGCCGAGGCCTCGGGCAAGAGCTTGGGGTTGGGCCTGTCGTTCGGCGTCAACATCGCCGACCACGAGACGGCGACCCGCATTGACGGCGGTGCCCAGGTTGGCACTGCGGCGTTGGCGCCGGACGATGTCACGCTGGCGGCCACATCCGATCACCAGATGGCCACGCTGGCCCGCTCGGGCGCCAAGGCCAGTGGCCAGGGCAAGGCCATTGCGGGGTCGGTGGCCGTGGCCGTGTCGTTGAACGAGACGGTCAGCGAAGTCCTGGCCGGCGGCTCGACAGTCAATGTCGACGGCGACCTCAGCGTCACCGCAACCAGCCTGGCCCAGCAGCGCACCGAGTCCGATGCGGACACCAAGGGCGGCGACACCGGCGTCGGCATCGCGATTGCCCTCGGCTGGCTGGAGGACAGCACCCGCGCCACGCTCGGCCGGGATGTGTCACCGGGTGCTGTGACGGCCGACAACGTGACCGTGGCGGCGACCGCAGGCGCAACCGCGGCCACCGTGGCCGCTGGCAGCTCTGAGGGTGCGCGCAAGGCCGGCGAGGCCGGAAGCTCGACCACCACCCAGGAAACCAACACCCAGACCGACCTCGCCAAGCAGACCTCCGGCAACAACACCCTGCAGTCGCCAACGTCCGAGAACCAGGTCAATTCGGCCAACGGCACAGCCACCTCACAGACTGGCAATCCCGGCGGACAGGGCGGTACGGGGCAGAACGCCACGGCGCAGCAGCAGGGCGGCACGGTACGTGTGGCGGGCGCCATCGGCGCGTCGGTCGTCAAGCAAGTGGTGACTGCCAGCATCCTGCCGGCGGTGCAGGTCGACGCCAGCGGGCTGGTGCGGGTGGCCGCCCTCAGTGATGCCGATGCCTCCACGCTGGCCACGGGCCTGGCCTATGCCAAGGACGCCAAGACCGGCGTGGGCGCCGCGGTGGCGGTGAACTATGCCGACCTGAACAATTCGGCCACCATCGGTGATGGTGCCGTCATCTCGGCCGGCTCGGTGGCGGTGGAGGCCGGCAGCACCGCCGGCCAAAGCAACGACTTCCTGAACATGGCCCTGGCCGGCGGCGGCGCCGCGCAAGAGAGCGACAGCCAGGGTGGGCAGCCGGGCGGCGGCGGCGGCACCACGGCCATTGCTGGCGCCGTTGGCGTGAACGTGGTCATCAGCCACACCACCGCGCACATCGGTGACGCCACGGTCACGGCCGGCGCAGGCGACGTGGATGTCACGGCCAGGCGCGATCTGGGTGTGCAGAACGTCGTCGGCGGCGGCGCGCTCACGCAAGGCAACAGCGGCAGCAACGACAAGAGTATCGGTCTGGCGGTCGGCTTCAACTGGGTCGATGCCACAGCCGACGCCAGCATCGCTGCGGGCGCGAAAGTCAGCGCGACAGCGCCAGCCGGCGCGGGCGACGTGCGTGTGGTCGCCGACACGGCCATCACCGCCCCGTCGATCCCGATCCCCGACATTCCCCTGGTCGACTGGCAGCCCAACCTGAAGGTCAGCAACCTGGTCATCGGCGCGTCGATCGGCACGGCCAGTGGCTGGGCAGCCGCCGGCTCGGCGGCCGTCAACGTGGTGCAGACCAGCACCCATGCCAGCATTGGCGGCGGCGCAGTGATCGTTGCCAGCGGTGATGTCGAGGTGCGTGCCACCGATGACACCAGCCTGGTGGACGGCGTTGGCAGCCTGTCGTTCAGCAAGGAAGGCAAGGCCTTCGGTATCGGCATCGACGTGAACGTCGTCCTGAAGGACACGGAAGCCTTCATCGCCGCAGCCGCCAGCGGCAACACCAGCGTCACGGCGGGTGGCAACGTGGTGGTCGACGCCGCGTCGTCCGAGGACGTCTTCGCAGTTGACGTCAATGCCGGCATCACCGTGGGGTCCAACGGCGGCCAAGGCGGTGGCAGTGGCAACACCTCGCAGAAGAAGGACACGACCGCCGGCGCTGGCAGTGTTGTCGTCCATTACCTGAACACCGACACCCGTGCCTTCGTGGGCCAGGATCCGCAAGCCGCCGCCGTGGGCGGCAACGTGGTCATCGACGCGCAGGGCAGCGTTGCTATCGCGGCCGACAGCAAGACTTTGGACACGGCCGCCGCCGGCAGCCTGGCCATTGCGTTCAAGGACAGCGCCTATGGTGCGTCCGTGGTGGTCGTTGTCGACCTGGACGAGACGCTGGCCTTCGTCGGCGACGGCGCCACGGTCACAGCGTTGGGCAACAAGCAAGTCGGCGTGCGCGACGGCGTGCACGGTGGCGATGGCAACCAGGGCACCGAACAGCGCCGCGGCTTCGCGCTCGGCGCCAGCTCGTTCGAGGACCACTTCCTGCTCGCGATCGGTGCCGCGGGCACGGTCGAATCGGGCAAGACCGGCATGGGCCTGTCGGTGACGGTGGACGTCAACGAAGGCAAGACCCAGGCCACCGTAGGCACAGGTGCGTCCATCAATGCCGTCAACACCGGCGCGAACGCCGGCCAGGATGTGCTGCTGCGCGCGGTGGACTCGACCAACATTGACAGCGGCGCCGGTGGCGCTGCGATCGGTGGTGACACGGCCATCGGCGGCGCGGTGGCGGTGGCCATCGTCAGCAATGACGTGCAAGCGCTCGCGCTGGGCAACAACACCATCAACGCGGCTGACAGCGTGCAGCTCGACGCCGCCACCCGCGGCGACATCACCTCCGTGGCCATCAGCGTGGCCGGCCAGATCAGCACCGGCTCGAACAACAACGGCGGTACCAACCAGAACAGCAGCAAGAGCATCAAGATCGCCGGCGCCGGCAGCGGTACGGGCAACACGGTGGACAACGTCACGCGGGCCGAGATCCGCGCGGGCGGCGTGGTCGACGCGGGCGGCGCGGTGGTACTGAACGCCAGCGACGACACCCACATCACCGCCGACGCGGGCGGCGCCGCCATCGGCATCAGCACCGGCGGCAACAGCAAGAACCAGTCGGGCACGATGGTCGCGGTCGGGGCGTCGATCGCCATCAATGCCATCGACACTGCTGTAAGCGCGAAGATCATCGATTCGACTGTGGACGCAGGCAGTGTGGCGCTTGCCGCCAGCAGTGGGCAGGAGATCACCGCGCTCACGCTGGCTGGGTCGGCCGCCGTGTCCACGGGTGGTGATGATGTGTTCGCCGGCGCTGGCTCGGGCTCCGGCAATGACATCGACGCCACCATCGAGGCGGTGATCGATCCCAGCACGGTCACCACCACCGGTGATGTGTCGGTGCGGGCCAGCGACAACGCCATCATCGACGCTGATGCCGGGTCCGCCGCTCTGGCGGTCACCACCGGCGGGCAGAACAGCAGCAAGGCCAGCGCCGTGGCGGTGGGCGCGGCAGCGGCCACCAACGACGTCACGTCGCACACCCGTGCCGCAATCGACGACAGCACGGTCACGGCCGGCGGCAATGTCGATGTGCTGGCATCGTCCAGCACCGAGATCGATGCCTTCACCTTCGGCTTTGCCGGATCACTGGCCAACAGCCAGGGCGGCAGCAATGCGCTGGCCGGCGCGGGCGCCGGGTCGGGCAACTTCATCACCAAGACCACCGATGCAGAGGTGCTGCACACCACGGTGAACGCCGGCGGGGCAGTGACCGTCAGCGCCGACGACACCAGTGACATCGAGGCCCTGGCCGGCGCGGTGACGCTGTCGATCGCCATGGGCTCGGGGTCGGGCAGCAACGTGGGCTTCGGGCTGGGTCTGTCGATCGGCGTGAACGAGATCGACACCGCCACGGCGGCGCTGGTCGACGACAGTACCCTTGTCGCGGGCGCCGATGTCGCGGTCACGGCCGCGAGCACGGGCTCGATCCAGGCGACCGGCTTCGGCGTGTCCCTGACGGTGTCGAACTCCAGCCAGGGCAGCGCCGTGGGCGTGAGCGCCAACGTGGCGGTCACGCACAACACCATCGGCAGCGCAACGCGCGCTGCCATCGAAGATTCCGCACCGCTGACTGCCAACACGGTCACATCCGGCGGCGACCTGACGCTGGACGCCAGCGACAGCGGCGTCATCCATGCCAAAGCCATCTCCGCGTCGCTCAATGTCGCGCTGGGCAGCGGCAGCGGCACCACGGTGACCGGCGGCGTGGCGGTGTCGGCAGCTGTCAACACGATCACCAGCATGACCGAGGCGCTGATCGACGGCGTCGACAGCACGGCCGCCGATGACCTGAGCCTCGCGGCCGCGTCGTCCAAGGATATTGACGCGGTGGTGGTGGCGGCGTCGGCCAGCCTGTCGGTGGGGTCGGGCAGCGGCAATTCCTTGTCGTTGACCGGTGCCGGCGCTGGCGCCGGCAATGAGACGCACAACACGGTGCAGGCGGTGGTCCGCAGCGCGGCCATCGAGGCCACGGCTGGCGCGGTGTCGCTGCTGGCAACGGATGCAACGACGATCACCGCCGACGTGGTGGCCGCTGCGCTGAGCGCGTCCATCAGCAGCGGCGGTAATTCAGCCTCGCTGGCGGTGTCGGTGTCGGTGGCCGACAACACCATCGACAACACCACCCGCGCGGTCGTCGAAGGCGGGGCGTTGGTCAATGCCAACACCGGATTCGATGCACACGCCAGCTCGACCGGCTCGATCGAGGCGCTGGGTGTGGCGGCGGCGCTCAGCGTTGGTGTCAGCAGTGGCGGCAGCATCGGCTTGTCCGGGGCCGGCGCAGGGGTCAATGCCACCAACATGATCGGCAACACGATCGACGCGGGTGTCTCTGGCAAATCTGCGGTGAACGCAGGTGGCGCGGCCAGCATCAGCGCCATGGATTCGGCCGAGGTCGACGCCAAGGTCGTCAGCGCGGCCCTGAGCGTGGCTGCGGGCAGCGCCAGCGTCACGGTCAGCCTCGCGGCTGCGGTGTCGCTGTCCACCAACGAGATCGACAACGCTGTGCGGGCTCAGGTGCTCGATTCGTCGCTGGATGCAGGCGGGGGCCTGGGCATCACCGCGACGTCCGACAAGGACATCGACGCCCTCGGTGTCAGCGCGGCGATTTCAGTCAGTGCCAGCAGCGGCAGCTTCACGCTGGCCGGTGCGGTGGGCGTGGCGGTGGCCACCAACACGATCGGCGGTACGGTCGAGGCGCTGATTGCCAACGCCGATGCAGCTGACCTGCAGTTTGTCAGCGCGGGCGGCCCGCTCAGCCTGCTGGCCGACAACGCCAGCACCATCGACGCGACACTCGTCGCCGTGGCGGCCTCGGTGTCGGTGAGTTCTGGCAGCGTCAACCTGTCGTTTGCCGGCGCCGCATCGGTGACCACGAATGAGATCACCAGCGCCACGTTGGCTGCCATCGACAACAGCGTCGCCGACGCTGGCGGGGCGGTGACGGTCGTGGCCAATGCCGGCAGCACGATCAACGCAAACACAGTGGCCGTGGCGATCGGTGTGGCTGCCGGTAGCGGCGCGATCACCCTGGCCGGCGCCGTGGCCGGCGCGTCGGCCAGCAACAGCATTGGCGGTTCTACCGAAGCCCTGGTCAAGAACGGCAGCACGCTGACTGCCGCGGGCGATGTCGAAATCGCCGTCAACGATTCGGCTGCGATTTCGTCCAATGTGGTGGCGGCGTCGGTGGCGGTTTCGGCGTCCAGCGGCGCAGTGTCCGGGTCGCTGGCGCTGGCCGTGTCGCTGGCTGACAACGAGATCACCGGCCGCAGCCGTGCGTCCATCGACGGGTCCGTCGTGACGGCGGTTGGCGTTGGCAGCGACGTGGATGTGTCCGCGCTGGCCGACACCACCATCGACGCAGTTGCCGCGTCCGCCAGCGTCAGCGTGGCGGCCAGCACCAGCGTCGGTGTGTCGATCGCGGGTGCCGGCGCTTGGGCCCGCAACGAGACGAGCAATGTGGTTGAAGCCTCGATCGCGCACGGCAGCGAAGTCGTTGCCGGCGGGTCGCTGGGCGTGTTGGCACTCGACAGTTCTGACATCACGGCCCTGTTGGTGTCGGCCGCCATCTCGGTTGCCGTCAGCAGCACAGGCGCGGTTGGCGTGGGGGTTGCGGTGGCGCTGACCGAAAACGAGATCGGCGGCTCTACCGTGGCAACGATCGCCGATTCAGTCGCAACGGCTGCTGGCGGCGTCAGCGTCGTTGCCAGCGACGGCGGCGTGACCCAGCTGGCCTCGGGCGCCTGGGGCAGCGGCACCAACGCCCTGGTCATCGATGGCAGCCGTCGCTTTGCCGACCTTGCAGAGCCTGACCCCGCGGTGCCCGTGTGGAGCCTTGGCAGCAACTCGCTGGCGATCAGCGGCGGCGGCACCGTTGTCCTGAACGGCAGTGAAGACGTGGACGCCAACGCGGACACGATTTCGTTCGGCACCGCCGTCAACCTGGTCGGCGCATCCAACTATTGGTCTGCCGGCACCAGCGCGCTGCAGCAAAGCACCGGCCTGTTACTGGCGCTGGACGGTAGCGTGGCGCTCGACGCGGGCCCGGATTCCATCACCTTCACCACCGAACACGGGCTCGCCACTGGCGACATCGTGACCTACAACAGCACGCTCGCCAACACCGCCGGCCTGGTGGACGGCCAGCGCTACCGTGTGGTCGTGGTGGACGACATGACGGTTCAACTGCAGACCGGCCATGCCTTTGCAAACGGGGCCGTGGTGACCTACAACACCAACCTGGGCAGCGATGCCAGCGGCCTGGTCAATGCTGCGACTTACCAGGTCGAGGTGGTCGATGGGTTCAGTATCAAGCTCAAGGACTACAAGGCACTCAACGGCGGCACCGCCGTCAGCGCCGCCAACGACACGATCCAGTTCGCATCGGCCCACCAGTTCCAGGACGGCGACGTTCTGACCTACCGCTACGGCGGCCTGCCGGGCACCGACATCAGTGGCCTGGAGAACGGTGGACGCTACCGCATCAGTGTGGTCAACGGCACGACGATCCAACTCAGCGATGCACGGATCATCGATTCGCTGGCCATCTCGGCGGCGGTGTCGGTGGCCGTCAGTTCCAGTTTTGCCATCAGCGTCGCTGCCGCGGGTGCGGTGGCCCACAACACCATCACCGGCGGCTTTGAGGCGTCAATCATCCGCAGCGACGTCGACGCCGGCGGGGCCATCGGCGTGCGCGCCGACGACAGTTCGGCCATCGAGGCAGACCTGTTCTCGGTCGCCGTGTCGGTGGCCGCCAGCGGCTCGGCAGCGGTGGGCGTGGCCGTGTCGTTGACCGAAGCGACCAACACCATCGACGCCGATACCTTGGCCACCATCACCGACGCGACTGTCGACAGCACGGGCGGTGCAGTGACGGTGGGCGCACTGTCGGAGACGGGTATCCGGGCCCTCGGCGTGGCGGCTGCGATTGCCGCCGGCGGGTCGGGCGGTGTATCGGTGCAAGGTGCCGGAACCGGTGTGTTGGCCACCAACACCGCGTCCGGTTCAACCGAAGCCAGCATCATCCGCAGTGCTGTCGGGGCAACCGGCGACATTGCCGTGTCCGCTCGGGACGACTCCGAGATCCGGGCAGTGCTGGCCGCTGCATCCATTGCGGCTGGCGGTGCCGGCACAGTCTCGGTCAATGTCGCCGTCTCAGCGACCGAAGCGACCAATGCCATCGGCAGCAGCCTGCTCGCCACCGTTGTCGATTCGCGGCTGATCGGCGATGCGATTGCGGTCGAGGCCCTCGCTGGCCTGGAGATCGACGCTTTCGGCCTGGCTGTCGGTGTGTCGGCAGGCGGTGCGGGCGCTGTGTCGATCAACGTGTCTGCCAGCGGTGTGTTCGCGTCGAACACCACCACCAATTCGGTCGAGGCCAGCATTGTCAGCACCTCGGGCAACCCGGTTAACAGCAGCGTCGATGCCAGCGGCGATGTCAGCGTCACTGCAGTGGATTCATCGGCCATCCAGGCGGTGCTGGCCTCGGCGTCGATCGCCGCCGGCGGTGCCGGTGCTGTGTCGGTCAACGTCGGTATCGCGGTGACCGTCGGACAAAACGCGATCGGCGGCACCCTGCTGGCCACGATCGACGGCACTGATGTCAATGCGGATGGTGCGGTCACGGTCCAGGCACTGGGCGAAACCACCATCGACGCCCTCGGTATCGCCGTGGCTGTGGCTGCGGGCGGTGCGGGGGCCGTGTCAGTCAATGGCGCCGGTACCGGTGCCGTGGCTTTCAACACCACCAGCAACACGATTGAAGCCAGCATCGTTGGCAGTGTCGTCAATGCGGTGGGTGATGTGACCGTCCTGGCGCGGGACGACTCGGACATCGAGGCAACGCTGGTGGCCGCCAGCATCGCGGCTGGCGGTGCCGGTGCGGTGTCCGTCAATGTCAGCATTTCTGCAACCTACGCGGAGAACACCATCGGCGGCAGCCTGCTGGCGTCGATCGACGGTGCCATCGTGGACAGCAGCGGGGGTGCCGTCACGGTCGAAGCGGTGGCGGACAACGCCATCGACGCGCTGGGCGTGGGGGTCGGTGTCTCTGCGGGCGGTGCCGGCGGTGTGTCGATCAACGTCGCGGTCAGTGCGGTGCTGGCGACCAACGTGCTGAGCAATGCGGTCGAGGCCCGCATCGTCAACGGATCCGACGTGGATGGTGCGTCCATCGAGGTGTCGGCGACCGATGGTTCGACCGTCGATTCGACGCTGGCGGCCGCATCGGTCAGCATCGGCGGAGCCGGTGCAGTCTCGCTGAACCTGTCGCTTGCGCTGTCGTATGCGCAGGTGGACTTCGGAACAGCCACCCGTGCCGTCATCGGGGAATCCACCGTCACCGCACGCACCGGCGACATCACCCTCGACGCCCTGTCCAACGGCACAGTCGATTCGCTGGGGGTCGCGGTTGGCGTCTCCTTCGGCGGCGCCGGGGCCGTTTCGGGGTCGGCTGCTGCGGCCGGGTCGATCGCGTCGGTGCGCGCAACAAACCTCGTCGAAGCCTTGGTCGAAGGCGGCGCCGACGTCGACGCCGTGCTCGGCTCTGTGCTGCTCACCGCCACAGACCGCACGGCATTCACCAACGATGTGTACGGTGTGTCCGTGGCCGGGTCGTTTGCAGGCGGTGCGTCGGTGGCTGTGGCGGTTGCCTTTGCCGAGGCCAGCGCATCGTTGGCAGGCACGGTTCGCACGCGCATCAGTGACAGCAATGTCCATGCCGGCGGCAATGTCATGGAGACGGCACTCGCCGACAGCACGATCACCTCCAACGGCAAGGGCGTGGCGGTGTCGTTGTCGGCAGCGTTTGGCTTCTCGCTCGCCGGTGCGGGTGCCGGAGCGATCGTGAACAACACCATCACCCAGACCGTGCAGGCCGATATCCTGGCGTCCAACACCAACGACGGCCAGGGCGTGACGGCGGCTGGCGCCGTGCTGCTGTCTGCGACGGATTCGATCTCCAGCACCGCTGACGCAACGGCGGCATCGGTGTCCTTGTCGGTCGGCTATGCGGCCGGTGCATTGGCGATTTCTGCAGCGCAGGCGTCCAACACGCTGGGTGGCGACACCGCTGCTGCGATCGACGGCAGTTTTGTCCGCGCCAATGCCGGTGCGCTGACTGTCGGCGCCAGGTCCGAGAGCGCGCTCATCGCCACACCGGACGCGTACGCGCTTGCAGCCGCCGTTGGCTTTGGCGGCGCCGCCTCAGGCGCCGGGGCGAGCGGTACCAACACCGTCACGCGCACAACCAAGTCCCAGGTCCGCAATGGGTCGGATGCGCGGGCGCTGGCCGGTTTGCTGACGGTCGAAGCGCACGAACGGCTCAGAGCCACTGCCGATGTCAATGCGGTGTCTGTCGCCGGTGGGCTGGTCGCGTTCGCGGCAGGCATCGCGCTGTCCGGCAACACCATCACCTCGACCACGGTCGCTTCGGTCGAGAACAGCACGGTCGAATCCGGTGGTGGGGCGCTGCTGATCAGTGCCGACAGCGTGCAGGGCGAAAGTGATCTCGTCACCGTGTCCAACGCGGCGGCTGTCGCGGCCGGGATCGGCGGTGCCGTGGTCGGTGCCAGGGCGGTCGAGATCGTCACCTCGCATGTCGCTGCGTTTGCCAGTGGTGCGCAGTTGCTGGCGAGTGCGGGGGTCAGCATCGACGCCGACAGTGACCACACCGTGACGCCAACGGTGGTCGGCTTCTCGGCGTCGCTGGGCCTGGCAATTTCTGCGATCGAGTCGATCGGCAAGGTCGAAGGCTCCACGCGCGCCTATGCGGACGGCCTGACCACCGTGACCGCGGGCGGCAACACCAGCGTCACCGCTGACAGCACCGCCCATGCCTTGCCCGAGGGCACATCGGTCGCTGTCGGCGGCATCGCCGGGGCGCTGTCGGTGATGGACGCCCAGGTGAACCGCGTGACCGAGGCCTATGTCGGCGAGCGGGCGAGCACACCCCTGGTGGCGGACACCCGGCTTGACCGGCTGTACCTCAGCACACCGGACGTGCCCTTCGCGACAGGTGAAATCGTCACCTACGCAGCCGGCGCAGGCGCGATCGGCGGGCTGACCAGTGGCAAGCAGTACTACGTGCTGGCCGGCGAAAACGGCCACGTCCAACTGGCCGAGATCCTGCGCGATGGCAGCAACAACCCCCTGGCGCTCGAAGACCAGAACAACCTCAACGGCCGCGTCGCGGTTGATCTGCTGTCCGCAGGCAGTGGCGCCAGCCATTCCTTGACGCGTGACGCAGCGGCGGGCATCAGCAACCTCAAGGCAAGCTCGGACCGCCTTGCCGTGGACGATGGGAGCCTGCCGTTCCAGACTGGTGAGGCGGTCGTGTACACCGCTAGCGGCAGTGCGGTGGGTGGCTTGGTCAGTGGTCAAACCTACTACGTGCTCGGCGCCGGGACCGACGACACCGGCAACGACTTCGTGACGCTTTCGGCCTCACTGGCCGACGTCGCGGCGGGCATCGCCCAAGACCTCACCGGCCTTTCCCTGCCCGCTGGCACGCACGGCCTGCAGCGCAGCAACGTGACGCCGGTGTCCTTCAACCCGTCGGCATTGCGTGAGACGGTGTCGGGCGCGCCTGTCACCCTGCTGAACATCGGCACCCAGAAGCTCAACGTCAAAGCCAATTCCACCTACGACGCGCGGGCCGACAGCCTGACCGGCGGGGTGGGCCTGTTGGCCGGCGCGGCGGTGACCAAGTCCAGTGCCAGCGTCGTCGGTGACACGCTGGCTTATGTGGGCGAGGGCGCCACGGTCCTGGCCGGCCAGCTTGATGTCGTCGCCACGTCAAACGACCAGGCCTATTCGCTGAACGAATTCTTTGCCCTCAGCGGCGGCCTGTCGGTGAACGTCACCATCGCCGACGCCACGATCGACAGCCGCACCGAGGCCTTCACGGGCACGCAGGCCGGCATGGCGCCGACCGCTGGCGCGCCCACAGTCATCACCCTCACTGACGCGGCAGGCGTTGACGGCCGCGCAGTCATCGACGCCAACGGCAGCCAGACCGCTGTGGCGTCGGCCGAGGGCGTCAGCGCCTCGTTTGGCATCGCGGTGAACGTACTGCTTCCAACGGCGGATGTTTCGGGCGCCGTGCGCGCCTACGTGGGCGAGAACACGACGCTCGTGGCTGACCGGCTCGACGTTACTGCCAATGGTGACGTGATGGACGCGACCGCCTCGGTGAAGTCGGGCACGATCTCCGGGTTTGCATCGGTCAGCGTGCTGTCGTCGCTGGCCAAGGTAACGGGCGAAGTCGAGGCCTTCATCGGCGCGCAGAACGACCGCGGCTCGTCAGCCAGCGCAGCACCGTTGTTGACGATTGCCGGCGGCGACGCAGGCGACGGCGCCGTGGTGGTGGACGCCGACGCGACGATGGATGCGGTGTCCAAGACCTACCTGGCCAGCGGCAGCTTCGGCGTCACGGTCAGCGTCACCCAACCGAGGTCTGAAGTGAGCGGCAAGACCCGCGCCTATGTGCGCGATGGCGTCTCGATGACGGCGGGCTCGCTGGTTGTCGAGGCGGGCAACAGCGGTGATCGTGTTGACTACAGCGCGACGTCAACCACCTTCATGCTGTCGCTGGCTGGCCTGATCTCGATCAGCGATATCGAGTCCAAGGCCCTGGTGGATGGCGAGGTATCGGCCTACATCGGCGCGCCGGCGGGGGGGCCGGTCACGGGCGGTGCTGGCATCACCGACATCAGCGGTGCGGTCACTGTCAACGCCTGGTCGGACATGAACGCCACGGCCGGCTTCAATGACGACAGCTTCGCTTTCTCTGGCGCTGGCCTGTCATCGATCAGCTTCTACACCACGTTGACCGACGTGGCTGGTACGACCCGCGCCTATGTTGGCCAGGGCGGCACGCTGCAGGCGGCCTCGCTGGACATCGATGCCGACGGCGACTACGACGCGGTCTCGAACACCAAGGCGGTGGGCCTGTCCGGTGCGGTTACCGTGTCGGACATCTCCTCGACGGCAACGGTGTCGGGCACGGTCGATGCCCACATCGGATCGGCTGCGGGCACCACGCCCAGCAGCGACATCGGTGTGGTCGATATCGGCGGCACCATCACCGTTGACGCGGTTGGCCACATGCTGGCCGCGCCGGCCATCCTCAGCATCGGTGCGGCCGGTGTGCTGCAGTTGTCGCTGCTGGAACAGGTTTCGACCGTCAGCGGCGCGGTGCGGGCCTACATTGGCCAGGGCGTTGACGTGGACGGCGCCTCGGTGGCGATCAAGGCTGACGCGCCCGAGATGAAGGCGGACATCCAGGCCTCGTCGTTCACCGGCGCCGGCCTGGTCGATGGCTCGATCGGCATATCGACAGCCACCGTTTCGGGCGCGGTGGAGGCCTTCATCGGCGCCAGCGTCGGCCAGCAGGCGGCCAACGTCACGACCGATGTGAACGTTGGCGGCGGCGCCGTCACCGTTGTGGCTGCCGGCAACATGCAGGCGGTTTCGTCGCTGACAGCGGCTGGGTTCGCTGGCCTGGTCACGTTCGGCTCGTTCACGCCCAGCGCCACTGTCTCGGGCCGCTTCTCGGCCTTCGTGCGCGACGGCGTTGATCTCGACGCCGGCACCCTGGATGTCAAGGCCGGCATCGACGCGTCCGATCGCGCTGTCATGACCGCCACTGCCCATGCGACGGCGGGCAACGTCAGCTTCGGCGTGGCCGTGCAGGACATCGCGCCCACAGCCACGGTCACGGGCACGGTGGAGGCGTTCCTTGGTGCGCCGGCCGAGATCGCGGCCGCCGGCCAGCCCGGTGCCGACATCAACGTGACCGGGTCGCCGCTCAATGTGCGGGCCTTCTCTGACATCGATGCATCGGCCGACGTGCAAGGCGGTGCCGGCTCGCTGCTGGTTTCGGTCAGCGCCTACCGGCCCACGGCCAATGCCAGCGGCACCACGCGTGCTTTCGCAGGCGACGGCACTGACGTGACGACGGGCACGCTGCGCATCCTGGCCGATGGCGATGCGCGGGCCGATGCCGACCTGTTCTCGCTGACGCTGTCGGCGGGCGCCTCGGTGGGCGTGCTGAAGCCGACGACGAATGTCAACAACAACGTTGAGGCCTACCTCGGCCGCGGCCTTGACGAGTCGACCGCGGACCGCGCTGACATCACGCTGTCGGGTGCGGCCGATATCGACGCCATCGGGCGCAGCATCTCGGAGGCCACCGCGACCGGTGTCGCGGTGGCGCTTGCGGTGGGCGTCAGCGACGTCAACGCCCAGGCCACGCTGGCCGGCAAGACGCGTGCCTACATCGGCAAGAACACCACGCTGGATGCGACCAGCGTTGACCTGCGGGCCGAGGAGGCCACAGCGCAGGCCAAGGCGCGCATCGCGGCCGGTGCGGGCGGCCTGCTGGCCGCCATCACCTCGCTCGAACCCATCGCCATCGGCAGCCGGGAGACCGGTGCACTGGTCGGCGATGGCGCCCACGTGACCCTGAGCGGCAGCCTGACGGCCACCGCGCGCACGGAGACCGGCCAACCGCTGGCCGACGCCTCGGTGTCGGGCGGCTCGGGCTCGGGCGGTGTTGCGGTCAACGTGCTGAAATCGACCGCAGTGGTCGGCAATGGCGACGTGGACGGCAACGGCACCAATGACGATCCCGACATCACCGGCTTCGCCCTGGCGCCATCGTCCACGCGCGCCGCGATCGGCAACGACGCAATCGTCTCGGCCAGCGCAATCACGCTGGACGCGAAGGCCAACGTCAACGCCGCCGCCAACGTGACGGCCGGCAGCGGCGCGGGCCTGGCGGCCGGTAACGTGACCACGATCAACGCCAACTCGGGCCACGACACCGTGGCAGCCATTGGCGACCGTTCGACGGTGACCGCGACCAACGGTGCGGTGACCTTGTTGGCCCATGGCACGACCACCGCCAGCCCATCGTCCGACACTGGCGGCGGTGCACTGGGCATCAACTTCAATATCGCCAAATTGAAGACCGTGGTCTCGTCCGGCACCACGGCGGCGATTGGCGGCGGAGGCACGCTGACGGCGCGCAGCCTGCGGCTTGACGCCAAGGCGGTCCACACCGCGACCGGTGTTGCCACCTCGGGTGGCGGCGCCGGCGTTGCGGACATTGCCAGCCTGGACAGCCGGGCCGAGGACAAGGGCTCGGTCAATGTGCGTATCGGCAAAGCCGGTGACGCCACTGGCGCGACCATCAGCACCACCGGTGCGGCGGGCATCGATGCCGATGCCAAGCTGACGTCGAACGTGACGTCGGCGGCACGCGGGACAGGCTTTGCGCTGCTGGCAGGCGTGCAGATTGTCAAGACAACGGCGCTGAACGAAAGCCGGGCAACCGGCTACATCGGCGACAACGTCGCCATCACCACCACCGGCGGCGGTGATTTCGACCTGAAGGCCGACCTTGACGGCTATGCGGTTGGCAAAGCCTCATCGGTGGGCGGTGGCGCAGTGGAGGTCAAGGACTCCACCACCGATGTGGACTTCAAGGCCAAGACCGAAATCACCAACGGCAGCGGCGGCAGCATCTTTGCCGACGGCAACGTCAACATCGCGGGCGAGCTCAACTTTGACGAAACCGCAGGGACCAACGGCAAGTTCCGCACTACCGCACAGGGCTACGGCGCCATCGGCGACGCCGACAACGCTGGCGGTGGCCTGGTCTCGGTGCAAGGTGGCAATGTCGACGTGGACGCCAATTCGACGCTGAACGTGTCGATCGGCAACGGCTTGTCGCTGACCTCAGACGGCGGCGACATCAACGTCTCGGGCAAACACGCCAACCAGGCTTTTGGCGCCCTGCAGAACGCGGGCGGCGGTCTTGTGGCGGTATCCACCGGCACGGTGACGGCGGACGCCACCGGGTCGACCACGGTTGGGTTCACAGGCCATGTGAACCGGGGACTGTCCAACAGCGCCAATAACCTGAACGTGCTCGCCGACACCGTGTCAATCGCGAACACCAACATGAGCGCGTCCAGCGGCGGCGCGGTCAACGTGCAGGCCAGCTCGGGCGCCATCACGGCCACGACCAACACCACGCAGACGGTGAACTTTGCTGGCGTCGGCAGCGTGATGCGCCTGGCCGGCAACATCAACGTCAGTGCCAACCTCACCACGGATGCGGATTCGGCCACCCAGTCAGCGGGCGGCGGCATCGTGTCGGTCGCCACCCTCAACCCGACCGCGAACGCCACCGGCACAGTCACCTTCAATGTCGGCAATTCCGACAACGTCACTGCTGGCAAGGATCTGAAGCTCAGCGCCAACCATGGCGGTGCTGCTTTGCCCGTCTCCAATGGCAGCATCCAGACTGCCGACGGCGCCAACGAGACCGTCGACTTCGGTCTGCCGCACCTGCTGAGCACCGGCGCGCAGATCACCTTCAATGGCGCCAACGGCAATGGGCTGGTGAACGGCCGCGAGTACAGCGCCATCGTGCGCAGCCCGAACGTGATCAGCCTGGGCGAGGTCTTCGGCGCCGGCGGGGTCA
>JBKJKU010000319.1:0-3126 GCA_046597355.1 Aquabacterium sp.
CTCGCCCGTTGCCAGTTTCGGCAGGTATTTCTGCCGCGTCGCCTCGTTGCCGAACACATGGATCGGCACCATCACCAGCGACGATTGCACGCTCATCATCGACCGGTAGCCCGAATCCACCCGCTCGACCTCGCGCGCCACCAGGCCATAACAGACATAGTTCAGGCCGGCGCCGCCGTAGGCCTCAGGGATGCTGGTGCCCAGCAGGCCGAGCTCACCCATCTCGTTGAAGATCGCGCGGTCGGTTTTCTCGTGGCGGAAGGCCTCCAGCACCCGGGGCGCCAGGCGCTCTTGGCAGTAGGCGTGGGCGGCGTCGCGCACCGCGCGTTCATCGTCGCTGAGCTGGGCATTGAGCTGCAGCGGGTCGTCCCAGGAAAATCGTGCGTGGCTGGCCATGAGGTGTCCTTGTCAACTAGCAAGCCTCAACGATACCAAGATCACGGCGTCCGGGGCTGCCACCTTGATGACAGGGCGTGAACGCCCTGCGACAGGGGCTCGGCCTTGGCCAGCCCGAATGGCATGCCCGCCGCCAATCGGCCCAACCCGCAAGCCCTTCGTTTAGAATCTGGTTGATTCAACCAATACCGGGGCGCGCCATGGAATCCATAGGCCTGTTCGAAGCCAAGACCCATCTGTCCGAGCTGATCGCCCGCGCCGAGCGCGGTGAGGAGGTGATCATCACCCGCCACAACAAGCCGGTGGCCAAGCTGGTGCCGATTGGGCGCGAGCGCGCGCCGGGCTCGCTGCGCCGTGCCGCGGCCTTGGACGGCTTGAGGGACTTTGCGCCCATCGAGTTGCCTGGCGTGCTGATCGCCGACTTGATTGGCGCCGGGCGCACCTGATGGCGAACGCGCCCCGACAACCCGAGCCTCGACCCGATGCCGTGGTGCTGGACGCGTCCTTTGTGCTGCGCTACATCTTGCACACCGAGGCCCCCCGTCCGCACCCTGCCGGATTGCAAATGCTGGCCGATTGCGAGTTGATCGTGCCCGCGCTCTGGAACGCCGAGGTGGCCAACGCGCTGGCGCAGGCCGAGCGCCGTGGCGCGGCCGAGCCGGCCCGAATAGGCGCAGCGTTGGCGGCCATCATGGCGTTGGACCCGGTGGTTGATGCCCAGCCGGTGGACGTGGCGCGCAACCTCGAATGTGCCCGTGCCCACGGCCTGAGCGCCTACGACGCCTTGTATTTCGAACTGGCGCTGCGCCGCAAGGCGGCGCTGGCTACTTACGATGCCGGCATGATCGCGGCCGCGCCGCGCGCCGGCATCCGACTCTTT
The DNA here is from genome assembly GCA_046597355.1 of Aquabacterium sp. Lineage (GTDB taxonomy): Bacteria > Pseudomonadota > Gammaproteobacteria > Burkholderiales > Burkholderiaceae_C > Pseudaquabacterium. The sequence continues at coordinate 1,277 of JBKJKU010000319.1, forward strand.
CCGAACCCTGTGGCCTGACGGCCCGATCCTGACCAACAAGGCCCGCCGATGAAAGCCGCTGAAATCCGTTCCACCTTCCTGAAGTACTTCGAGTCCAAGGGCCACACCATCGTGGCCTCGTCGCCGGTGATCCCGGGCGACGACCCGACGCTGTTGTTCACCAACGCCGGCATGAACCAGTTCAAGGACGTGTTCCTGGGCTTCGATACCCGGCCGTATTCACGCGCGACCACCAGCCAGAAGTGCATCCGCGCTGGCGGCAAGCACAACGACCTGGACAACGTCGGCTACACCGCGCGCCACCACACCTTCTTCGAGATGCTGGGCAACTTCAGCTTTGGCGACTACTTCAAAGCGGATGCCATCGGCTTCGCCTGGGAGTTGTTGACGGTGCACTTCAAGCTGCCCGCCGACAAGCTCTGGGTCACGGTGTATGCCGAGGACGACGAGGCCTACGAGATCTGGAACAAGCAAGTGGGCGTGCCCGCCGAGCGCATCGTGCGCATCGGCGACAACAAGGGCGGCCGCTTCCAGTCCGACAACTTCTGGATGATGGGCGACACCGGCCCGTGCGGCCCGTGCACCGAAATCTTCTACGACCACGGACGCCAGATCGCCGGCGGCCCGCCGGGGTCGCCCAACGAGGACGGCGACCGCTACATCGAGATCTGGAACAACGTCTTCATGCAGTTCAACCGCACCGAAGACGGCGTGATGCACCCGCTGCCCAAGCCCAGCGTGGACACCGGCATGGGGCTGGAGCGCCTGACTGCCGTGCTGCAGCATGTGCACAGCAACTACGAGATCGACTTGTTTGTGTCGCTGCTGGCGGCGGCCAAAGCAGCCGTTGACGCCGCTGGCGGCCTGGCGGCATCAGCGGATACCGGCGGCTGCGACACCGATTCGCCGTCGCTCAAGGTCATCGCCGACCACATCCGCGCCTGCGCCTTCACCGTCGCCGACGGCGTGATCCCGGGCAATGAGGGGCGGGGCTATGTGCTGCGCCGCATCGCCCGCCGCGCCATCCGCCACGGCTACAAGCTGGGCGCCCGCAAGCCGTTTTTCCACAAGCTGGTGGCCGCGCTGGACGCCGAGATGGGCGAGGCCTACCCCGAGCTGCGCCGCGCCACTGCGCGCGTGACCGAGGTGCTCAAGGCCGAGGAGGAGCGCTTCTTCCTGACGATCCACCACGGCATGGAGATCCTGGAGGCCGCGTTGGCCAACATGGACGCGGCGGGGACGAAGGTCATCGACGGCGACACCGCCTTCAAGCTGCATGACACCTTCGGCTTTCCAGTCGACCTGACCGGCGATGTCTGCCGCGAGCGCGGCGTCACGGTGGACGAAGCCGGTTTCAATGCAGCGATGGGCCGCCAGCGTGAGATGGCGCGCGCCGCGACCAAATTCAAGATGGCCGCCGGACTGGTCTATGCCGGCACGCCCACCACCTTCCACGGCTACGAGCACCTGCAGTGCGAAACCTCGCGCATCACCGGCCTGTACCTGGACGGCACCGCGGTGGCCAGCGCCCGAGCCGGCGATGACTGCGTGGTGGTGCTGGACCACACGCCGTTTTACGCCGAGAGCGGCGGCCAGGCCGGCGACGCGGGTGAGCTGCGCAACGCGGTGGCCCGGGTGCTGATCGAGGACACCACCAAGATCCAGGCCGATGTGTTTGGCCACCAGGGCCGGGTGGTCGAGGGCACGTTGACCGTGGGCGACACCGTGGCTGTCAAGGTCAATGCCGAGCAGCGCGCCCGCACCGTGCGCAACCACAGCGCCACGCATTTGATGCACAAGGCGCTGCGCGAGGTGCTGGGCGAGCATGTGTCGCAAAAGGGCTCGCTGGT
>JBKJKU010000403.1:0-2922 GCA_046597355.1 Aquabacterium sp.
GCCACCCACACCCCCGCCCCCACCCACGCTGCCTGCCTGCACCTGCCAGTCAGCACCGCTGCGGCTGATCGCCGTCACCCCGGCATTGCACACCAGCGTACCGCCGGCCCGCCGCAGTGCACGCAGGTAGCCCTGGTGCAGTGCGTGCACGTCGATGTCAAGGGCATCGGCCTCGAACACCGCGCCGGTCACCCGGTCTGGCTGCAGCACCGGCACCATCGCGCAGGCGTCAGCCCGGCTGAGCCGGCGGGCGCGGTCGGGTGCAGCCAGCGCTGGCGCCTGCAACAGCGCCCAGTGCGCGTCCAACTGGTTTTCCTGGCCGGGGCTGGCGACCCGCAACGCACCCCGTGGCGACAGCAGCGCGGTGTCGCTAAAGCCGGCCGGCGGCTGGGCCAGAAACGCGCCACTGGCCCGCGTCAGCGCCCGCACCTGCGGGCTGCCGTAGCTCGGCATGTACAGCGCGGCCGACCGGCCGGTGGCGTGGTAGCCGGGCTGGGATTCGCGCTCCAGCACGGTAACCCGCAGGTGCGGCGCCAGCCAGCAGGCCAGCGATGCGCCAGCAATGCCGCCGCCGATGATCAGAACGTCGCTGCTGGCGGGGGTCATGGCTGGCTCGGTGGCGTCAGGGGTTGCCAGGATCATGCACGCTGCGCGGGCCTGCACAGCGCGGCCTCCTACAGCCGCCGTCATTGCCACCGGTGCGCTGAGTGTCGGCGGAGCGCCGAGCCCGTGAGCTGCGCAAACGCTTGGCGCCCCTCATCCGCGCTGCCAAAGACTGTTTTCTTGTGGATGCCCGCCAAGCCGTGGTTGCCGGCGTTTTGCTGCAGGCGGTCTACCCTGACCGGCGCTGCCCAGCGGCCCTGGCCGCCGGCCCTGTGCAGCCGGCCCTGTGCCGCCGGCCCTGCGCGGCCGCCGCAGGTCAGAGCGAGGGCGAGTCCATCATGCTTTCGCCCGCATCGGACGCCTGGGCCCGCGACGCGAAGAACCGGGCAAAGCCTTCGCCCAGTGACGCCCAGACTGCACCGGTCGAGGTGGGCGCCATCAACAACCCATCGTGCCCGGCACTGGCGCCTGGCGGCGGGAGGTTGGCATCGAAGGGGGTGGTGGCGGGTGTCATGGCCCAGTATGGGCGCGCGGGCGCGGCCGGTTCTGTGCGCTGGCGCACGCCGGGCGGCCTGAATTTGCGCGCCGGCATGGTGTTGTCGCCGGAGGGTCCGTCGCCGCCGGTCTTGTCGCGGTAGAGACAGGCCCGCCGGGCGCCCCAATGACACGATAAGCGCCGCACCGCGACTGCCCACCCATGCCCGCCTCAACCCCTGCTGCTGCCTTGCCCTGGCCCACCGACGGCCTGGTCGTCGTCGCCAAGCGTGACTGTCCGACCTGCACCCTGATCGAGCCGCTGCTGGCCGAGCTGGCAGCCGGCAATGTGCCGCTGCGGGTCTACGTGCAGGACGATCCGGCCTATGCCGCCGGCCTGGCGGGTGTGCAGCTCGATGCCACGCTGGAGCGCTCGTTCCGCGCCGGTATCGAGTTTGTGCCCACGCTGATCCGCATGGCAGGCGGGGTCGAGCAGGCGCGCACCTACGGCTGGCACCGCGGCGACTGGCAGCAGATCAGCGGCCTGCCGGATTTGGGCGCTGCGCTGCCCGAGTTGCGGCCCGGCTGCGCGTCCAAAACCCTGGATCCCGGCACCGCCGAGGACCTGCAGCTGCGCTTTGGCGACAGCGGCCTGCGCGCCCGCACGGTTGATCTGGGCGAGGCCGAAGACCCGATCGAGGCCTGTTACGACCGCGGCTGGTCGGACGGCCTGCCGGTGGTGCCGCCTACTGCTGTGCGGGTGCTGCGCATGTTGCAGGGCACGACCCGCCGGCCGGACGAGGTGATTGGCCTGATTCCGCCCGACCTGGCGCCCTGCACCGTCGAAAAAGTGGCGATCAATGCGGTGATGGCCGGTTGCAAGCCCGAGTACCTGCCCGTGGTGCTGGCGGCGGTGGAGGCGGCGCTGATTGATGAATTCGGCATGCACGGCGTGCTGTGCACGACGATGTTCTGCGGGCCGGTGGTGATCGCCAACGGGCCGCTGGCGCGCAGCGTCGGCATCAACTCGGGCGTCAATGCGCTGGGCCAGGGCCACCGCGCCAACGCCACCATCGGCCGGGCGCTGCAACTGGTGGTCCGCAACGTCGGCGGCGGCCGGCCGGGCGAGATGGACCGGTCCACGCTGGGCACGCCCGGCAAGTACAGCTTTTGCTTTGCCGAGGCCGAGCACCCGGCCTGGGACAGCCTGGCGGTCGAGCGCGGTTTTGCGCCCGATGCGTCGGTGGTCACGCTGTTTGCCGGTGAAGGCGTGCAGGGCGTGGTGGACCAGAAATCGCGTACGCCCGAATCACTGGCGCGCAGTTTTGCGCTGTGCCTGCGCGTGGTCGACCACCCCAAGCTGGCGATGGCCGGTGATGCGCTGCTGGTGGTGTCGCCCGAGCACAGCCGGGTGTTCATCGAGGCCGGCTGGTCCAAGGCCCGGCTGCGCGAAGAACTGGAAAAATTGCTGCTGCTGCCGGGCGACGAGATGGTCACGGGCGCCGGTGGCATCACCGAGGGCCTGCCCGCGGCGATGTCCGGCAAGCCGGTGCCCAAGTTCCGCCCTGGCGGGCTGATCATCGTGCGGGCCGGCGGCGCCGCCGGGCTTTTTTCAGCCATCATTGCCGGCTGGGCCGCGTCCGGCCCGGTCGGGTCCATCCCTGTATCGAAGGAGATCACCGTATGAGTATGTCAATGACCTTGCTCGACCCCACGTCGGAGCGTGCGCCGGTGGCGCGTGCGCTGACGCCGCGGCCGGCCTCGCTGGACGGCCTGGCGGTGGCGCTGCTCGACATCTCCAAGGCGCGCGGCAACGTGCTGCTCGACCGGCTGGCCGAGTTGCTG
>JBKJKU010000062.1:0-27026 GCA_046597355.1 Aquabacterium sp.
TTCAATCATCCGTCGGGCAGAGTCAGGCGCTCTTCCCCGCCGCGGCGCCTTGCAGGCCCAGTTCGGTGATGGAAATCTCGCGCATTTCCATTTTGCGGATCTTGCCGGTGACAGTCATCGGGAATTCCTGCGTGACCTTCACATAGCGCGGAATCTTGTAGTTCGCAATCCTGCCCTGGCAGAACTCCCGCAAGGTCTGCGCACTCATGCTGGCAGTGTCGGCATGCTCAGCCAGCCGCACCCAAGCCACGATCTCCTCACCGAATTTCTCATCGGGCACACCGATGACCTGCACGTCTGCGATGTCGGGGTGGGTGTACAGGAATTCCTCGATCTCTCGAGGGTAGACGTTCTCGCCACCACGAATGATCATGTCCTTGATGCGCCCGACGATGTTGGCGTAGCCGTCGTCGTCCATCACCGCCAGGTCGCCGGTGTGCATCCAGCCGGCGCTGTCGATCGCCTCGGCGGTCTTGGCCGGCTCGCACCAGTAGCCCAGCATGACCGAGTAGCCGCGGGTGCAGAACTCACCCGGCACGCCGCGCGGCACGACCTGGCCGGTCTCGGGGTCGATGATCTTGATCTCCAGGTGCGGCATCACCCGGCCGACGGTGCCGGTGCGGCGCGCCAGGGTGTCGTCGGTGGCGGTCTGGGTGCTGGCGGGCGAGGTCTCGGTCATGCCGTAGCCGATGCCCACCTCGGCCATGTGCATCCGGGTGGTGACCTGGGTCATCACCTCGATCGGACAGGGTGATCCGGCCATCATCCCGGTGCGCAGCGACGAAAAATCGGTGCTGGCAAAGTCCGCATGGGCGAGCTGGGCAATGAACATCGTCGGCACGCCCAGCAGGCTGGTGCAGCGCTCGGCCGCCACCGCCCGCAGCGTGGCGCCGGCATCAAAGGCCGCCGCCGGGTACACCATGCAAGCGCCGTGGCTGGTGGCCGCCAGGTTGCCGATCACCATGCCAAAGCAGTGGTACAGCGGCACAGGGATGCAGACCCGGTCGTGCTCGGTGTAGCGGAAGCCCTCGCCCAGAAAGTAGCCGTTGTTCAGGATGTTGTGGTGCGACAGCGTGGCGCCCTTCGGGAAGCCGGTGGTGCCGCTGGTGTACTGGATGTTGATCGGATCGTCGAACTGCAGGCTGGCGCTGCGCTCGCGCAAGGCCTGCAGCGGCACGGCCTGGCCGGCGTCTTGCAGCGCGGACCAGTCGGGCGTGTCCAGGTAGATGCAGTGCACCAGCGCCGGCAGGTCGGCGCGGGCCGCATCGACCATCGCGCGGTAGTCGCTGCCCTTGAAGCTGAGGGCCGCGATCAGCACCCGGCAGCCCGACTGGTTCAGCACAAAGCGCAGTTCATGCGACCGGTAAGCCGGGTTGATGTTGACCAGGATCACGCCGATCTTGGCGGTGGCGTACTGCACCAGCGTCCACTCGGCGCAGTTGGGCGCCCAGATGCCAACGCGGTCGCCCGCCGCCAGGTCCAGCGCCAGCAGGCCCAGCGCCACCCGGTTCACGGCCGCATCGAACTCGGCGTAGCTGTAGCGCAGGTTCTGGTGGCAGCTGACCAGGGCCTCGGCGCCCGGCACCCGCGCCACCGTGCGTTCAAGGTTGGCGCCAATGGTTTCGCCCAACAAGGGCAGCGTGGAGACGCCGCTGGCGTAGGAGGTGCGGGGGGTCATGGGCAGGCGGTCCTTGCAGAGGTGCCGCAGGCGCGGCCGGTGGTCCGGGGCAGTATGGCACCCGGTTCAGCGCCACCGCACCGGGGTTGACCGCACCGGGGTTGACCGCAGTGGGCGGCGACCCATCGGCGCGGGTCATGCGGGTCATGCGGGTTGGGGGGTTGCGGGATTGCGGGGCGCGGCACCGCCGCTATGCTGGTGCGCACCCCCAACCCTGACCCGAGGAGACACCCATGGCCGTCCGACCCAGCGCCGCCGGATCACCCGCGATCGAGCTCAACGGCCTGCTGGCCGGCCTGGCCCGCAGCCTGCAGATGCCGGGCTACCGGGTCGAGCAGGTGGTGGTGCCGTCCGGCCCGGGCAAGGCGGCACGCCTGGCCGCCAACATCAGCATCAGCACGATGGCGGCCCGCATCGACCTGGGCGAGCCCGGGCCCCTGCTGGAGTGGGCGCTGTCGCTGCCGCGCGGCAACGCGCTGGCCACCGACGGCGCCGCGCTGGTGCTGGACGCCAACCGCAAGGTGCAGCGCCGGGTGGAATGGAGCGAAGGCCTGATCACCGAACTCAAGCTGCCGGTGCTGGACGCCAGCAGCAAACTGGGCTTTTGCCTGGACCTGACCTGGCAGCCGTCCAGCGTGAGCTACGCCAAGCCCAGCGGTGAACGGCTGACGCTGCCCGGCAGCAAGCGCAAGCCCATCCTGACGTCCAACTTCCGGGTCGTCGGTTTGCCGTTTGATGCCAGCTTCATCACCCAGATCACGTTGCCCACGGTAACGGCCAAGCTGGCAACCGAGCAGACCGGCCAGCAGCGCCTGCCGTCACGCCACTACAGCGTGATCGACCTGGGCGAGTTGCGGCTGGAACTGGCCGCGCGCAGCCGCGACGAGGCGCTGGCCTGGGTGCAAAAGCTGGTGGCCGACGGCCGCATCGCCGACAGCGAGTACCTCACGCTGCAGGTCGAATTGCTGGACGCGGCACTGAAAAACGTGCTGGCCACCGTGACGCTGGCCGGCTGCGGGCTGCTGCGCTATGAAGAAGATCCGATCGTCAGCAACGTCGAGACGGTGCCGCGCTTTGCGCTGAGTTTTGCCGTCGGCCAGCTCGACCTGCAACTCGCCAAGCGCTGATTCCGCCAGGCGCCTGCCCTAACTGGCCGGCAGCGGCTCAGCCGGCAGCGCGGGCCTTGCGCAGCAGGCCGTCGATCGCCAGCACGTAGCCGTCGATGCCAAAACCCACCACGATGCCGGCGGCGGCCGGCGAGATGTAGGAGTGGTGGCGGAAGGCTTCACGGGCGTGCACGTTGCTGATGTGGGTCTCGATCACCGGCACACCCGAGCCCTTGATGGCGTCGTGCAGCGCCACGCTGGTGTGGGTGTAGGCGCCGGGGTTGAAGACGACGCCCGCCAGTTGCCCGGCGCGGTGCTGCGCCCCAGCGGCCTGCACCCAATCGATCAGCACACCCTCGTGGTTGCTCTGCCGGCATTCGACCTCGGCACCGCGCTCGGCGGCCGCGGCGGCGCACAGCGCCTCCACATCCGCCAGCGTGGCATGGCCATACACCGCGGGCTCGCGGGTGCCCAGCAGGTTCAGGTTGGGGCCGTTCAGGACGAGGATCTTCAGCGTGGTCATCAGGATGCCTGGGCTTTCAGTCGCATGCGGTTGGGCAACGGAGCCGTGCGGCGCAGCACCTCCTTGCCCAGCCATTTTGCCCAAGCGCGGCTCAGCGTCCAAGGCACGGACCTGGCGGATGCGCGCCCGCCAGTGCGGCCAGGCGAGGACAGCCACCGCGGCGTCCGATGGCCCGCCCCGGTACGGCTGCGCAGTCAAGGCGGGCCGTAGGCCTCGATTTCGGTGATGCGGCTGTAGCCAGCCAAGGCTGCGGTCACCAGCACCCGGACGGCGCTGGTCGTGATCGCCGGAAAGCTGAACTTGCGCCACACCTTGTTGTTGCCACTGACGGTGCCACCGGGGACGGTCGACCAGGCTGATCCTGTCCAGGTCTGGACTTCAAACGCGGTGATGCCGTACTGCGTGAACGTCATCGTTTCGGTGGGCTCTTGCGGCGATGCATAGGCATCCTGGACCGTGAAAACATCGATCTCGGTGATGATCTTGCTGGCGCTGAAGTTGACCTGCACGCTGTCCGGCCAGCTGGCGGCCGTGGCGTCATTCCACCCGCCGCCGGCACCCCAGCCCACGCCGCGCCGGTCGCCGTTGTTGACACTGGCCGGCGGGAAGGCTGCGCTGTAACTGCTGGAAGCGACGGCCGAGCCACCTGCAGATTGCGCCGCATGGTTGACCGCAGCCGGCGCCGACGTGGCCGTGGAGTAGGCCTCCAGTTCTGCCATGCGGCTGTAGCTGCCGGCCGCATCGAGTACCAGCACCCGCAACCGGCTGGTCGAGACCGGTGCAAACGTGAACCGACGCCAGACCCGGTTGTTGCCGGTGACACTGCCGCCAGGCACTGTCTGCCAGGCCGAGCCCGTCCAGAACTGGACCTCAAAGCTCTTCAATCCATACAACGAGAACGTCAAGTCCTCGGTGGGCTCGACAGGGCTGGTGTAGTTGTCCTGGATGCTGAACACGTTGATTTCAGCAACGCTCTGGACGCTGCCCATGTCGAGTTGCAACCAATCCGGCCAGGTGTTCGCGTTGAGATCGTTCCAGCCGCCACCGGACCCCCAGCGCGTGCCCTTGCGGTCACCGTCGTTGGCGCCGCCAGGCGGGTAGGCCGCGCTGTAGGTGCTTGACGCCGTCAGCACACCGCCGTTGGTCGCCAGCGCCAGGTTGACCCGCGACGGCGGCGGCGGTGGCGGTGGCGCCGGCAATGCCGCCGCCAGCGCGGCCGCAGCATCAACGATACCGGCACCGCACAGCGCCGGCGTGCAATCTGCGCCCGTGCCGGTCGGGAACGCACGCGCGCTCGATTTGAGCGCCGTCATCACCTGAGCCGGTGTCAGCGCCGGGTTGAGCGACAGCATCAGTGAAACCACGCCAGCGACATGCGGTGTGGCCATGCTGGTGCCCGAGTACGAGGCGTAGCTGGGCGACGCCGGCACAGTGCTGCCGGCATTCAGGGTCGACAGGATCGACACCCCGGGCGCCGAGAGCGCGAGCTTGGCGCCATAGTTGCTGAAGCCGGCGCGCGCGCCAGTGCGCGTCGTCGCGCCCACCGCGACCACGCCGCTGCAGCTGGCCGGCGACGCGTTGGCGGCATCGACGTTGCTGTTGCCCGCCGCAACAACGACCACGGTGCCGCGTGCAATGACGTCGTTCACCGCATTCTGGAAGGTCGTGCCGCAGGCGCCGCTGCCGCCAAGGCTGAGGTTAAGCACCCGGGACGGCGTGACATTGACCGGGACGCCGGCCACCGCGATGCCGGCCGACCAGCGCATCGCGTCGGCGATGTCCGAGGTGTACCCACCGCAGCGGCCGAGCACGCGCAAGGGCTGGATCTTCGACAGCCAGTTGACGCCGGCCACCCCGGTGCCATTGTTGCTGGCCGCGCCGATCGTGCCGGCGACGTGGGTGCCGTGCCACGAACTGGCGCTGCCGTTGCAACCGTAGTCGCCGGGGTCGCTGGGGTCGGCGTCGCGTCCGTCGCCATCTTGCGCGGTGGTGGTGTCGGCGATGAAGTCCCAGCCGGCCACGGTACGTCCGGCCAGATCGGGATGGGCCACCAGACCGGTGTCGATCACGGCCACCGTGATGTTGCTGCTGCCGACCGTTCGGTCCCATGCTGCGGGCAAATTGATGCCGCCGACGGCTTCAAAGTAGTGCCACTGTTGCGCGTAGGCGGTGTCGTTGGGGATGCGCAACGGCACCATTCGCAGGTCGGGCTCGGCGTACAGCACATCCGGATCCTGGGCGAGTTTGCGCGCCAGCGCCGCGGCTTCGTCGCGGCTTTGCATCCGCGACAGCTGCACAACCAGGGCGTTGCCCGACATGCCGCGCAGCCGCTGCAGCGAAACGCCGAGCCGGCTGCCCAGTTGGCCAACGCGCGCAGCGTGACTGTCGGTGGTGACGTTGGCCTCGCGGTCGCGCAGGCGGACGATCAGCCGGTCGGTCGAATCGACAACCGCCAGCGCCTGCGGCGGCGCAGCGCCGAGCGTGCCGCCCGCCTGAGCCGGCGCGCCGGACAGGCATGCGGCGGCAAGCACCGCAAAAGTCGGCGCGAGGCGCCGAGAAACAAAAATCATGGGGAGTTCCTTGGTCATGCGTCCTGGAAACGGGTCGTTTGGCAGGGACCAACCGTACCCGCTCAGGCGCCGCCGACGCATGTAAATTGGGCGGTGAAAGGCACGTCAGATTCATCGACCGTTGCGGCCGAGCTCAGGTAACGGCCGGAGCGTCCCGCCGGCGGGGACAGCGCTGGCGCGGCCCAGTGGCCGATCGCGGCCCGCTCAAACCTCAAATTTCACGCCTTGCGCCAGCGGCAGTGCACCCGAGTAGTTGACGGTGTTGGTGGCGCGGCGCATGTAGTGCTTCCAGGCGTCGCTGCCCGACTCTCGACCGCCGCCGGTCTCTTTTTCGCCGCCAAAAGCGCCACCGATTTCGGCGCCCGAGGTGCCGATGTTGACGTTGGCTATGCCGCAGTCGCTGCCGGCTGCGGCCATGAAGGCTTCGGCCTCGCGCAAGTCGTTGGTGAAGATCGCCGACGACAGGCCCTGCGGCACACCGTTCTGCAACGCGATGGCCTGGTCGAAGTGGTCGTAGCGCAGCAGGTACAGGATGGGCGCAAAAGTCTCAGAACAGACCACGGCGGACTGGGCCGGCATTTGCACCAGCGCGGGCGCGGCGTACCAGGCATCGGCGGCAAAGGGGCCGGCAGCGCCCGCCGTCGCCCGCTCACCACCCGCCACGCGGCCGCCCTGCGCCCGCGCCTGCGCCAGCGCGGCCTGCATCGCGTCAAATGCCGCGCCGTCCACCAGCGGGCCGACCAGCACACCGGCCTGGCGGGGGTCACCCACCTGCAGGCTGGCACGGGCGCGCTCCAGCCGGGTTGCCAGCGCGTCGTGGATGCTGGCGTGGGCGATCACCCGGCGCGTTGTGGTGCAACGCTGGCCGGCGGTGCCGTAGGCGCCAAACAGGATGCCGCGTACCGCCAGGTCCAGGTCTGCACTGGGGGCCACGATGATGGCGTTGTTGCCGCCCAGCTCCAGCAGGCTGCGGCCAAAACGTGCCGCCACCCGCGGCCCCACGGCACGGCCCATGCGGGTTGAACCCGTGGCCGACACCAGCGCCACCCGCACATCGTCCACCAGCGCCTCGCCCACCGGCGCACCACCGTTGAGCACCTGGCTGAGGTGGGCCGGTGCATCAGCGCCAAATCGCGCCAACGCTCGGTCCAACAGCGCGTGGCTGGCCAGCGCGGTCAACGGTGTCTTTTCGCTGGGCTTCCAGACCACGGCGTTACCGCAGACCAGCGCCAGCGCCGCGTTCCAGGCCCACACCGCGACCGGGAAGTTGAAAGCGCTGATCACGCCCACCACGCCCAGCGGATGCCATTGCTCCATCATGCGGTGGCCCGGCCGCTCGCTGGCGATCGTCAGGCCGTGCAATTGGCGCGACAGGCCGACGGCGAACTCGCAGATGTCGATCATCTCCTGCACTTCGCCCTCGCCCTCGCTCGTCACCTTGCCGGCTTCCAGCGTGACCAGCGCGGCCAGCGTGGACTTGTGGGCGCGCAACTCGTCGCCAAACAGCCGCACCAGTTCACCGCGCCGCGGCGCCGGCACCTGGCGCCAAGCCTGGAACGCGCCGTGTGCATCGCCCACGGCCTGCTGCACCTGCGCAGCGCTGGCGGCATGCACCGCGCCGGTGGTGGCGCCGTCGATGGGTGAGCGGGCCACCAGGCTGCCGCCGGCAAATGCGGCCGCGGGCACACCCAGGGCTGTGAGCAAGTCCCGCGCATGCTGGGCGGGAGGGATGGCGGCAGGGATGGCGGCAGGTACGGCGTCGGCGTCGGGCGAATGGGTCATGGGGGTGTCCAGAACGGCGGCCATCAGCCGATCGACTCCACCTGCCTCGACTGCTGGTAGGCGGCGCCGAAGCGGTTGGCCAGGAAGGCCGGCAACTCTACCTGCTCTTGCCGGATGAAGCCGCTGGCCGGCAGCTTGCCGTCGCGGAACAGATCGACCGCCGCGCAAATGCCGGCCGCCGTGGTGATCTGGATCGCCGACAGCGGCGCGCCCTCACTGCGGTCGGCAAAGATCTTGCGGGCAAAGACCTCTTGCAGCAGCTGGCCGGCGCGCAGCCCGCTGACGGTGACAAACACCAACACCACATCCTGCATCGTGCCGGGCACGCTCTTGCGCAAGATGTCCTTGAGGGTCTGCGGGTCGTCCTTGAGCTGCAGGTCTTCAAGCAGCATTTTCATCAGCGCCTGGTGGCCGGGGTAGCGCACGCTTTTGTAGTCGAGCGTGCGCACCCGGCCTTCCAGCGTCTCGCACAAGGTGCCCAGCCCGCCGGACGTGTTGAAGGCCTCGTACTCGGTGCCATCGAGTGAAAAATGCTCCAAGCCTTCCAGCGCCAGCACGTCCAGCCGGTGGCCGTCGCGGATCGCCTCGCAGGGGTGGCAGTACTCGTTGATCAGGCCGTCCACACTCCAGGTCAGGTTGTACTTCAGCGCATTGGTTGGGAAGGCGGGCAGTGCGCCGACCCGCATCTTGACGTCGTGCAACACCTCGAACCGCTGCGCCAGGTGGTGCGCCACGATGCCGATGAAGCCCGGCGCCAGGCCGCACTGCGGCATGAAGGCGGTGGCCGCCCCCGCCGCCAGTCGCTTGATCTCGCGGGTGGCGGCCACGTCCTCGGTCAGGTCAAAGTAGTGGCAGCCGGCCTCAAGCGCCACGGTGGCGGTGGCCACGGCCAGGTGGTAGGGCAGTGCGTTGACCACGATGTCGTGTCGGCCACCGCCAGGCGCGTCCCGCAGCGCGGCCAGCAGGGCTGCGCCGTTTTCGGTGTCGGCCACCCGGGTGCTGACATTGCGGCCGGCAATGCGCGCCAGCGCGGCAGGGTTCTTGTCGATCACGGTCACCTGGTAGTCGCCGCTGTCGCCCAGCAGGCGGGCGATGGTCTGGCCGATGTGGCCGGCACCCAGCAGTGCAACACGGGACAGGGCGGGCATGGGCAGCTCCAGAAACGGTGGGTGAGCGGGCGGCTTTGGGCCGGTGACAGAGTTTCGACAGAGCCGCTGACGAATGAAAGCCCGAGTTCGTCGAACCTGTTCATAATTTCGCCGTATCGGCGAAGCCAATCGCCGGTACGTCAAATTCCGTCGGCCAACATCCCAACCGCCCAAGCCCCGATGCCCAAAGACGCCACCGACCGTGCCCTGATCAGCCTGCTGCAGGCCAACGCCCGCGAGAGCACCGCCAACCTGGCGCGCAAGCTGGGGCTGGCGCGCACCACGGTGGTCGCACGGCTGGCCCGGCTGGAACGTGACGGCGCGATCGTGGGCTACACGCTGCGCCTGGGCACGGACGATGCCCGGCCCCAGGTGCGGGCGTTTGTCGGCATCACGCTGCAGCCCAAGAGCAGCCGCGATGTGATGTCACGGCTGGCGCAGTTGCCCGACTTGCTGCAGTTGTCGTCCGTCAGCGGCGAGTTCGACTGCATCGCGCTGCTGCGCACCGAGACCACCGCCCGGCTCGATGCGCTGCTTGACCAGATCGGCGCGATCGATGGTGTGATGAAGACCACCACCTCGGTCGAGCTGGCACTGCGCATCGACCGAGGCCGTTGAGTCGACAGGCCGATCCAGCGCCCGGCCTACCGGCAGGTTGGTGGACTGCCGATGAAAAAAACGCCGCGGCTGCGGCGTTTTCAGAACGGGCGCGGGCTGCGCCGGGCCTCAGAATTCGTAGCGCAGCGTGGCCTGGATCGCCCACTGGCTTTCACCCTTGGCCTGGCGGGTAACCAGGTCTTCGGTGGCGGGCATCGTGGTGTAGATGTACTTGCCGTCCGGCGTCAGGCCCTTGTAGTTGACAAAGCTGCGGGCCGCCGCGCCGGCGCTCTGGAACGCCACCTCGTCGGTGCGGCCCCAGCGCTTGTTCAGCAGGTTGCCGACGTTCAGGAAGTCGAGCGTGATCACGCCCTTGTGCTTGGCCGTGAAGCCCGGCAACTCCTGGCTGACGCGCAGATCGAAGGTGTTGACAAACGGCGAGAAGCTGCCGTTGCGCTTGACCACGCCGCCGATCGCGTTGCGCAGGTCGGGCGTGCTGTTGACCACCGACCAGAACTTGGCCTCGTCGGCCGCGCCACCCGCAAACACCACCTCGCCCGAGGCCACACCCTTGGGGATGTACATCAGGTCGTTGCCGGACTGACCGTCGCCGTTCAAGTCGTTGTTGAAGGTCCAGCTGTAGGGGATGCCGCGCCGGCCCTCATAAAACAGACCCACGGTGGTCTTGTAGGTGCCGACAAAGGCCTCCGACCAGGTCAATGCCGCGTTGACGCGGTCGCGGATCAGCGAGGCCGAATTGGCCGCCACTTCCTCGTTCGGGTTGAAGACCGAGCGCGCCGCCCAGTTGGAGTTGGACACCGAGGAGGTCAGTGGGCTGACCTCGGTGGCCGCCGTGCGGGTGTAGGCCGCCGACCAGTTGAAGCCGCGCCACGGCTGCTGCGACAAGCTCAGCGTGACCGCGTCACCACCGCCCTGGCGGGTCTTGCTGGCCAACAGCACGTTGGCAAACGACGCGTTGGACAGCGACCGCGACACCACCTGGCTGCCGCTGGCGCAGGTGCCGCCGGTGGTGGTGGAGCCCAGGCTGGTCCAGCAATCGGTGTTGTAGCCGTTGGCGTTGTAGTACAGGTCGCGGCCGTCGACCCCGGTCTTGGTCACGGTGCCCAGGTTCAGGTGCTTGTAGTACAGGCCCTGGTGGGTCTTGGTGTGCAGCCATTCGGCGCCGGCGTTCAGGCCGTACCAGGGCAGCTCGGTATCAAACGCCAGGTTGGCTTTCCAGACCGAGGGCTGGTTCATGCCCGGCTCGATGAAGTCGACGTTGGCCGCCGGCGTGGTGCCCGGGAAGTTGGTGGGCTGCTTGCTCGGGTCGGCATTGAACACCCCGCCGGCCGGGTTGCAGGCCGCAAAACTGCCGCCGCAGCCGATGGTGCGCATCGCCACGCCGGTGTTCGAGTAGGGGTTGGACAACCATACCGTTGCCGCCGCGCCCTGAAACAACCCCAAGCCGCCGCGCAGCTGCATGCGGCGCTCGTCCTTGCCGCCCAGGTTCCAGTTGAAGCCCAGCCGGGGCTGTAGCAGCTGCGCGCCGTCCAGGTTCACGCTGTTGTCCAGGCCAAAGCCGCCGGTCTGCCGGGTGTTGGTGGCGGCATTGCCGGCCACGGTCGCTGCGGCGGCGGCGGCGTTGTACAGCGGCTTGTCCGAAGTGGACTGGGTGTCCATGCGCAAGCCACCGGTCAGTGTCAGCTGCTTGCTGACCGTCCAGACATCCTGCAGGAACAGGCCGGTCGAAGCCAGGCCCCAGGTGGCGGTGCCGTCGGCCAGCGTCTTGCCGGCGGCCGGCGTTTGCACCGTGTAGCTGAAAGGCCGGCCTTTCTGGAAGTTCTCCAGCACGGCGGCTTCGACCTGCAAGGCGGTGGCTGTGCCGCAGTTGATCGCGCCAAAACTGTAGGTGTAGCTGACGCTGCTGTTGACGCAGCGGAAGGTGTAGTTGCCGTAAACATCCTGCAAGAACGCGTTGAAGATGTCGTTCTTGCTGTAGTCCAGGCCGCCCTTGAGCTCGTGCTCGCCCACCGACCAGTTGCCCGAGAAGTACAGGTCCTGGGTCTTGGTGCGCAGCTCGTTGAACTGGCGGCTGCGCTCGGTGCCGAAAATCAGCGAGCGGTTGTTCGGTGTGGTCGCGGGCAGGCCCAGCGGCAAGGCGTTGAGGAAGTTCAACGACATCTGCGGCAGGGTCGAGTTGTTGACCGGCACGCTGTCGTACTCGCGGTTCGACAGCTTGAGCTCGGTGCTGAACGACGGCGTCCAGTCGGCAAACCACTGGCCTACCAGCGTCTCGATCTGCTTGCCCTGGGTGTACCAGTTCGAGTTCAGCGACAACGCGCTGGGCGTGATGTTGGGGAAGATCGGCTCGGACTGCTCGGTCTTGGTGTAGCGCAGGTTGGCGCGGTGCTGGTCGTTGATGTTCCAGTCGAGCTTGAGCAGCGTGTCCTTGACCACCAACTCTGAGCCGCTCGGGATCGCAAACGTGCCGACGTCGATGCCGTGGGTGTTCTTGGCAATGGTGGCCGCAGCGGCCATCGACGCCGGCGTGATCGCGACGTTGGTCTTGGTATCGCCCACCGGGCCGTAGTCGGGTGCGTTGCGGGTGCTGCGCAACTCCTCGTAACTGCCGAAGAAAAACAGCTTGTCCGGGATGATCGGGCCGCCCAGTGTGAAGCCCTTGGTGTTTTCCTTGAACGCTGGCGCGTCGGCGTAACTGCCGTCGGTCCGGTTGAAGCGCTGGCCCACCAGGCTGTCATTGCGGAAGACGTAGTAGACGCTGCCCTTGAACTCGTTGGTGCCGCTCTTGGTCACGGCGTTGATGTTGGCGCCGGTGTAGCCCTTTTGCGTGACGTCGTAGTTGCTGAGGTTGAGCTGCACCGACTGGATCGCATCGATCGAGATCGGCTGCTTGGCCGTCGGCAGGTTGTTCGCCTCCAGGCCGAAGGTGTCGTTGATCGTGACGCCGTCGATCGTCAACGAGTTGAAGCGGGTGTTCTGGCCGCCAGCCGAGATCGAGCCGCGCTCTTTGTCGGTCTGGGCGATGCGCGGGTCGGTGCGGGCGTAGTCTTGCAAGTTGCGCTGGATCGACGCCAACGCATTGAGTTGCGCATTGCTGACCTGGGTGCCCGCGCCCATGTTGCTGCGGTTGAAGGTCTGGCTGGCGGCCTGGCCAGTGACCACCACCGTGGCCGTGCCGAGTTGGGCGTCCAAGCTCAGGGTTTCACCCAGCGTGACGAAGACCTCGTCGCGCCGGTCGGCCTTGCCGTCCTTGCCAATGCTGACGGTGTAAGGCCCGCCCACGCGCAGCCCTCGGGCGGTGTAGCGGCCTTCGGTGTCGGTGCTGGTGGTGCTGACGGTATTGGATTCGGTGTAAGTGATGACCACCGTGGCCCCGGCCACCGGCTTGCCGGCGCCATCGGTGACCCGGCCACTGATGGCGCCGGTGGTGTTCTGGGCCAGTGCCGGGGCAGCCACCACCACGGCGACGGCGGCGTACAGGGCGGTGCGGGCAAACCCGCCCCAAGTGTGTTTGTTCATCATCTTGTTCCTGGAAATCTTTTTAGATTGAAAACATCGAAACACCGCAGCAACCTCGGTCGGACAGACTGTCCGCAGCTTCTGGACAGCAGTACAGCCCCTTGTTGCGTCCGACGGGCAGCAATGCAATTTGCTTGCCAATCCGGCACGGTTTGCCGAAAGTCATCGGCAATTCAGCCGCGACAGGCCAAGCAGAAGTGTCTGTCCGATCCGTGACAGCTTTCTACGGACTGCGTCCAAAAGGCACCGGGGTTTGCCCCTTGTTGGTGCCCCGCATCACTTGCCGTGGTGCGCGCAGCGGCGCCGCGCCGTCAGCGCTGGGTGGGCACCCAGCCTTCTTGGCGCGCCCAGGCCTGCAACGCGTCACTGGCGGCGCGGCGGTCCGCCTCGGGCAGAAACGACGCATCGGCCGCCTCCAGCCCCATGCGCAGCAGGTCAGACCAGCTGAAACCCGCGTTGACCAGGTTGGCCGCCTCGGTGCTGTGGTCCAGGCGGGACATCAGCTGGTTGTCGGTGTGGAACGACAAGCTCACGCCGGCACGCCACAGCGCATGGATCGGGTGCAACGCCAGCGACGCCGCCGCGCCGGTGTGCAGGTTGCTGGTGGGGCAGATCTCCAGGTGCACCGCCTGCTGGCGCAGCCCGGCCAGCGTCTCGGCAGCGCCGGGGGCATGCAGCAGGTCGGCCAGACGCACGCCATGGCCGATGCGCTGGGCGCCCAGGCGCACGGCCTCCAACACCTGTTCGCCGGCGTCGGCCTCGCCGGCATGCAGCGTCAGCCCCAGCCCGGCGGCGCGCACCCGGGCCAGCAACGCAGCATGGCGGGTGGCCGGCCAGCCGGCCTCGGGCCCGGCCAGATCGAAACCCACCACCCGCGCCCGACCCGCTTGACCAGGCAAGGCATGAAAGCGCAGCGCCAGATCTACCGCACGGCCAATCTGGGCATCGCTTTCATGGCGCAACGCGCAGACGATCAGGCCGCAGGGCAAATCACTGCGCGACAGCCCGGCCAGCAGCGCGGCCACCGCCACATCGCCCGGCACACCGTGCGGCTCAAACAGCAACGGCGCGATGCGGAACTCGGCCAGCACGCAGCCCTCGGCGCGGGCGTCTTCGGCGGCCTCGAAAGCCACCCGCTCCAGCGCCTCGGGCGTGGCCATCGCTGCCACGGTCAGCGCAAAGCCGCGCAGGTACTCCTCCAGCGAGCCGGCGTAGGCACGGGCGTCGAACCAGGCTGAAAGCGTCGCCTCGTCGTCGGCCGGCGCGGCCAGGCCGCGGGCCCGCAGCAGCGCCAGCAGGGTGGCCACACGCAGGCCGCCGTCCAGGTGCTCGTGCAGCAGCACCTTGGGCAGGCGCCGGGCCTGGCGCATCACTTCCGAGATCGGGTCTGGGCTGCCGGCAGCAGCCGTCGGGGGGGCGAAATCGGACATGGCGCGCATGCTAGCGGAGCCCACCACCGGCAAGACCCTTGCCGCCCGAGGCCCGGGACTTGCTATCCTGCCAGCCACATTCATTCACCTCGCCGGGGACCCCGATCACATGAAACACGCTGTGCTGGCCGCCTCCGGCCTGATCTGCATGACCTTGGCCACAACGCAGGCCCAGGCCCAACCCGCCGTGATCTACGACATGGGTGGCAAGTTCGACAAGTCCTTCAACGAAGCGGCCTACAACGGCGCCGAGCGCTGGAAAAAAGAGACGGGCAAGCCCTACCTCGACTTCGAGATCAGCAACGAAGCCCAGCGTGAGCAGGCGATGCGCCGGATGGCCGACAAGGGCGCGTCGCCCGTCATCGGCGTTGGTTTTGGCCAAGGCTCGACGATGGAGAAGGTGGCCAAGGACTTCCCCAAGCTGCAGTTCGCGATCATCGACTCGGTGGTCAAGCTGCCCAACGTCGAGTCGGTGGTGTTCAAGGAGCAGGAGGGCAGCTTCCTGGTCGGCATGATGGCCGCGCTGGCCAGTAAAACCGGCAAGGTCGGCTTCATCGGTGGCATGGACATCCCGCTGATCCGCAAGTTCCAGTGCGGCTATGAGCAAGGCGCCAAGTACGCCAACCCGAAGGTCGAGGTCACGTCCAACATGACCGGCACCACGCCCGCAGCCTGGAACGACCCGACCCGCGGCAGCGAGCTGGCCAAGGCCCAGTTTGCCAAGGGTGTGGATGTGGTCTTTGCCGCTGCCGGCGGCACCGGCGTGGGCGTCTACCAGGCCACCAAGGACGCCGGCAAACTGGCCATCGGCGTCGACAGCAACCAGAACCATATGCACCCCGGCACCATGCTCACCAGCATGGTCAAGCGGGTGGACGTGGCGGTCTACACGCTGTCGAAGAAAACCACGCCAGGCGTGACCGTGCTGGGCCTGAAGGAGGGCGGCGTGGACTACGCGATGGACCAGCACAACGAAAAGCTGGTGCCGGCGGAGATGAAGAAAAAAGTCGATGCCGCCAAGGCCGACATCATCGGCGGCAAGATCAAGGTCGCTGACTACATGGCCGACAACGCCTGCAAGTACTGAATCAACGCCCTGAACCCCCGCTGATGGCTACGCTGCAAGCCGGCCTGCCGCCGGCCGTGCTGATGCAAGGCATCAACAAGCGCTTTGGCGCGGTGCAGGCCAACCATGACGTCACGCTCACGGTGGCGGCGGGCACGGTGCACGGCATCGTGGGTGAAAACGGCGCCGGCAAGAGCACCTTGATGGCGATCCTCTACGGTTTTTACCAGGCCGACAGCGGCGCCGTCACGATCGACGGCCAGCCGGCACTGATTGCCGGCTCCAAGGATGCGATTGCGCTGGGCATCGGCATGGTGCACCAGCACTTCATGCTGGTTGAAACCTTGTCCGCGCTGGACAACATCATGCTGGGCGCCGAGCCCGACTGGCGCTTGAAGCGCGCCCGCGCCCAGGTGCGCGGCGAGTTGCAGGCGCTGATGCAGCGCACCGGCCTGCAGGTGCGGCTGGACACGCCGGTCGAAGACTTGCCGGTAGGCGAGCGCCAGCGGCTGGAAATCTTGAAGGCGCTGTTTCGCGGCGCCCGCATCCTGATCCTGGACGAGCCGACCGCCGTGCTGACGCCGCAGGAGACGGCGCAGCTCTTTGACACGCTGCGTCGGCTGCGCGACGCCGGCACCACGCTGCTGCTGATCACCCACAAGCTCAAGGAGATCATGGCGCTGTGCGACGCCGTCACCGTGATGCGCCAGGGCGCGGTGGTGTTTGATGGACCGATCGGCCAGTGCAGCCTGGACCAGCTGGCCGAGGCCATGGTCGGGCGGCGCGTGCACACCGGGCGCGATGCCAGCGCATCGCCCGCCCGGCCTGGCGCCACGCTGCTGGCCGCGCAAGACCTGCGCTGGACCGACGCGCTGGGCGTGCCGCGGCTGGCCGGTGTGTCGCTGGCGCTGCGCGCTGGCGAGATCGTCGGCATCGCCGGGGTGTCGGGCAACGGCCAGAGCGAGCTGTTGGCCGTGCTCTCGGGCATGGCCGCACCGGATGCCGGCAGCCTGCGCCTGGGTGGCCGCGATTTCAGCCCTGGCCGCTGGCTGGACCCGGCCGCGGCCCGCCAGCACGGGTTGGCCCATGTGCCCGAGGACCGCCACCGCTGCGGCATGGTGCTGCCGTTTGCCGCCTGGGAGACCGCCGTGCTGGGCTACCAGCACAGCACCCGGTTTGCCAGCGCCTGGGGCTGGTTGAAACGCACGGCCATGCGTGCACAGACCCGCGTGATGATGGACGCCTACGACGTGCGGCCGCGCAACCCCGACCTGCGCGCGTCCCGGTTTTCGGGCGGCAATCAGCAAAAGCTGGTGCTGGCGCGCGAGGCCCTGGCACCGGCCCGGCCGCCGCAGGTGCTGCTGGTGGGCCAGCCCACCCGCGGCGTGGACATCGGCGCCATCGAGTTCATCCATGGCCGGCTTAGGGCGATGCGCGACGCCGGCGGCGCGGTGCTGGTGGTGTCGAGCGAACTCGACGAGATCCTGGCCCTGGCCGACCGCGTGCTGGTGATGGACCGCGGCCGCATCGCCGGCGAGTTGGCCATCGCCGACTGCACCGAGACCGCACTGGGCGTGCTGATGGCCGGGGCCGCGCCATGAAGCTGCTGGTCACCGGCGCCAGTGGCCGCATCGGCCGCGCCCTGTGCATCCGACTGGCCCGCGAGCACACCGTGCAGGGTCTGGACCGCACACCGTCGTCGACAGCGCATTGGGTGGGCGACCTCGGCGACCGCCGCCTGCTGGCGCAGGCGCTGCGCGGTGTCGACGCGGTGTTGCACACGGCCGCGCTGCATGCACCGCAGGTCGGTTGGGTCGCCGATGCCGAGTTCGACCGCATCAACGTGCAGGCCACGCGCCTGCTGGCCGAGGCCGCCATCGCCGCCGGTGTCAGCCAGTTTGTCTACACCAGCACCACCGCGCTGTACGGCGCTGCCGCCAGACCCGCCGGCGCCGCCGGCTGGGTCGACGAGGACCTGCAACCCCAGCCGCGCACCGTCTACCACCGCAGCAAGCTGGCCGCCGAGCACTTGCTGCAGTCGCTGGCCGAGGCCGGCGGCTTTGCGCTGACCGTGCTGCGCATGGGCCGCTGTTTCCCCGAGCCGGCGCCGCAGATGGCGCTGGCCCGGCTGCACTGCGGCATCGACGCGCGTGATGTCGCCGACGCCCACGCCCGCGCGCTGGCCACGGCTTGTCCGGGCTGGCGGCGGCTGCTGCTGTCGGGGGCCACGCCCTTCTTGCCGCAGGACGCCGCGGCCTTGCAGCGCGACGCCGCCGGCGTGCTGCGTCTGCGCGCACCGGCACTGGTCGCCGCCTTCGCTGCGCGCGGCTGGCCACTGCCGGCGCAGATCGACCGGGTCTACCTGTCGGCGCGGGCCCAGCAGGCGCTGGGCTGGCGGCCGCGCTTCGGTTTCGACGAAGTCCTGCGCCAGCTCGACGCCGAATCGCCCGAGGTGCTGCCGCCGGGCTTCATGCCGGCGCTGCCGTTGGCCGCGGCAGCCGATCCGGACGACCGCAGCGCGGCCCGCCGCAACCGCCTCCAGGACCCCTGCCGGTGAGCCGCCCGGTCGACCTGCCGCGCTGGATGGACGTGCTGCTGCTGCCGCTGGTCAACCTGGTGCTGGCGCTGGCGGTGTGCGCAGTGGTGGTGGCCATCGTCGGCCTGAACCCGCCGCAGGTGCTTGCGCTGCTGGTCAAGGGCGCGTTTGGCAGCCAGGCCGGCATCGGCTACACGCTGTACTACGCCACCACTTTCGTCTTCACGGGCCTGGCGGTGGCGGTGGCCTTCCACGGCGGGCTGTTCAATATTGGCGGCGAGGGCCAGGCCACGATGGGCGGCCTGGGCTGCGCGCTGGTGGCGCTGCCCTTGGGCGCGCATCTGCCGGCGGCGCTGCTGCTGCCGCTGATGGTGCTGGCAGCCATGGCCGGCGGTGCGCTCTGGGCGGCGGTGCCTGGCGCGCTGCAGGCCTGGCGTGGCAGCCACATCGTCATCACCACCATCATGTTCAACTTCATCGCCTCGGCACTGCTGGCCTATCTGCTGGTCAACGTGTTGAAGGAGCCGGGCAACATGACGCTGGAAAGCCGGGCCTTCGCCGAGTCGGCGCACATGCCCGGCATGCACCAGGTGCTGGCGGCGCTGGGCATCAGCTGGCCGCGCACCCCGCTCAACCTGAGCGTGCTGCTGGCGGTGGCCGCTGCGGTGGGCGTGGGGCAGTTCCTGTGGCGCACCCGGGCCGGGTACGAGCTGCGCGCGGTCGGTTTTTCACCCGACGCGGCGCACTACGGCGGCGTGCGTCCGCGCGGCCAGGTGATGATGGCGATGACCCTGAGCGGCGCGCTGGCCGGCCTGGTCGGCATCAATGAGCTGGCCGGCGTGCAGCACCGGCTGCTGCTGGACTATGTGGTGGGCGCGGGCTTCACCGGCATCGCCGTGTCGCTGATCGGCCGCAACCACCCGGTGGGCATCGTGCTGGCGGCGCTGCTGTTTGGCGCGCTCTACCAGGGCGGCGCCGAGCTGGCGTTTGAGATCCCCGGCTTCAGCCGCGACATGGTCACCACGCTGCAAGGCCTGATCGTGCTGTTTTCGGGCGCGATGGCGCAGGTGGCTGCCCCGGCGCTGGCACGGCTCTACGCCTGGACCCGGCCCCGTGCGAATCCACCCGCTGTGCCACCGGGAGCCGTCGGTGGATGAAGCCCTGATCGGCGGGCTGCTGGCGTCCACGCTGCGCGTCAGCACGCCCTTGATCCTGTGTGCGCTGGCAGCGGTGCTGAGCGAGCGCGCAGGCGTGATCGATCTGGGGCTGGAGGGCAAGATGCTGCTGGCCGCTTTTGCCGCCGGCGCGGCGGGTGCGCTCACCGGCTCGCTGCCGCTGGCGCTGGCCACCGCGCTGCTGGTGGGCGTGGCGCTGTCGATGTTGCACGGCTTTGCCTGCGTCAGCCACACCGGCGACCAGGTGGTGCTGGGCATGGCACTGACGATGATCGCGGCCGGCTTGTCGATCGTGCTGGGCATCGCCTGGTTCAAGCAAGGTGGCCAAACCCCGCCGCTGCCCGATGCGGTGCGCCTGACGCCGTGGTTCACCGGGCTGGCGGCAACGCTGGCGCCAGTGCCGTGGCTGGGCAAGGTCCTGGGTGGCGGCCTGCTGGGTCACAACGGGCTGGTCTATGGCGCCTTGGCGCTGGTGCCGCTGGTCTGGTGGGGGCTGTACCGCACCCGCCTGGGCCTGCGCCTGCGCGCCACCGGCGAAAACCCGGCGATGGTGGACGCCGCCGGCCTGTCAGTCAAAGGCCTGCGCTACGGCGCGCTGGCGGCCAACGGCCTGCTTTGCGGCCTGGCCGGCAGCTACCTGGTGCTGGCGCAAAACGCCAACTTCGTGCCCAACATGACCGCCGGGCGCGGCTACATGGCGCTGGCGGCGATGATCTTCGGCAAATGGCATCCCGTGGGCGCGCTGTGGGCGTGTCTGCTGTTCGGCTTCCTCGACGCGGTGGCGATCCGGCTGCAGGGCGTGGACCTGCCCGCCGCGCTGGGCGGTGGCGCGGTGCCGGTGCAGGCGATCCAGGCGCTGCCGTACGTGATGACGGTGGTGCTGCTGGCTGGCTTCATCGGCCGCTCGCGGGCGCCGGCGGCGCTGGGTGTGCCCTACGTCAAGGAGCGTTGACCCATGACCCGGACACCACCGCCGCCCGTCGATGCCCTGCCAGCGGACCTTGTCGCCCCCGCGATCCAGCCACCGACCGACGCACAGATGGGCCAGTTGATCAGCGCCGCCCGGGCTGCCCGGGCACAGGCCTACGCGCCCTACTCGCACTTTGCCGTGGGCGCTGCGCTGCTGGACGAGCACGGCCGGGTCCACGCTGGCTGCAATGTCGAAAACGCCGCCTACCCGCAAAGCCAGTGCGCCGAGGCGTCGGCCATCGCGCACCTGGTGCTGGCCGGCGGCCGGCGCATCCTGGCGGCCGTGGTGGTGGGCGTGGCCGACGACCCGGTCACCCCCTGCGGCGGCTGCCGCCAGCGCCTGCGCGAATTTGCCGCCGATGACGCACCGGTCTGGACCGCCGACCTGCACAGCGTGCGCGCCCGGTTTACGCTTGGGGCTTTGTTGCCGGCCAGCTTCGGCCCCGGCCATCTGGCGGGTCGCGCCAGTCCAGCCGACCTGGCGGCCCAGCCCACCGCCCCAACCGCACCGCCCAGCCCGCGCCAACCCTGATCGCCCCGCCACCATGACCCAAAACGCCTTGCAAGACGCCATCGACCACAGCCTGGCCCGCATCCGCCAACGTGCGCCCGGTCTCCGGCCCCGCCTGGGTTTGGTGCTGGGCTCGGGCTGGGACGGCATCGCCGACCTGGTGGACGGCGCGATCGACATCCCGTACGCCGACCTG
Organism: Aquabacterium sp.; assembly: GCA_046597355.1. Classification (GTDB taxonomy): domain Bacteria; phylum Pseudomonadota; class Gammaproteobacteria; order Burkholderiales; family Burkholderiaceae_C; genus Pseudaquabacterium. Next base: position 20,828 of record JBKJKU010000062.1, read on the forward strand.
CCCGCCTTCCCGGTGCTGGGCGTGGCCGGCCATGCCGGCGCACTGCGACTGGGCCACATCGGCGGCCACGCCGTGGCGCTGTTGCGCGGCCGCAAGCATGCCTACGAGACCGGCGACGCCACCGGCATGAAGGGCGCCATCCGCACCCTGGCCGCGCTGGGCTGCGACACCCTGCTGCTGACCAATGCCGCCGGCAGCCTGGAGCCGCACATGCCCCCCGGCTCGCTGATGCTGATCAGCGACCACCTCAACATCGTGCAACGCACCCCCTTGCACGACGAGCCCGGCGCCAGCCGCTTCGTCGACATGGGCCAGGCCTACGACACCACCTTGCGCGACCAGGCCGCTGCTGCCGCCGCCGAGGCCGGCATCGAGCTGCACGAGGGTGTCTACGCCTGGGTGCTGGGCCCGCAGTTCGAGACCCCGGCCGAGATCCGCATGCTGCGCGCCATGGGCGCCCAGGCGGTGGGCATGAGCACCGTGCCCGAGACCATCCTGGCGCGCCATGCCGGCCTGAAAGTGCTGGGCCTGGCGATGCTGACCAACATGGGCGCCGGCATGAGCACCCAGACCCTGAGCCACGCCCACACCCTGCACACCGCCCAGGCCACGGCCGCGCTGGCGGCCCGCCTGCTGGCGGCGGTGGTGCCGGCGATCCTGTCGTCGTCCGGTGGTTGACCCGGCATGGCCAAGACCCCTGCCGCACCGCTCGCCCTCCTGCTGGCCACCGCCGCGCTGCTGGCCGGCTGCAGCACACCGCCGGCAGCACCCCGCGCGCCACTCAAGCTCACCATCCTGCACACCAACGACCACCACGGCCGGTTCTGGACCAACGCCGATGGCGAAGGTGGCCTGGCGGCGCGCAAGACGCTGATCGACGGCGTGCGGGCCGAAGTGACAGCCGCCGGTGGCCACACCCTGCTGCTGGACGGCGGCGACGTCAACACCGGCGTGCCCGAGAGCGACCTGCAACATGCCGAGCCCGACTTCAAGGGCATGGCACTGCTGGGCTATGACGCGATGGCGGTGGGCAACCACGAGTTCGACAACCCCCCTGCGGTACTGGCCAAGCAGCGGGCCTGGATCAACTTTCCGATGCTGTCGGCCAACATCTACCAAGGCGGCAAACGGCTGTTCGAGCCCTACCGCATCTTCGAGCGCGCCGGCCACAAGATCGCGGTGATCGGCCTGACCACCGACGACACCGCCAAGATGGTGCTGCCCGACAACATCACCGGCATCGAGTTCCGCAAGCCGATCGCCGAGGCCGCCGTGCTGGTGCCGCAACTGCGCGGCCAGGCTGACATGCTGATTGCCGTCACCCACATGGGCCACTATCCCGACGGCCAGCGCGGCGTCAACGCGCCGGGTGATGTGGAGATGGCGCGTGCCGTCGCCGGCCTGGACCTGGTGGTGGGCGGCCACAGCCAGAACCCGGTCTGCATGGCCGCCGAGAACCAGCGCAACAACGCCTACCTGCCCGGCTCACCCTGTGCCCCCGACCGCCAGAACGGCAGCTGGATCGTGCAGGCGCACGAATGGGGCAAGTACGTGGGCCGCGCCGATTTCGTCATCGACGCCGGTCGGGTCACGCTGCAGCGCTACCAACTGCTGCCGGTCAACCTGAAACAGCGCCTGCCCGACGGCAAGCGCACGCCCTACGCCGAGGTCGTGCCCGAAGACCCGGCGCTGCGCGCCTTCTTGCAACCCTTCCAGGACGCCGGCCAGGGCCAGCTGACGGTGCCCGTGGGCGTGACCGACGGCATGCTGGACGGCGACCGCGCCCGGGTCCGCCAGCAGCCGGTGGCGCTGGGCGTGCTGATTGCCTCGGCCATGATGGACCGCACCGGCGCTGACCTGGCGCTGATCAACTCGGGCGGCGTGCGCGACTCACTGCCCGCCGGCCAGATCACCTACCGCGACCTGCTGAAGGTGCAGCCGTTCTCCAACACCGTGGGCGTGATCACCCTCAGCGGCGCCGAACTGCTGGACTACCTGGGCGCAGCGGCGCAGATGACGCCCGGCTCAGGCGGCTACCCGCAGACCGCCGGCCTGCGCTGGCGCATCCAGGGCAGCGCGGTGGTGGACGCCCAGGTCGGCGGCAAGCCGATCGACCGCACGCGCCAGTACCGGATGGCGGTCACCAACTTCACCGCCATCGGTGGCGACGGCTACCCCAAGCTGAACAATCACCCCGGCTATGTCAACTTCGGTTTCAACGACGCCGAGGTGCTGCGCGCCTACATCAGCCGCCGCAGCCCGCTGAAGGTGGGCGACTACGCACCCGGGGATGCCCTGCTGAGGCAATAGGGCCGTGGGCCCAGCCAGGCAACAGGGCCGCAGGTCTGCCGCCGCCGGGCCGGCGGTCTTGCGCGAAACAGCGCCAACAGCGCAGGCAAACTCGGCGCGCCCGCCGTCGCCTGCCGCAGGCGGCGCCCAGGGGCTGACGCTGGCAGAGCGCGCCTGCGCAGATGCCGGAGCACTGCGTGGCTTGGCGCACAGACGGCCGGTTGTCTCAGCGCAATGATCTGCGGCGTGACAGACCGCCGCGACCGGATCTTGCCGCCACAGCCCGTGCGCCCGGCTGCGCGGCGGGCGTGCGGTCGGCGCATCGACATAGCGCGTCTCAGCGCAGCGTCATTAAATAGGCGGCGATGTCGCGCGCATCATGGTCGGTAACCTGCAGGTTCGGCATCGTCGTCCCGGGATCGATGCTCTGCGGATCTCGAATCCATTGCACCAGGTGATCGGTGTCGTTGTTGACCGCGCCGGCAACAAGACGGCGTGCCGCAAACCCTGCCAACGGCGGACCGACTGTCACGTCGGACCCGGCCACGCCCGGGATGCGGTGGCAGGCGGTGCAGGCGTATTGGGTCGTTGCAGCGCGGCCGCGCTGGGCATCGGGCTGTGTCCGCGGCGCGTCGTTGCCTGGCTCCGGCGGCGCACAGGGTGGGCCGGCCTGCGCGGGTGTGGCGGCCTCGCCAAACTCTGCGGCGGTCAGCATGGGCAGGCGCTGCATGAAGGCGACCACCGCCCACAAGTCGGCGTCTTGCATGCGGTGTTGCCAGGCCGGCATGCCGCTCATCTTGATGCCGTGTCGGGTGATCCAGTAAAGCTCGGCCGACGTCCACCTGGCGCTTGCGTCGACCAGTGGCCCAGGCAACGGTTGCATGCTGCGGCCGATCTCCGATGGGGCGAAGCCGGGGCCGCCGTGGCATTGCGCGCACTTCTGCACGTAGCACGACGCGCCGCGCGCGAGCTGCAACTCACCGCCCAACGGCGGCGCCGTCAGCTGCGCGGCGCGCAGCTTTACCGAGCGGCGCATCGTCGTCTCGAGCAACGAGTACACCAGCTGCGTGTGCTGGCCGGTTGCCGAGATGTCGTAGACCCCGGTCCAGACAAAGCCTGCCCCCACGGCCGCAGCAGCAATGGCCAACCCGAGCAACCACAGCGCAACACGGGCTTTCATGACCGATCCCATGCGACGCCCACCCCTGCGTGGCCAACCCCACGCCGCGCCAGCGGCCGATCCGTCGACGGCGCGGCCGCCGGCATGTTTGCGCACTGGATCGTCATGATGCCCCGCCTCCGTTTGGTGTCCTCGCCATGCTACGCAGGCGCGGTGTTGCAGCGTGTCGGACGAGCGCTGGTTGTGTGCCTGGTTGGTGCCGCATCGGCGGACGCTGCGGTGGCCGCGCCGGCCGATGCGGTCCGCGGCCAGGCCCTGCTGGCGCGTTACCACTGCGGCAGCTGTCACCGCATTCCCGGCGTGCCGGCGGCGCGCGGCGACTACGCTGTGACGCTGGAGGCCTACGGCCGGCGCAGCTACATCGCCGGCCGGGTTGCCAACACGCCGGCGCTGCTGGCGCGCTGGATTGAGAAGCCGGCAAGCGTGGTGGCCGGCACACTGATGCCCGACCTCGGCGTGTCGGCCGTCGACGCCCGCGACATGGCGGCCTACCTCGGGACGTTGAGGTGACAGCGCTGCCCGGCAACCTGTCGGGTATCCAGTCGATGTTGCGGCCTGGCGGGCCGGCCGCCGCGGTCACGACCGAGATGACGTGGGTGCTGTCCATCGGCGCTGGCGTCGTGTTCGGCGTGGTGCTGCTGTGCATCGCCGCCGCGCTGTGGCGGCGCGATCGCGCACCGGCCGGCGACGCCGACCGCGCGACGCGGTGGTGGATCGGCGGCGCCGGCGTGGTGTTTCCGCTGTTGGTGCTGGTGCCGCTGCTGATCTATGCCGCCGCGCGCACCGACGCGCTCACGCCGCCGCGCCTGGCCACGGGCGCCGACGACCTGGTGATCACGGTGCAGGCCCGACTCTGGTGGTGGCGCATCAGCTACCGCGACCCGTCGCTGGGCCATGAGGTGGTCACGGCCAACCAGATCAACCTGCCGACCGGGCGTGCGGTGACACTCGCACTGGTCAGCGACGACGTGATCCACAGCTTCTGGGTGCCCGCGCTCGCCGGCAAGGTCGACATGGTGCCGGGCAAGGTTCACCACTTGCGGCTGCAGGCGGACCGCGCCGGCGTCTACCGCGGGCAGTGCGCCGAGTTTTGCGGTGAGCAACATGCGCGCATGGCGATCCACGTGGTCGCTCAAGCGCCCGATGACTTTGCGCGCTGGCTGCAGGCCCAGGCCGCGCCGGCAGCGCCGCCCGACGGGCCCGACGCGGCCCGCGGTCTCGCAGTCTTCACCGATCGCCGCTGCAGCGCCTGCCACAGCGTGCTCGGTCTGGGCCCTGTCGCCACCGCCGGGCCCGACCTGACGCATGTGGCGAGCCGGCTGCAGCTGGGCGCTGGCACGCTGCCGTTCAGCCGCGCATCGTTGGTCGACTGGATCACCGATCCGCAGCACGCCAAGCCCGGCGCGCGCATGCCGTCGTACGCGCTCGACCCGGCGTCGATGCAGGCGCTGGTCACTTTTCTTGAGCAACTGCGGTGAACGACCTGCCCAACAGCCTGCCGCGCCCGGACGGCGAGCTCGCCCGGCTGGAAGCGGCCTGGCGGCCGCCTAGCGGCTGGCGCCTGCTGTCGGCGGTCAACAACACCCATATCGGCCTGTTCTATATCGGTACCGCGCTGCTGTTTTTCGTGCTCGCCGGCGTGCTCGGGCTGATGCTGCGCGCGCAACTCGCGGTGCCGGACAACACACTGATCAGCCCGGCCTTCTACAACCAGATCTTCACGATGCATGGCACCGTGATGATGTTCTTGTTCGCGGTGCCAGTGGTCGAGGCGATTGCCGTGTTCCTGCTGCCAGGCATGCTCGGCGCCCGCGATCTGCCGTTCCCGCGCCTGAGTGCCTATGCCTTCTGGGCCTATGCGATAGGCGGCCTGGCATTTTTCGCGACGATTTTTTTCGGCGCGTCGCCCGACGGTGGCTGGTTCATGTACCCGCCGCTGACCAGCGCCGAACACTCGCCCGGCATCGGCGCGGACTGGTGGTTGCTGGGCATCGGCTTCATCGAAATCTCGGCGATCGCCGGCGCGATCGAGCTGATCGTCGGCATCTTGTTCACCCGCGCGCCGGGCATGACGCTGATGCGCATGCCGATTTTCGCGTGGGCGATGCTGATCGTTGCGTTCATGATCGTGTTCGCGTTCCCAGCCGTGATCGCCGGCACCACGCTGCTCGAGTTGGAGCGGGCCTTCGACTGGCCCTTCTTCATCGCAGCCCGCGGCGGCGACCCAGTGCTCTGGCAGCACCTGTTCTGGTTCTTCGGCCACCCCGAGGTCTACATCATCTTCCTGCCTGCAGCCGGTCTGGTCTCGATGATGATCCCCACGCTCGCCCGCACGCCGCTGGCCGGCTACTGCGCGGTGGTGGCCGCACTCATTGCCGTGGGCGTGATCAGCTTTGCACTGTGGGCGCACCACATGTTTACCGCCGGCCTGGGCAGCCTGCAGGTGCTTCTGGTGTCGGCGGCGAGCCTGATCGTGGCGCTTCCGACCTCGGTGCAGGTGTTCGCCTGGATCGCCACGCTCTGGCGCGGGCGCCTGCAGATTACCGGCGCGGCGTTGTTCATCCTGGGCTTTCTGGGTATCTTCGTGCTGGGCGGCCTGACCGGGGTGATGGTCGCCATACTGCCGTTCAACTGGCAGGTGCACGACACCTACTTCATCGTCGCGCACCTGCACTACGTGCTGATCGGCGGCGTGGTGTTCCCGGTGCTGGCCGCGCTCTACCACTGGTT
>JBKJKU010000013.1:0-4811 GCA_046597355.1 Aquabacterium sp.
GTGGCCAGCAACACTGGCAGGCCGCTGATGGAGATCATGCGCCAGCCCATCTTTATTGTTGCTGCTGGCGCGGGCGCTTTGAGTTATGGCGTGATGAACCTGCTGATGGCCGCCACGCCGATCGCGATGGCGCAATGCGGCCACCCGTTTTCAGCGGCCGCGCTGGTGCTCGAATGGCATGTGCTGGGCATGTACGTGCCGAGCTTTTTCACCGGCAAGCTGATCAAGCGCTTCGGGGTGCTGCCGATCATGAGCACCGGGCTGGCGCTCAACATCGCCTGCGTGCTGTTTGCGCTCAATGGCACCGACGTGATGCACTTTCTGGGCGCGTTGATGGTGCTGGGCGTGGGCTGGAACTTTCTCTACATCGGCGGCAGCACGCTGGCCACCGAGACCTGGCGGCCCGAGGAAAAAACCCGGGCCCAGGCCGCACTGGATTTCTGCGTCTACGCCACCATGACGATCACCTCGTTTTCATCCGGCGCGCTCGTGACCACCGGCGGCTGGACGGCGATGAACCTGGGTACGCTGCTGCCGATCGGCCTGCTGGCGGCTGCGCTGGTCTGGCTTGCGCGTTTGCGGCGGGTACCTGCGCTGGCTTGAACCAGCGACATTGCGCCCGACGTCCGCGATAGCATGGCCACTTGGCAACGCTGGAGGGCCTGACCATGGGTTTGCTGGATTCTGTTTTGGGCAGCGCCATGGGCGCGCTCACCGGGGGCGGCCAAGGCGCGGGCGGCGCCGTGCTGATGCAGGTGCTGGGCAGCCTGATGGGCGGCCGCGGCGGTGGGGCGGGCGGTCTGGGTGGTTTGGGTGGGCTGCTGCAACAGCTGCAGCAAGGCGGGTTGGGTGACGCGGTGCAATCCTGGGTGTCCACCGGCCAGAACCAGCCGATATCGGCCGACCAGTTGCACTCGGCGTTGGGCGGTGACCGGGTCAGCGCCATGGCCCAGCAGGCCGGCATGTCACAAGACGACCTGATGGGCCAGCTGGCGCAGGTGCTGCCGCAGGTGGTGGACCAACTGACCCCGGGCGGTGAATTGCCGACCGATGCCGGCGCCGACGGTACCGGCGACATCAGCGCATCGCTGGGCGGGCTGCTCAGCGGATTCTTGAAGCGCTGACCGGCGCGGCAACGGTTTGTTGCGCCGCGGTGGCTGATGTACCGGTGGCTGATGCACTGGTGGCTGATGCACTGGTGGCTGATGTACCGGTGACGGCCGTCAATCAGCGGGATGCACCCTCACCGGCACGCGCGCAGCCAGCGCGCACATCAGTTCATAGCCAATCGTGCCGGCGGCCTGCGCCACCTCGTCAATGGGCAACTGGCTGCCGTGTGGGCCAAGACCCCACAACGTGACCTCGCTGCCGAACTGGGCCGTGGGCACCGGCGTCAGGTCCACCGCCAGCATGTCCATCGACACCCGGCCCACCGTGGTGCAGCGCACGCCGTCCACCAGCACTGGCGTGCCGGTGCCGGCGTGGCGCGGGTAGCCGTCGGCATAGCCGCAGGCCACCACACCGATGCGCAGTGGCCGGTCGGCGACATAGCGGCTGCCATAGCCGACGGTGTCGCCCGCTTGCAAGGCCTGCACCGCGATCAGGCGCGAGCGCAGGGTCATGGCGGGCTGCAACTGCCAGTGCGCGATGCCGTGCTCAGGGTGGTCGGGGGCGCTGCCGTACAGGCCGATACCGGCACGCACCCAGTCGTTGGCCAGGTCGGCATGGCGCAGCACGGCGGCGGTGTTGCTCAGGCTGCGCTCACCCGGCAGGTCACGGGTGGCCGCCTGAAACGCCACCACCTGCTGGGCAATGCCGCGTGGCCCGTCGGCGTCGGAAAAGTGCGTCGCCAGAGAAATCTCGTCGACTTGCGGCAACGCGTTCAGCCGCACCCACGCAGTCCGAAACGCGGCGGGCGAAAACCCCAGTCGGTTCATGCCGCTGTTCATCTTGAGGAACACCCGGTGCGGCTGGTGCGTCTTGTGGCGGCTGAGCCAGTCGATCTGTTGCTCGCAGTGCACCACGTGCCAGAGGTTCAGGCGTGAACACAGCTCCAGGTCGCGGGCCTCGAACGCGCCTTCCAGCAGCAGGATCGGCCCGCGCCAATCCAGCCCGCGCAGCACCTGCGCCTCGGCCAGGTCGAGCAGTGCAAAACCGTCGGCGGCGCGCAGCGATCCGAACACCCGCGCCACGCCGTGACCGTAGGCGTTGGCCTTGACGACTGCCCAGATGCGGGCGTCGGGCACCTGGTCGCGCAGGCGCGTCAGGTTGTGCGAAAGGGCGTCGGCGTGGATCAGCGCTTCAATCGGACGGGGCACGGCGGGTCAGCCTTCGCGGCGGGTAGAGCGGCAGAAAATGATGCCGGAGGAGCGGCGGCTGGGACTTGCCGTGGATTCTGCCAGCGCCGCGGGGCAGTCTCGTCCCGGCGACACGGCCCAGTCGGGCCCGGCGGCGTGGCCGGGACTGCGTGCTATAACCGCGCCGCGTCCGGGTGAAGCCTCCGGACAGGCCAACGCACACCGCGCGGCCCCACCGCTGTTTCAACCCATTGCAGATCCGCATTGATGCGTGTACGACCGAGGCCCTGAGCGAAGCGAATGAAAAGAGGCTTCTACACCATCATGGCGGCGCAGTTTTTCAGCTCGCTGGCTGACAACGCACTGCTGGTGGCAGCGATCGAATTGCTCAAGTCCAGCCAGGCCGCGCCGTGGCAGATCCCGGCGCTGACGCCGATGTTTGCGCTGTTTTATGTGCTGCTGGCGCCGTTTGTCGGCGCTTTTGCCGATGCGGTGCCCAAGGGCCGGGTGATGTTCGTCTCCAACAGCATCAAGGTGGTGGGTTGCCTGATGATGCTGTTTGGCAGCCATCCGCTGCTGGCTTACGCCGTGGTCGGCCTGGGCGCGGCGGCGTACTCACCCGCCAAATACGGCATCCTGACCGAGCTGCTGCCGCCGTCGCAGCTGGTCAAGGCCAACGGCTGGGTCGAGGGCCTGACGATCGGGTCCATCATCCTCGGCATCCTGCTGGGCGGGCAGTTGGTGGGGCCCAAGCTGTCGCCGATGCTGCTGGGTTTCGACTTGCCCATGATCGACACCGGCGTCGACACGGCACCCGAGGCAGCCATCGCGGCGATGATCCTGGTCTACATCATCGCCGCGGTGTTCAACCTCTACATTCCGCGAACCGAGGCGCCGCTGCAAACGCTGACGCTGCGCCCCTCGGTGCTGATCCGCGACTTTGCCGCATGCAACTCGCGCCTGTGGTCGGACAAGCTGGGCCAGATCTCGCTGGCCACCACCACCATGTTCTGGGGCGTGGGCGGCAACTTGCGCATCATCGTGTTCCCGTGGGCGGCGGCAGCGCTGGGCTACACCACCACCCAGGCATCCAGCCTGGCGGGTGTGGTGTCGGTGGGCGTGGCGGTGGGGGCCGTCTGGGCGTCGATGCGCATGCGGTTGGACAAGGCCACCGGGGTGATCCCGCTGGGCATCGTGATGGGTGTGCTGGTGATCGGCCTGAACCTGATCCGCGATGTCTGGGTGGCGGTGCCGTTCTTGATGATGCTGGGTCTGGCGGGCGGCTACCTGGTGGTACCGATGAACGCGCTGCTGCAGCACCGCGGCCACAACCTGATGGGTGCGGGCCGGTCGATCGCCGTGCAGAATTTCAACGAGCAGGCCTGTATCCTGGGGCTGGGCGCGTTCTACACGCTGATGACCAAATTCAACCTGTCGGCCTTCACGGCCATTGCGGTCTTTGGCGCGGTGGTGGCCGGTGTGATGGAGCTGATCCGGCGCTGGCACCAGCGCAATTGCGTGGTGCACAGGGACGAGGTCGAGCGCCTGCTGGCCATCGCCCGCAGCGACCGGCATTGACGCCGCCGGACAGCACTCAGCCGGGCTGCTGGGGCAGCGGCAGCGGTGGGTCGCGCCGGCTGTGGCCGTGCCGCTGCATCAACCGGTCCAGCGCCAGCCCGTCCAGCGGCTTGCCCAGGTAGCCTGCCGCACCCGCCAGCGTGCCGCGCACCTGGTTCACCGGGTCGTGAAAAGCCGACACCATCACCACCGTTGACGCGCTGCGCCCGGGCAAGGGCGGCCGTTTGCAGATCTGGTGGCACAGCGTCAGGCCATCCACCCGGCTGTCGTCGCCAAGATCGATATCGAGGAAGACCAGGTCGTAGTGGTGCTGGCCGAGCAGGTCCAGTGCCCGGTCGCTGTGCCGCGCCATGTCGAGCTGCAGACCGTAGCGCTCCAGCTGCCGGTGCAAATACTGCAGCGCGATCTCGCTGTCGTCGACCAGCAGCGCACGTGGTGCCGCGCTGACCGCGCGCGCCTCGGCCTCGCGCTGCTCGCGCCGGCGGCGGCGCTCGTCGTGGGCCTGGTGCCACGGGCTGGGCGGGTGTGCGGGCTGCAGGGCTGCCGGCGTTGCTTCGGGTCGGACTGGCTGGGCGCGACCCGACACCCCTGTGGCTTGCACGGTCGGCGCCGCATCGCCCTGCAGGGCCAACAGGGCATCGAGCTGCTGCAGCACCCAGTCCGGGTCTGATGCGGGTGCGGCGCCAACGGCGGTAGGCGGCGGCAACGCACTGCCAACCAGCACCGCATCACGCCCACGGCCCAGCGTGCGCAACAACGCCAGGGCCTCGGGATTTGCCGCGTCGACCACCACGAAGCGGGCGTCGTCCAGGCCGAGCACAGGACCGTACGCGGGCATGCGCCGCGCTGTCTGGCGCAGCGCCGCCGCCAGTGTCATGCGTTCGGCCGGGCCAAACCCGAGCAAGGCCACGGGGATGGGTGCGGGCATCAGGTGGG
>JBKJKU010000324.1:0-2641 GCA_046597355.1 Aquabacterium sp.
TGCAATTGTTCCACGTGAAACACCTGCACGCCGGGCTTCAGCTGGGCTTGCTCATCCAGCGGATCACGGCCCTTCATCGCCATCCACATACCCTGGTCCGCCAACACATGCTGAGACAAGGCGGTGAAATCAGCCAGAGAAGCAAACGCCCGCGAGGTGATCACCCCGTACCGGCTGTCGACCGGATCAAGGTTCTCGACCCGGGCATGCAAGCCACGCAGATTGCCCAGCCGCAGTTCAGCCGCCACCTGGCGGATAAAGCTGCTTTTCTTGGCCACCGTGTCGACACAAGACACCTGCCAGTCAGGTTGCGCCACCGCCAACACCACACCCGGCAAGCCGCCACCACTGCCCACATCCAGGATGCGCACCGGCCCATCCGCCAAGGTCGCGACCTGCCGGCGCAAGGCCGGCAAGGCGGCCAGGCAGTCGATCAGGTGGTGGCTGAGCATTTCGTCCGGGTCACGCAAAGCCGTCAGGTTGTAGACCTTGTTCCAGCGCTGCAGCAAGCTCAGGTACTCCATCAACCGCTGCAGGGTTGCGCCCGACAGGGTGAGGCCCAGCGTCGACGCCGCGGCCGCCAGCTGCGCCAGCCGGCGTGCGCTCTGGTTTGAAGTCTGGCTGGCAGCCAGCTTGTCAACCATGTCAGGCCGCGTCCTGGGTGGGCGTAACAGGGCTGTTGCCATGGTCCACCTCAGCCGCCGTCACTTTTGCACCGGCGCGCACCGCCTCAAACCCACTGAATCGACCCTTTTTCAAGTGCACCAGCAACAGTGAAATAGCCGCTGGCGTGACGCCAGAAATGCGCGATGCCTGCCCCAGCGTTTCCGGCCGGTGCCGGTCCAGCTTTTGGCGCACCTCAAACCCCAGCGCCGGCACCTGGCTGTAGTCCAGCGCAGCGGGCAACTTGAGGTGCTCAAAGTGTGCCGCGCGCTCTACATCCTCGACCTGCTTGCCAATGTAGCCGGCGTACTTGATGGCAATTTCCACCTGCTCCAGTACCGAATCCGCCAAGACCTGGCCCAGCTCAGCGGCCAGTGTTTCACGTGAAACAACGGCAGCGGTCGGGGCGCCACCCAGCTGGCGCCGTGTGACATCAGCCACCCCGGCCACCTCAACCACCCGGTCAAAACCGATGCCCGGCCGACGCAGCAGATCGGCCAGGTTGTATTCATGCTCAATGGCCTTGCCCAGCAGACGCTCAGCTTCGACCGCAGGCAAAGTATCCGGCCGCACCCAGCTGGCTTTGAGTTGCTCACCCACCCGCGCCACTGCATCCCGCTTGCGGTTGAAGGCTTCCCAGCGCAGGTCATCCACCAAGCCAAGTTGCCGGCCGATGTCGGTCAGCCGGGTGTCGGCGTTGTCCTCACGCAGTTGCAAGCGAAACTCGGCACGGCTGGTGAACATGCGGTAGGGCTCGGTCACACCCTGGGTGGTCAGGTCGTCCACTAGCACGCCCAGGTAGGCTTGGTCGCGGCGCAACGACAGCGCATCCCGGCCTTGCGCCTGCAACGCCGCATTGGCGCCGGCAAACAGGCCTTGGGCTGCCGCCTCTTCGTAGCCCGTCGTGCCATTGATCTGCCCGGCAAAGAACAAGCCGGCAATCGCCTTGGTCTCAAAGCTGCTCTTCAGCGCGCGGGGGTCGAAGAAATCGTATTCGATGGCGTAGCCGGGCCGCAGGATGTGGGCGTTCTCCAGCCCGGCCATCGACTGCAGCGCCGCCAGCTGGATATCGAACGGCAGCGAGGTGGAGATGCCATTGGGGTAGAACTCGTGGGTCGTCAGGCCCTCCGGCTCCAGAAAGATCTGGTGCGAGTCCTTGTCGGCAAAGCGGTTCACCTTGTCCTCGATGCTCGGGCAATAGCGCGGGCCGACGCCCTCAATCACGCCGGTGAACATCGGGCTGCGCTCAAAGCCTGAGCGGATGATCTCGTGGGTGCGGCCATTGGTGTGGGTGATCCAGCAAGGCACCTGCCGTGGATGCTGGCTGGCCCGCCCGAGAAAACTGAACACCGGCACCGGATCTTGGTCACCCGGCTGCGCGGTCAAACGCGAAAAATCGATGCTGCGGCCGTCGATGCGGGGCGGAGTGCCGGTCTTCAACCGCCCTTGCGGCAGCTTCAGCTCTTTCAGCCGGGCCGACAGCGTGACCGACGGCGGATCACCCGCACGGCCCGCCGCATGGTTGCGCAACCCGACGTGCACCCGGCCGTCCAAGAAGGTGCCCGCCGTCAGCACCACCGTCTTGGCCCGGAAGGTAATGCCCATCTGGGTCACTGCGCCGACCACCCGATCGGCTGCGCCGTCAGACTCCACCAGCAGGTCGTCCACCGCTTGCTGGAACAGCCACAGCATCGGCTGGTTCTCCAGCCGTTGGCGGATCGCCGCCTTGTAGAGGATGCGGTCGGCCTGTGCGCGTGTGGCGCGCACGGCCGGGCCCTTGCTGCCGTTCAAGATGCGGAACTGGATCCCCGCCTCGTCGGTGGCCGCGGCCATGGCGCCGCCCAGCGCGTCTACCTCCTTGACCAGGTGGCCCTTGCCGATGCCACCGATCGAGGCGGGGATCCAGTTCCGCATCTTGAACGGCAGCAAGGGCCCGGCCGTGCGCGCCACACGCGCACAGGCCGACCGCATCCTCTAC
>JBKJKU010000259.1:0-26934 GCA_046597355.1 Aquabacterium sp.
GTTGTCTCCGCCCGACTCGATGAACACGATGTCGGCATCGGGAAACTTGGCCAGCATGCGGTCCACCGCTTCGAGGTTGATCGACGCGTCCTCCCGGATGGCGGTGTGCGGGCAGCCGCCGGTTTCCACGCCCATGATGCGCTCGGCCTCCAGCGCGCCCGACTCGGTCAGCAGGCGCTGGTCTTCCTTGGTGTAGATGTCGTTGGTGACGACCACCAGGTCCCAACGCCCGCGCATGGTCTTGCACAGCAGTTCGACCAGCGTGGTCTTGCCCGAGCCGACCGGGCCGCCGACGCCCACGCGCAACGGGGGCAGTTTTTTGGTGCGGCGGGCGGTGGTGTGGGTGGGGTTCATGGCCGCGGATGATGCATCAACCGGGCCAGCCCGACCGGGCGGCGCGTCGGCCCGGCCGCCGGATGTTGAGCCCCTCAGCTGCGAAACAGCCGCGAGTACTGCGCCTCGTGCCGCGCCGACGCGATGGCCAGCATCGGCGCCAGGTTCTGCCGTGCGCCGTCGCCCGCCAGCGCGGTGGCCAGCGCGGCGTCCACCACGCCGGGCAGCGCGGCGGCCAGCGTGCCCAGCAGGCGCTGGCCGGCGCTCTGGCCCAAAGGCACGGCCTTGATGGCGGCCTGCACCATGTTTTCAGCCCAGCTGAAGCCGAAGGCCAGCAGCGCCTCGCGGCGCGGGGCGCCGGTGGTGGCCGCGGCCAGCGCAAACGCCACCGGCCAGGTGGGCGCCGGTGCCAGCGCGGCCAGCACCGCCACACGGCCATCGTCGGGCCGGCGCTGGCGCAGCCAGTCGGTCAGCGAACGGCCCATCTGCTCGGCCTGCTGGCGGAACTCGCGGGTTTCGCGCGTCTGCAGCGCCCAAGCGTTCAGCTCGGTGATGCGGGCCGCCATGCGGCCGGCGTCGGGCTGCTGCCAGGCGCGGTGCGCACTGGCCACCAGCGGCAGGTCGGCGCGCTGCAGGCTCAGGGCCAACTGGTCGCCCAGCCAGCGCGCGGCGCCGGCCTCGTTGATGACCAGGCCATCGTCCACCGCGGTTTCCAGCCCTTCGGAGTAGCTGAACCCGCCCACCGGCAACGCCGGTGAGGCCAGCCACATCAGCTGCAGCAGGGCCGGCGCCGGCAGTGGCGCGGCGGCGGTACGCACACGCGGCATGGCCGGTCGATCAGTGCGGGTGGCCGTGGTCATGCCCGTGGTCATGACCGCAGCCCGGGCCATGCACATGGGCCGCGGGGGCGGCGGCCACCACCGGCACGGCGATCACGCGCGGTGCAGCCGGGGCATGTTTGTGATCATGATCGTGGCCAGACTTGTGGTCATGCCCGCCGGCTGCGTAGGCGCCGCCTTCGGGCTCAAACGCTTCGTTGGCCTCGTCCACGATCAGGTGCTGGCCGCGCAGCATGTCGGCCAGCACATGGTCGGGTTCCAGCTTCAGGTGGTCGGGCGTCAATTCCAGCGCCACATGCCGGTTGCCCAGGTGGTAGGCGGCACGCAGCAGGTCGAAGGGCGTGCCGTGCGCGGCGCAGGCCCGCACCACCAGCACCGGCTGCGGCGCGGCCAGCACGCGGATCAATGAGCCATCCTCGGCCACCAGCACATCGCCGCCGCGCACCAGCGTGCCGCGCGGCAAAAAAACGCCCAGCGTGCGGCCCTGGCTGTCGGTGGCATCGAAGCGGCTTTTCTGCCGCACATCCCAGTCGATCTCGACGGTGGCGGCGCGCTTGAGCAGCACGCCGGCCAGGCCCTGGCCTTGGGGGAGGAGTTTGTTGATGGTGAGCATGGCGGCATTGTCGCCCGGCCCGGCGTCTGGCCGGGCACTTGGGGTCAGGGCCGGCAGCCTGTCAAAACAGAAAGTACTTCTGCGCCATCGGCAGCACCGTGGCCGGCTCGCAGGTCAGCAGCACGCCGTCGGCCCGCACCTCGTAGGTTTGTGGGTCGATGGCCATCACCGGCAGATAGGCGTTGTGCACCATGCTGGCCTTTTTCACCGTGCGGTTGCCGCGCACGCCCACCAGCCGCTTGGCCAGGCCGTAACTCTCGGCCGCGCCGTTGGCCAGGCTGGCCTGGCTGACGAAGGTCAGCGAGGTGCTGCCCACCGCCTTGCCGTAGCTGGCAAACATCGGCCGATAGTGCACCGGCTGCGGTGTGGGGATGCTGGCGTTGGGGTCGCCCATCGCGGCGGCGGCGATGAAGCCACCCTTCAAAACCACGCTGGGCTTGACGCCAAAAAACGCCGGCCGCCACAGCACCAGGTCGGCCCACTTTCCGACCTCGATGCTGCCCACCTCGTGGGCGATGCCGTGGCTCAGCGCCGGGTTGATGGTCAGCTTGGCGATGTAGCGCTTGACGCGGGCGTTGTCGTGGCGGGCGGTGTCGCCGCCGAGCAGCCCGCCGGGCTGCGCGCTGTCAGGCAGGGCGCCGCGCTGAAGCTTCATCTTGTGCGCGGTCTGCCAGCAACGGATGATGACCTCGCCCACCCGGCCCATCGCCTGGCTGTCCGACGAGAACATGCTGATCGCGCCCAGGTCGTGCAGCACGTCCTCGGCGGCAATGGTCTCGCGGCGGATGCGGCTTTCGGCAAAGGCCAGGTCCTCGGCCACGCTGGCGTCCAGGTGGTGGCAGACCATCAGCATGTCCAGGTGCTCGTCCACCGTGTTGACGGTGTAGGGCATGGTCGGGTTGGTAGAACTCGGCAAGAAGTTGGGCTCGCCCACCACCCGCATGATGTCGGGTGCATGGCCGCCACCAGCGCCCTCGGTGTGGAAGGCACAGAGCGTGCGGCCCTGGGTCGCGGCGATGGTGTCTTCGACAAAGCCGCTCTCGTTGAGCGTGTCACTGTGGATGGACACCTGCACGTCGTGTTCGTCGGCCACGCTCAGGCAGTTGTCGATCGCCGCCGGCGTGGTGCCCCAGTCCTCGTGCAGCTTCAGCCCGACCGCGCCGGCCTCGATCTGCTGGTGCAGCGCCTCGGGCCGGCTGGCATTGCCCTTGCCCAGAAAACCCAGGTTCATCGGAAAGGCCTCGGCCGCCTGCAGCATGAAGCGCAGGCTCTCCGGCCCGGGCGTGCAGGTGGTGGCCAGGGTGCCGGTGGCCGGCCCGGTGCCGCCGCCCATCATGGTGGTGATGCCCGACATCAGCGCCTCCTCGATCTGCTGCGGGCAGATGAAGTGGATGTGGGTGTCGATGCCGCCGGCGGTGACGATCAGCCCCTCGGCCGACAAGATCTCGGTGCCCGGCCCGATCACGATGTCCACGCCCGGCTGCACGTCGGGGTTGCCGGCCTTGCCGATGGCGGCGATGCGGTGGCCCTTGATGCCGATGTCGGCCTTGACGATGCCCCAGTGGTCGATGATCAGCGCGTTGGTGATCACCAGGTCACAGGCCTCATGGGCGCCGGGGCCGTTGCGCATCTGGCTTTGGCCCATGCCGTCGCGGATGGTCTTGCCGCCGCCAAACTTCACCTCTTCGCCATAGCCGACGGCTCGCCCGTCGGCGTCTCGGCGGCCCTCGCCGGCGCGCAGCGTGAAGTCGTCTTCGACCTCGATCACCAGCGCGGTGTCGGCCAGCCGAACCCGGTCGCCCACGGTCGGGCCGTACATCTCGGCGTAGGCGCGCCGTCCGATGCTTGCCATCAGAGTGGTCCTTGAACCAGGCCGCGGAATCCCCAGACCTCACGCGCTCCGGCGTAGTCCACCAACTCGACGGTGCGCTGCTGGCCTGGCTCGAAGCGCACCGCGGTGCCCGACGCGATGTTCAGCCGCATGCCGTGCGCCGCCGGCCGGTCGAACTGCAGCGCGGCATTGGTTTCGGCAAAGTGGTAGTGCGAGCCCACCTGGATCGGCCGGTCGCCGGTGTTTTGCACCACCTGCATGAGGGTGCGGCGGCCGGGGTTCAGGGCGTGCTCGCCAGGGTCGGTCAAGAGTTCGCCGGGGATCATGGTGGGCCTCATGCAATGGGTTGGTGCACGGTCACCAATTTGGTGCCGTCCGGAAAAGTGGCCTCGACCTGGATCTCGGGGATCAGCTCGGCGATGCCGTCCATCACTTCGTCGCGGCCCAGCACGGTCTTGCCGTCGCTCATCAGCGCGGCCACGGTCTTGCCGTCGCGCGCGCCCTCCATGATGGCCGCGCTGATCAGCGCCACCGCCTCGGGGTAGTTGAGCTTGAGGCCGCGCGCCTTGCGGCGTTCGGCCAGCAGTGCGGCGGTGAAGATCAGCAGCTTGTCTTTTTCGCGGGGGGTGAGTTCCATGGTGGCCTGATTTTGCGGCAGCGGCCGTTGCGGGCGGCTGCGGGTTGTCACCGTGGGCGGACGCAAGCGCTGTGCCACGGCGGTGCTTGGGGTGATAAATTCAGTGGCTCGGATGCAAGGTCGCCCGGGCCGGTCACGGGGCAGGGTCGCGCATCCCCCCAGACCCACCTGACCGTCAGGATGCCCCGCATGCCGTCCAAAAAACCCCGCACGCCGCCAGCGTCCGCTCCCGCAGGTCAACCCGCCCTGCCATTGCCGGCACCGGCACCTGCGCCAGCACCTGCGCTGGCGCCGGCAGCGCCCGGCCCGGCCGGCAGCCCCGCCGCGCCGTTGTCGCTCACCACCAGCGCCGCGCCGCACCGGTTTCCGATCGTCGGCCTGGGCGCATCCGCCGGTGGGCTGGAGGCGCTGGAGCAGTTTTTCCGCGCCGTGCCGGCGGGCATCGGCATGGCCTTTGTCGTGGTGCAGCACCTGGACCCGAGCCACCCCAGCATCCTGGCCGAAATCCTGCAGCGCAGCAGCCTGCTGCCTGTGCTGGAGGTGCAGGACCAGATGCAGGTCGAGGCCGACCATGTCTACGTCATCCCGCCCAACCGCGATCTGGCGATCCTGCACCGCGTGCTGCAGCTTCACGAGCCGATCGAGGCCCGCAGCCACCGCCTGCCGATCGATGGCTTTTTGCGCTCGCTGGCCGAGGACCAGGCCGAAAACTCGGCCGGCATCATCCTGTCGGGCACCGGCAGCGACGGCACGCTGGGGCTGCGTGCCATCTACGGTGCTGGCGGCCTGTGCCTGGCACAGGACACCGCCACCGCCCGCTACGACGGCATGCCGTCCAGCGCGATTGCGGCGGGTTACGTCAACCGCGTGCTGGTGCCGGACGCCATGCCGCAGACGCTGCTGGAGACCTTCCGCAGCGCCGCGCACCTGCCGGCCGCGGTCAAACGGGCGCCCTCGGCCGGGCTGAACCGCATCCTGATGCTGCTGCGTGCCACCACCGGGCATGATTTTTCGCTCTACAAGATCAGCACCGTCGGGCGCCGCATCGAGCGCCGCATGACCCAGCACGGCATCGCCGACGCCGATGCCTACGCCCGCTACCTCAAGGAGCACCCGGCCGAGCTGCAGACCATGTTCCGTGAGCTGCTGATCAACGTCACCAGCTTCTTCCGCGATCCGCAGGCCTTCGAGGCGCTCAAGACCACGGTGCTGAAGGACCTGCTGGCGTCCAAGGCGGACGGTGACGGGCTGCGCATCTGGGTGGCCGGCTGCGCGTCTGGCGAAGAGGCCTACAGCATCGCGATCCTGCTGCGCGAGCTGATGGACGAGATCCACACCGATGTCAAGGTGCAGCTCTACGCCACCGACCTGGACGACGATGCCATCAACACTGCGCGTCTCGGGTTTTATCCGGTCAACATTGCCCAAGACCTGACGCCCGAGCGCCTGGGCCGGTTTTTCAGCCGCGAGGACAACGGCTTGCGTATCAAGAAAGAGATCCGCGAGATGGTGGTGTTTGCGGTGCAGAGCATCACCCGCGACCCGCCGTTCACCCGGCTCGACCTGCTGACCTGCCGCAACCTGCTGATCTACCTGCAGCCCGAGTTGCAGGATCGGGTGATACGGTCGTTTCACTATGCGGTCAAGCCCGGCGGTGCGCTGATGCTGTCGCCGTCCGAGAGCGTGGGCGAGCACACCAACCTGTTTGAGCCGATCAGCCGCAAATGGAAGCTCTACCGCGCCACGGCGGCGGTGGGCCTGAGCCGCGGCGCGTCGGCCAGCGTGCCCACCTGGTCCGGCGTGACGATTGCCGGCACCCCCTCGCCGGCGGCCCGGCGGCCGCGCGAGCTGCAAATCGCTGACCTCGCCAAACGCGCGTTGCTGCAGATTTTTGCGCCGGCAGCCGTCGTCACCGACCTGCAGGGCACCGTGCTGTATGTGCACGGTGACTGTGGGCGCTACCTGCGCCCGGCACCCGGCCAGCCGTCGCACAACCTGGTTGACATGGCGCGCGACGGCCTGCAACTGGCGTTGCGCGAGGCGCTGCGCCAGGCTGCCCAGGGCGTGGTCATCCTGAACCAGCCGCAGAACGTGCAAAGCGACGGCCAGGTCCTGCCGGTGAATTTGAGCCTGCGGCCGCTGATCGAACCGAATGCGCCGCTGGGCATGTTGCTGGTCAGTTTTCAGGACCAGCCGGACACGCCGCCACTGCGCCCGGTGCGCAAGCGCCGGGGCAGTGTGTCGGTGCAGGCGCAGAACCTGATGGACCTGGAGAGCGAGCTGGTGTTTGCGCGCGAGGGCATGAGCGTGGTGCTGGAGGCGCAGCAGGCGTCCAACGAGGAGCACAAGGCGACCAACGAGGAGCTGCAGTCGGCCAATGAGGAACTGCAGTCCACCAACGAGGAGATGGAGACCTCGAAGGAAGAGCTGCAGTCGGTCAACGAGGAGCTGATCACCGTCAACGCCGAGCTGCAGACCAAGATCGAGTACCTGGCGATGATGCAGGACGACATGAAGAACCTGCTGGAAAGCATCCGGCTGGGCACGATCTTCCTGGACCGCCGTCTGGTGATCCGGCGCTTCACCCGCGATGCCACCCAGGTCTACCCGCTGGTGCCCAGCGACGTGGGCCGGCCGCTGGCCGATATCCGCAGCGAGGTCAACGGCGGCGACCTGGTGGCTGACGCCCAGACCGTGCTGGACACGCTGCTGCCGATCGAACGCGACATCGTCACCAACTCGGGCGTCTGGTACCTGGCGCGCATCCGGCCTTACCGCACGGTGGACGATGTGATCGACGGCGTGGTGATGACCTTTGCCGACACCACTGACCGGGTGGTGCAGCAAATTGCCACCCGCAAGGCGCTCAAGCTGGCCGAGGCGGTGGTGGACACGGTGCGCGAGCCGCTGATGGTGCTGGACGGCAATCTGCGGGTGCTGTCCGCCAACCGGGCGTTCCTGGCTGCATTTGGCAGCACGGCGGCCCACACGGTCGGGCGGCGCATCTTCGACATCGGCGACGGCGACAGGAACTGGAACCTGCCGGCGCTGCACGACCTGCTGGAGCGGCGCCTGCCGATCGAGCGCAGCTTTGAGCAAGCCCCGCTGCAGCTGAGCCGGGACGGGGCGGACACGCAGCGCCTGTGGCTGAGCGCCCGCCGCATCGTCGAGGCCAACGGCGAGTCGCCGCTGGTCTTGCTCAGGCTGGATGACGAGCCTGCCGCCAAGGGCCCTGCATGACTGTGCCGCCTGCAACGCCGCCCGCAACACCGGCGGACACGGCGCCCGCCGACGCGCCACGGCCGTTGCCGGCAACGCCGGGCGCAACACCCGCTGCAACACCCGCCGCAGCACCCGCCGCAGCACTTGCCGATGCGGCGTCCGGCCAGGCGCTGAGGCACCTGGCGCATGAGCTGCAGGTGCACCGCATCGAGCTGGAGCTGCAGAACGACGAGCTGCAGCGCACCCAACAGGCGATGGAGCTGGCGCGCGACCGCTACCAGGACCTGTACGACTTTGCCCCGGTGGGCTACCTCTCGCTCAGCGGGCACGGCCTGATCACCGCGCTGAACCTGACCGGCGCTGCGCAGCTGGGCGTGGCGCACGCCGTGCTGCTGGGTGGCCGATTTGTGCGCCATGTCGCGCAGCACGACATGGCCCGCTGGCACCGCTTTGCGCTGGCGCGGCGCCAGTCGGGCGAGCGCGGCAGCATCGAGTTGAACATGCTGATCAGCAACGGCCAGTTGCTGCCGGCCCAGCTGGAAGTGCTGCCGATGGCAACCGTCAATGATCGCGGCGCGCTGCGTGTCACGCTGACCGACATCAGCGAGCGGGCCCGCAGCCAGGCGCTGCTGCGCCAGGAGCTGCAACACAGCCAGCAGCTGGCCGAGCAGCTGGAGCAGCATCGGCAAGAGCTGCAACACCGGGTGGACCAGCGCACCGCGCAGTTGCAGCAGCTCAATGCCGAGCTGGCGCTGGCACGCGACCAGGCCGAGGCGGCCAACCGGTCCAAGAGCGCCTTTCTGGCCAACATGAGCCACGAGATCCGCACGCCGATGAACGCCATCCTGGGTCTGTCACACCTGCTGCGCCGCGAAACCCGCGACGCGCTGCAGCACGAGCGCCTGGACGGTATCGGCAATGCTGCGCGTCACCTGCTGCGGGTCATCAACGACATCCTCGACCTGTCCAAGGTCGAGGCCGGCAAGCTGGAGCTGGAGCGCATCGACTTCTCGCTCCAGGCGCTGCTGGCGCACACCTGCGGCCTGGTGGCCGAGCCGGTGCGCGACAAGGGCCTGTCGCTGCAGATCGACACGGACAGCGTGCCCGACGCGCTGTGCGGCGACCCGGCGCGCTTGTCCCAGGCGGTGCTGAACCTGCTGGGCAACGCCGTCAAGTTCACCGCGCAGGGCAGCATCGCCTTGCGCGCCGAGCTGCTGGGCCGGCAGCCCGGCCAGGGGGCGCAGCAGCCTGGCAGCCCCGCGGCGGACCGCCTGCATTTGCGCTTTACCGTGACCGACACCGGCATCGGCATTGCACCGGCCAAGCTGGGCCTGGTCTTTGAGCCGTTTGTCCAGGCCGACACCAGCTTGAGCCGCCGCTTTGGCGGCACCGGTCTGGGCCTGGCCATCACCCAGCGCCTGGTGGCGCTGATGGACGGTGAGATGGCGGTGACCAGCGCACCGGGGCAGGGCAGTGCGTTCAGTTTCACGGTCTGGCTGGACGCGGGCGAGGCGGTGCCCGGTGTGTCGGCCTTGCCGTTGCGCGATCCGGCCACCGGCAACCTGTACCGCGGCGCGGCCGGTACCCCGGCCGACGACCCGGCCGATGTCGAGCAGCGCTTGCGGCGGCTGGGCCAGCGCGTGCGCCTGCTGCTGGTCGAAGACAACCCCGTCAACCAGTTCGTCGCGCTGGCGCTGCTGCACTCGGTCGGCCTGACCGTGGACGTGGCCGGTAACGGTGTGGAGGCGGTTCAGCGGGCGCACAGCCTGGCCTACGACCTGATCCTGATGGACATCCAAATGCCCGAGATGGACGGCCTGGAGGCCACCCGCCGCATCCGCGCCATGTCCCAGGGCGGCGACATGCCGATCCTGGCGATGACGGCCAACGCCTACAGCGACGACCGCGCCGCTTGCCTGGCCGCCGGCATGGACGACTTTGTGGCCAAGCCGGTGGATCCGGCGGTCATGTTCTTGGCGCTGCTGCGCTGGCTGTCGGTCGGGCGGCCTGTGGCCGGTGCCCTGGCGTCGCAGGCCAGCGGGCCGCCCGGCCTGCCTGCCGCAGCGCAGCCCGCGGCAATGGGCGCAGCGGTTGCCGGTCTGCCCGTGGTTGACGGCATCGACGTGGCGCTGGCACTGCGGCAGCTCGGTGGCAACGCAGCCCTCTACCCCGGCCTGTTGCGGCAGTTTGCGCTGCACTACGGCGCGCTGCTGCCCAGCCTGCTGGGCTTGCCGGCGCAGGGCGACGCCACGGCGTTGCGCCACAGGGCGCATGCGGTGCGCGGTTTGGCCGGCACCGTCGGCGCCGTGGCGCTGGCGCAGCAGGCGCAGGCGATTGAAGCCGCATTGGCCTCCGGCGCCGCCGTGTCGGCGGTGGCGGCTGACTGGCAGGCGCTGGGGCACACCGTCCAGCACCTGGTGCAACAGATCACGGCGCTGGGGCTGGACGGCCTGCCGCCGGCCACCGCACCCGCAGCCAGCGCGGTGCCAGCGCCCCAACCCGAGCCGCTGGACGTGCTGGAGGCCTTGCTGGACGTGGGCGACTTCCAGGCCCATGCACAGTTCCGCCGGGTGCAAGGCCCGCTTCGACGGCAGTTTGGCGCCCGTCTCGATCCGCTGGCCGCCGCGCTGGACGCCTTTGACCATGAGCAGGCGTTGGCGGCGCTGCGGCTGTTGCGGTCGGACACCGGCCGCTGACGCCGCCGGCCCGCGCCGGCCCGCGCCGGTTAGCGCCGGTTAGCGCCGGCTTGGGCAAGAATGCGGCCGGTGCGGCCGGTCCGCCCCGGGTCAGCGCTGTGCCACCCCGGGCTGGACCCCGGTGCCGCTGCACCTGGCGCGATTCTTGATGCCTGCATGAGCCGATGACCCGCCAGCCTGCCCCGTCCATCCTGCCCCTACCGTCGCCGGCATCCGCCCAGGCGATGGCGGCTGGCGTGCCGGTTGCCGAAGCGCCGGTTGCGCCGTCCACCACCCCGCCGCAGCAGGTCATCACCTTCCGGCGCGACTACAACCGCTGGGTCGCCAGCGAGACGATGGAGGACTACGCGCTGCGCTTCACGCCGCGCACCTTCCGCAAGTGGAGCGAGTGGCGGGTGGCCAACACCGCGTTTGGCGCCGCATCGTTCCTGATCCTGGAGGCGGTGGGCGCCACGCTGCTGGTGCAGCACGGCTTTGCCAATGCCGCGCTCGCCATCCTGGCCACCGGGCTGATCATCTTTCTGGCCGGGCTGCCGATCAGCGTCTACGCCGCCCGCTACGGCGTGGACATGGACTTGCTGACGCGCGGCGCGGGCTTTGGCTACCTGGGCTCGACCCTCACCTCGCTGATCTACGCCAGCTTCACCTTCATCTTCTTTGCGCTCGAGGCTGCGGTGATGGCCTATGCGCTGGAGCTGGCGTTTGACATCCCGCCGGCCTGGGGTTATGGCATCTGCGCGCTGGTGGTGATCCCGCTGGTCAGCCACGGCGTCACCGCCATCAGCCGGCTGCAGGTCTGGACCCAGCCGCTGTGGCTGGCCATGCTGGTGCTGCCGCTGGGCTATGTGCTGGTCAAGAGCCCGGATGAGCTGGCCGGGCTGACCGGTTTTGCCGGCATCGGCGTGGGCGTGGACGGCCAGCCGTTGCAACCCGGTTTTGGCCTGATGGGCTTTGGTGCGGCCCTGACCGTGGGCATTGCGCTGATCACCCAGATGGGCGAGCAGGCCGACTACCTGCGCTTCATGCCCGAGCGCCAGCCCGACCCGCCCGGCCGGCGCTGGTGGCCCGGCCCGGCGGCCTGGCGCTGGTGGGGCGCCACCCTGCTGGGCGGGCCGGGCTGGGTGGTGGTGGGCGTGGCCAAGATGATGGCCGGCGTGATGCTGGCCTGGCTGGCCCTGGCCCACAGCGTGCCGGTGGAGCGCGCGGTGGACCCGAACCAGATGTACCTGGTGGCCTGGGAGTATGTGTTTCCGCAGTACGGCTGGGCGGTGGCGGCCACCGCGCTGTTTGTGCTGGTGTCGCAGCTCAAGATCAACGTCACCAATGCCTACGCCGGGTCGCTGGCCTGGAGCAATTTTTTCTCCCGCCTGACGCACAACCACCCCGGCCGGGTGGTGTGGGTGGTGTTCAACACCGCGATCGCGCTGGTGCTGATGGAGCTCAATGTGTTCCAGGCGCTCAGCCATGTGCTGGGCCTCTACAGCAACCTCGCCATCGCCTGGATGATGGCGGTGGTGGCCGACCTGGTGATCAACAAGCCGCTCGGGCTGTCGCCCAAGGGCATCGAGTTTCGGCGGGCCCACCTGTACGACATCAACCCGGTGGGCGTGGGCGCGATGGGCGTGGCGTCGGTGCTGAGCGTGGCGGCGCACCTGGGCGCTTTCGGGCCGATGGCGCAGGCCTTCTCGGCCATGATCGCGCTGGTCACGGCGCTGCTCGTCTCGCCGCTGATCGCCTGGGCGACCGGCGGGCGCTACTACCTGGCGCAACGCACGGCGGCGGCGCAGGCGGTGGCCACCGCCGCCGGGCCGGGCGGCGGGAGTGGTCCGGCGGGCGGGACCGGCCTGGGCGATGGCCACCACGACGCCGCTTACCTGGGCCGCCACGCACTGCGCCGCTGCACCGTTTGCGAGCGCGATTACGAGCCCGAGGACATGGCCGCCTGCCCGGCCTACGGCGGCCTGATCTGCTCGCTCTGCTGCACCCTGGACGCGCGCTGCGACGACCTGTGCAAGCCGCAGGCGCGGCTGTCGTCACAGTGGCTGCGGCTGCTCAAGCGCCTGCTGCCGGCCCGCATGGCGCCGCACCTGGAGAGCGGGCTGTCGTCCTACCTGCTGCTGATGGGCGCGGTGGTGCCCGGGCTGGCGCTGCTGTTTGGCGCGCTGTATGTGCTGGGCACCCGGTCGCTGGGCCGGCTGGACGCGATCAGCGCGGCGGCCGTGGCGCCGCTGCTGCGGGCGGGTTTTGCCCAGGCTTTTGCGGTGCTGCTGCTGATCGCCGGCATGGTGGCCTGGTGGGCGGTGCTGGCCCAGCGCAGCCGGGCGCTGGCGCAAGAAGAATCTCGCCGCCAGACCCAGACCCTGCACGCCCAGGCGCTGGTGCTGCAAAGCCAGGCCGCTGCGCTGGGCCGCGAGGTGGCGTCGCATGAGCGCACCGATGCGCAGCTGCAGCAGGCGGTGGGCCAGGCCGACGCCGCCAACCAGGCCAAGAGCCGCTTCATCACCGCCATCAGCCATGAGCTGCGCACACCGCTCAACAGCATCCTGGGTTATGCCCAGCTGCTGGAGGACGACCCGGCCATCCCGGCGCACCGGCGTGGCGCGGTGCAGGTGATCCGGCGGGGTGGCGACCACCTGCTGAGCCTGATCGAGGGCACGTTGGACATCGCCCGGATCGAGAGCGGCCGGCTGGCGCTGGAATCGGCGCCGATGCACTTTGCCGACGCGATGGACGAACTGGCGCTGCTGTTCGAACCGCAGGCCGCAGCGCGGGGCCTGCGGTTCGGGTTCAGCCGCACCGGCACCTTGCCCGAACTGGTGCGGGCCGACGAGAAACGGCTGCGCCAGATCCTGATCAACCTGCTGGGCAATGCGGTGAAGTTCACCCGCGCCGGCCAGGTGCAGTTCCGGGTGGACTACAGCCGCGAGATGGCGCGGTTTGAGGTTGAGGACACCGGGCCTGGGCTGTCCGATGCCGAGCTGGCGCAGGTGTTCGAGCCGTTTGTGCGCGGCACAGCGGCCGGCGGCAATGCCACCAGCGGCACCGGCCTGGGTTTGACCATCGCCCGCATGCTGACCGGGCTGATGGGCGGTGAGCTGACGGTGCGGTCTGCGCCCGGCGTGGGCAGCTGCTTTGCGGTCAAGCTCTACCTGCCCGAGCTGCGCGCCCGCGCCAGCCAGCGGGTGCGGCCCGGCGGTGTGCGCCATGTCGGCTACGCGGGGCCACGGCGCCGGCTGCTGGTGGTGGACAACGAGGAGGCCGACCGCCGCCTGCTGATTGATCGGCTGGCGCCGCTGGGCTTCGAGCTGCTGCCCGCGGCGTCGGGCGAGGCCGCCCTGGCGCTGCTGCGCAGCGAGCGGGTGGACGCGATTTTTCTCGACCTGGCGATGCCCGGCATCGACGGCTGGACCACCTTGCGCCAGCTGCGGGCGCTGGGCCTGAGCGACGCGCCGGCGGCCATCGTGTCGGCCAACGCCTTCGACAAGGGGCTGGACAACGACCTGGGCATCCGGCCGCAGGACTTTCTGGTCAAGCCGGTCCGCATGACCGAGCTGCTGGGCTGGTTGCAGGACCGCCTGGCGCTGCAGTGGCACGACGCCGAGCCGGCGCCGCCCGACGCTGCGGCTGCCAGCGCCGCCGCGGCCAACCCGCCGATGCAGCCGCCACCGGCCGACGCACTGCGGGCGCTGGACGAGCTGGTGCGGCTGGGCTATTTGCGCGGCATCCAGCGCAAGCTCGACGCCATTGAGGCCGAGCACCCGGCCAGTGCGGCCTTCGTCGGCCGGCTGCGCGGCCTGGCCAAGGGCTTCCAGCTCGACACGCTGGCGCATCTGGTCCAATCCGCGCTGGCCGATCTGGCCGACCCGCCCGTCGCGCCCGCCCCGACCGCCCCGCCCGATGTCCGCTGACCCCACCACCGCCGCCGCGATCCCGCCCGCCCCGCTGGCCCATGCCGCTGGCGACGTGGTGTTGATCGTCGATGACGTGCCCGACAACCTGTCGCTGCTGCACGATGCGCTGGACGAGGCCGGCTACACCGTGCTGGTGGCCACCGACGGTCCCAGCGCGATTGCCCGCGCCCGTCAGGCCCGGCCCGACATCGTGCTGCTGGACGCGATGATGCCGGGCATGGACGGTTTCGAGGTGGCGCGCCGGCTCAAGGCGGGGCTGGAGACGGCGGCGATCCCGATCGTCTTCATGACCGCGTTGACCGAGACCGAGCATGTGGTGGCGGCGTTTGCCGCCGGCGGGGTGGACTACGTCACCAAGCCGATCCAGCCGCGCGAGGTGCTGGTGCGCATCCAGGCGCACACCCAGACCGCGCGGGTGCAGCGCCAGGCCCGCAATGCGCTGGACGCCTTTGGCCATGCCACGATGGTGGTGCGGCCCACCGACGGCCGCCTGCTCTGGCAGACCGCGCTGGCACGTGTGCTGCTGCGCGAGTATTTCAGCAGCGAGGGGCCGTTTGCCCCGGTGCCGATCATCGACTGGGTGCGGCGCGAGGCCGCTGCGCGCACCGGCACCACGCCGCCGCAGCCGCTGCTGACCGCCCGTGGCGGGCGCCGGCTGACGATGGAGCTGCATGCGATGGGTGCCGGTGAGGCGCCTGCCGGTGACCTGGCCGGCAGCGACGACGGCGGCGATGACGACGAATGGCTGATCGTGCTGCGCGAGTCAGACGACGCCCGCACGGTGATGGCGCTGGTGTTGGCCTTCAAGCTCACCCACCGCGAGGCCGAGGTGCTGTACTGGCTGGCCAAGGGCAAGACCAACCGCGACATCGGCGACATCCTCGGGTCCAGCCCGGCGACGGTGAAAAAGCAGCTGGAGCATGTCTACGAAAAGCTCGGCGTCGAGACCCGCACCGCGGCGGCGTCGGTCGCCATCAGCACGGTGCCGCCGCTGGCGCCGGCACGCTGAGGCGCGGGCTGCGCTTTGGCGCCTTCGCTCCCCCGCGCGGCGGGCTTACACCGGCACGCGGTCGATCTCGGCCATGGCGTGGTTCAGCCACATCTTCAGGCGCTGGCGCTCCATCATGCCCAGCCCGGCGCCGTCCTTGCCGCTGTTGTTCTTGGCCGCCCAGAAGCTGGCGTTGGCCGCATCGATCTTGTTGACCACCGGGTCGTGCAGGTGCTTGAGCGTGATCACCTGGGCACCAAAGGCCAGCGCCCGGGCCTGCTCGCCCGACCGGTCGAGCTGCGAAAAATCATCGCCGCGCAGCTGGTTGCGCACCAGCACATAGCGCAGGCGCGGGCCAAACTGGTCCAGCAGCTTGGCCAGCAGGTCGACCGAGTCGCGGCCGGCGTCCATCACGTGCCAGTAGTACACCGTCATGCCGTTGACGTCGGCCAAATCCAGCACGCCCGAGTCCTCCATCCACTGCACCAGCGGGCCGTGGGTCTGGGCCGCCAAGTCCACCAGCACCCGCCGGCCGGGCTGCTCGGCAGCGCTCTCGACGATGGCGTCCAGCGCCTCGTAGCGGTCGGCCAGCACGGGCGACGCGTAGCCGGCGTAGTAGCGCAGCAGCGCACCGTGTGAGCGGTCGGTGTCGAAGCCGACAAACGGCATCTCGTGGTCGATGAAGTACTGGGCCAGCAGGCGCGCGACCATCGACTTGCCGACCCCGCCTTTCTCGCCACCGATCAGGTGGATCTTGGACTGGGTCAGGGTTTCGAGGGTGGGCGGTGGCGTCATGGTGGGCTTCAGGCGGGCCGGCATCCGGCGGGTGGGTCAGTATCGCTGCTGCGGTGCAACAAGCGTGCCATCGGGCTGGCCGCTGATTGGGCCGCCAACGGCCAGGGGTCGGTGGTCAGAGGGTGGCGGGCGGGGGTCAGCGGTTGGCGGTCAGCGGGTGGCGCGCTGGCGCACCGCGTCGATGTAGGCCGGGCCGTCCGGCGGCAGGCCGCTGCGCTGGCTGGTCCAGATCATCTCGCCCAGGCATTCCATCACCTCGTGGTGGGCGCTGTGCAGGCTGTTGCGCCGCGCGGCCAGCAGGGCCACGGCCTGGCGGATGCCGGTGGGCTGGTCGATGCCGCACTGCTCGGCGATCGACAGGTGCATGGACAGGTGCAGGAAAGGGTTGCTGCGGCCGTCCTCGACGGTGAAGCTGGCGGCCAGTGCGGCGGCCTCGTCCGACAGGTCGGCGGCGTACTCGGGGTGCTCGCTGACCCAGTCGGCAGCGATCGCCTCCATCGGGGTCAGCGGCAAGGCGTCGCGCTGCTTGCGCCAGGTTTCGCAGAAGAATCGCCTGACGTCGTGCTGGGAGGGTTGGAACATCCCACAATTGTCGCCCGTTCCCGACCCACCCATACCCGACCCATGACCTCGACGACCCCGACGACCTTGACCACGGCCCAGCTGTTCACCGACGCCCGCTCGCAGAACGGCTACCTCGATGTGCCGGTGTCCGACGCGCAGTTGCACGCGCTGTACGACCTGCTGAAGTTCGGCCCGACGGCGGCCAACGCCTGCCCGGCGCGTTTGAAGTTTGTGCGCTCGGCCGAGGCCAAGTCCCAACTGGCCGCCTGTGTGTCGGCGTCCAACCAGGCCAAGGTCAAGCAGGCGCCGGTGACGGTGATCATCGGCATGGACATGGCGTTTTACGAGCAGTTGCCGTTTTTGTTTCCGCATGCGGACGCGCGCGCCTGGTTTGTCGGCAACGAGGCCTCGATCCAGGCCACGGCGATGCGCAATTCCAGCCTGCAAGGCGGCTACCTGATCCTGGCGGCGCGTGCGTTGGGGCTGGATTGCGGGCCGATGAGCGGCTTTGATGCGGCCCAGGTCGATGCCGCTTTTTGGGCCGGCAGCACCGTCAAGACCAACTTCCTCTGCACGCTGGGCACGGGTGATCCGGCCAAGGTGTTTCCGCGCAGCCCGCGGCTGGCTTTCGAGCAGGCTTGCAGCCTGGTGTAGGCCGGACCTGCCGGGTCAGCCTGGCTTGCCCACTACCCCGGTGTCGGTGGCCGCGGCGGCGGTAGCGGTGGCGGCGGGGGTGTCTGCGGGTGGGCCGGCAGGGGTTTCGGCAGGCGGGCCGGCAGGGGCGTTTTTGGACCTATCAGGAGGGTCGAATGTACCGGCGTCGGTCGGCGCCGCGGCGGGCTCGCCATGCCAGCCCTGCCGGTTGCGCTGCGCAGTTTGCTGTGCCCGCTCTTGCGCCCACAGCTGCTCCAACTGCTCGCGGCCCTGCTTGGCCACCGCGATCAAGGCCTGCTGGTTGCCGACGTGGGGCGCCATCTGCTCCAGCAGATCAATCGTGTGCTGGCGGTAGCGCAGCGCCTGGTTGCGTGCGGTGTGGGCCTGCCAGCCCATCAGCTCCAGCACCCGGCGGCCGCTCATCAGCGCAGCATCCAGCGTCTCTCGCTCGACCGATGCGATGCCCAGTTGGCGCAGTTGCGCATAGTGGGTGACGTTGCGCGCCCGGGCCACGATGGTCAGGTTGGGAAAGTGCTGCTGGGCCAGCTTGGCCAGCTTCACGCTTTGCGCCACGTCGTCGATCGCCAGCACCAGCACCCGTGCCTCGGCCGCGCCTGCGGTGCGCAGCAGGTCGAGCCGGGTCGCGTCGCCATAAAACACCCGCGAGCCAAACTTGCGCACCGCCTCGACCTGCTCGGCGTCGTGTTCCAGCACCGTGGCCGACAGGCCGTTGGCATTGAGCAGCCGGCCCACCACCTGGCCGTAGCGGCCGAAGCCGGCAATGATCACCGGTGCCGCCTGGGGCTCGCTCAGCTCGGCCGGTTTGGGGCCACCGCTGCGGCCGGCGCGCCGGGCCAGCGCGGGCACCCACCAGCGGTCGGCGATCAGCAGCAGCAAGGGGGTGAGCAGCATCGACACCGCCACCGACGCGACCAGAAACGAGGTGGTCTGGGCGTCCATCACGCCAGCCTGCTGCGCCGCCTGGAACACCACAAAACCGAACTCGCCGCCCTGTGCCAGCAAGATGACATAGACCGGCCGCTCGGCCAGCGGCAGCTTGACGCGGCGCGCCAGGCCCCACAGCACCAGCGCCTTGAGCGCCAGAAAGCCCAGCACCACGGCCGCCATCAGCCCGGGGTGGGCCAGCACCACGGCAAAGTCGATGCTCATGCCGACGGCGATGAAAAACAGCCCCAGCAGCAAGCCCTTGAACGGCTCCAGGTCGGTCTCGAGTGCGCGGCGGTACTCGCTCTCGGCCAACAGCACGCCGGCCAGGAAGGCGCCCAGCGCCATGCTCAGGCCCACCGACTGCATCAGCGACGCGGTGGCCACCACCAGCAGCAGCGCGGCGGCGGTGAAGATCTCGGGCGTGTCGCTGCGGGCGATCCAGCGCAGCGCGGGGCGCAGCAGCAGCCGGCCGCCAAAGATGATGGCCGCGATCACGCCAAAGGCCTTGGCGGCGGCCAGCCAGGCGCTGCCCTCGGCGTGTTGGGCCGACGCCCCCACCGCCAGCAGCGGCACCAGCGCCAGCACCGGGATGGCGGCCATGTCCTGCAACAGCGCCACCGACAGCACGTTCTGGCCCGAGGCGGTGGCCATCAGGTTGCGCTCGGCGAGCGCACCCAGGCCGATCGCGGTGGACGACATCGCCAGCCCCAGGCCGGCCACCAGCGCCAGCGGCCAGGCCAGCCCGGCGGCCACGCCGACGCCGGTCATCAGCGCGGCCGAGCCCAGCAGCTGCACGCTGCCGCCGCCAAATATCGGCCGGCGCATGGCCCACAGCCGGCGCGGCTCCAGCTCCAGCCCGACCAGGAACAGCATCAGCACCACGCCGAACTCGGCGATGTGCAGCATGGTGGCTGGTTCGGTCACCAGCTTCAGACCCCAGGGGCCGATCACAATGCCAGCCGCCAGGTAGCCGATGATCGCGCCCAGCCCCAGCAGCCGCGCCAGCGGTACCGCCAGCACCGCAGCGCCGAGGTAGACCAGGCTGAGGCTCAGCCAATCGCCGTGTTCCATGGGGGATGGCTCGTTTCAGTCGGCGGGCCGGGCGTCGGCGGGAACAAAGCAGGCCGCACCGGGCGTCAGGTCGTCCAGCTCAGGCCAGTGCGGATAGCTGGCCAGGCGCTGCGCAAACAGCGCGGCGTGGGCCTGGATGTCCGCCTCGGCTACCCGGTGCGCCGCGTGCAACACCAGCGGCGGCAGGAAGCGCAGGCCGACCAGGTTGGCGGTCTGTTCGTAGGGCGGCAGGAAGGCGTCGAAGAAATAGCGGTTGTAGCCATCGCCGCGGTACGACGACTCGGGCCCGCCGGTGGACGTGACCAGCCACAAATCGGTGCCGCGCAGCGCATCGCCGCCCGGCCCGTAGGCCCAGCCGAAGGCAAACACCTCGTCCAGCCAGAGCTTCATCAGGGGCGGCATGCCGTACCAGTGCACCGGGTGCAGCCAGACCAGCAGGTCCACGCCGGCCAGCGCGGTCTGCTCGGCGGCGACGTCGATCAGGTAGTCGGGATAGCGGGCGTACAGGTCGCGCACGGCGATGGCGTCCGGGCCGCTGGACACCGCCCGCGCCGCGTCGGCCAGTGCCCGGCCGACCCGCGAGTTCTCCAATTGGGGGTGGGCAAGCAGGACCAGGATGCGCGGCATGGCGGGGGTTTGTCGGGGGCGGGCGGGGGAGAGGCTCTCGTAACATATCAGCAATCCGTCAACTGAACAGGAACGGCAGCCATGCCTGTCATCGTGGTGGCCAACCCCAAGGGAGGGGTTGGCAAAAGTACCCTGGCCACCCACATCGCCGGTTGGCTGGCGCACCAGGGCCACAGCGTCATGTTGGGCGACGTGGACCGCCAGCAAAGTGCGCGCCAGTGGCTGGCACTGCGGCCGCCGCAGCTGCCGGTGATCCGGGGCTGGGACACACTGAACGGCGACCTGCTGCGCCCGCCCAAGGGCTGCACCCACCTGGTGCTCGACACCCCCGCCGGCCTGCACGGCAAGCGGCTGGATGCGGTGATGAAACTGGCCGACCGGGTGCTGATCCCGCTGCAGCCCAGCCCGTTCGACATGGCCGCCACCCATGCCTTTTTGCAGCTGCTGCGGGCCCATCGGCGCGCCGACCGGGTAACGCTGGGCCTGGTGGCGATGCGGGTGAAAGAGCACACCCACGCGACCGAGCACCTCAACCAATTTCTAGCCGCGCTGCAGCAACCGCCGATCACCTCGCTGCGCGACACCCAGAACTATGTGCACCTCGCCGCCCGCGGCCTGACCTTGTTCGACGTGGCCCCCGGCCGGGTCGAGCGTGACCTGGCGCAGTGGACCCCCCTCACCCAATGGCTCACCACATGACCGACACCACCCCAGCCCCCGCCGCGCCCGTTCACTTTGCCACCCTGGCCTCGCTGCAGGGCCGGGTGGGTGACCACCTGGCCACCAGCCCCTGGCTGGTGATCGACCAGCGCCGCATCGACCTGTTTGCCGAGGCCACCGGCGACCACCAGTGGATCCACGTCGATCCGGTGCGGGCGGCGGCCGGGCCGTTTGGCACCACCATCGCGCACGGCTTTCTGACGCTGGCGCTGCTGCCCGAACTGGCCGCCACGGCGATGCAGATCGATGACGTCAAGATGGGCGTCAACTACGGCCTGAACCGGGTGCGCTTCATGTCGCCAGTGACGGTGGGCAGCCGGCTGCGCGGCCAGATCCGGCTCAAGGCCTTTGACCCGATCGAGGGCGGCGCCCAGCTGACGATGGAGATCAGCATCGAGCGCGAGGGGTCTGACAAGCCGGTGTGCGTGGCCGAGGCGCTGTCCAGGCGCTTCACCTGACCTGCCAACACCGCTACGGGGCTGATCCATGAAAGTGCTGCTGGTTGACGACCACCCGCTGATCCTGTCGGCGCTGAAAAACATCATCCAGACGCTGGACCCAGGCATTCCGGTGCTCTTGGCCGAGAACCCGCAGGACGCCTTTGCGCTGCTGGCGGCCGACCCCGGGGTTGAACTGCTGCTGCTCGACTTGAACCTGGGCCAGGGCGTGGACGGTTTTGCGGTGCTGGCCGACCTGCGCGAGCGCTACCCCGCCTTGCCGGTGGTGGTGGTGTCCGGTACCGAGCGCATGGCCGACATGGTGCGGGTGATCGACATGGGCGCGATGGGTTTTGTCTCCAAATGCTCGCCCACCCGCGAGCTGACCGAGGCGCTGGCGCTGATGCTGTCCGGGGGTGTCTACATCCCGCAGGCGCTGCTCGGGCTGGCGCGCCTGCCCGGCATGAACCTGGCCGCCGCCGCTGCCGCCGCCGACGAGGCGGCCAGCCGGCAGCCGGCCCGCTGGCTGGCCGGCCGTGACACCGCCACCGACACCGAGCCGGCGGTGTTGCGGCCCATGCCCGAGCGGGGCTTGTCACCGGCGCCCGGCGCAGGGCCAGGGGTGGCCGCAGACAGCCGCGCCGGCATGGCCGGCCTGGGCCTGACACCGCGCCAGGCCGATGTGCTGACGCTGCTGCTCAAGGGCTTGCCCAACAAGCTGATCGCGCGCGAGCTGAATGTCTCGGTGGACACCGTCAAGGACCATGTGGCGGCGGTGCTGCGGGCGCTGGGCGTGTCCTCACGCACCCAGGCCGTGCTGGTGATCAGCCGGCTGACGCAGCAGGCGGCGCACCCGGACCGGCTTTGACCGGCAGCGCAGGCGGCGCGACAGCCACCGGCGGTACCTCGGCCACACCGGCCGCGCGCACCACCGTGACGGTGCAGCCGGCCTGCGCCACCACCTGAGACGACACGCTGCCCAGCAGGCGGCGCAGGGTGGTTGTGTCGCGGGCGCCCACCACCAGGTGGTCGGCCTGGTTGCGCTGGGCAAAGTCGATCAGCGCATGGGCCACGTCGCTGGATTCGAGCACATGGAACGTCAGCCGCCCCTCGTCCAGGTCCAGCGCCTTGCTGATCGGCCGGGCCCAGTGTTTGAGCGCCACCAGCTGCTTGACATGCCGGCTGCGGCCCTGCGCGTCGACCAGGTCGTCAAGCCCGATGCGGGCGATCTTCATCACGCTGACGCAGGCCAGCCGGGCGCCGGGTTCGGTCAGCACCAGGCGGCGCACGGTCTCGCGCAACTGCTGCAGCAGCTCGGTGGTGGCATGGTCGATGTCGATGGCGGCCATGATGATCGGGCTGCGGTCCAGCCGCTCGGCCACGCCGGCGCGGTCCTGGCCGGGCTCGGCGCCCAACGCAAAAAACCAGCGCTTGAAGGTCTTGATCGCGCCGCTGCGCTGCAGCCGGTCGGCACGCCGCGTCAGCACGATCTGGCCGGGCGCCTGAAGATCGGCAGCGAGTTGGCCAGCCGTCTGGTAGCGGCGCTCGGGCTGTACCTCCAGGCATTTCAGGATCACCTCCTGCAACCAGGGCGGGCAATCCTTGCGCAGCGTGCGCGGCGGCACCGGGTCGATGTAGAGCCGACGGCGCAGGCCGCGCACGCTGTCCGGCTGGCCAAACGGCCGCTCGCCGGTGGTGAAGAGGTAGAGCATCACGCCCAGCGCAAACAGGTCGCTGCGCGGGTCGTTACGCACAAACTGCACCTGCTCGGGCGACATGTACGGCCCGGTGCCCATCGGCAGCGTGAACTCCTCGTCCAGCAGGTCGGGCAGGTGGTCGTGGCGCGACAGGCCGAAGTCCACCAGCACCGCGCAGCCGTCGGGCCGGAACAGGATGTTGCTGGGCTTGATGTCCAGGTGCACCAGATGCTGGCGGTGCACATCGTGCAGCGCCGTGGCCACGCGCGAGCCGATCTCGATCACCTCGTCCAGCGCCAGCGGTGCCTCGTCCAACCGGGCGCGCAACGAGTCGCCCTCGATCGCCTCCATCACGATGTAGGGCTGGCGGGTGAAGTCGCCCTTGGCGATGAACCGGGGCACATGCGGCCCGCTGAGCATCGGCATGATCATCTGCTCGACCTCGAAGCCGACGATCGTGGCCGGGTCCTCGCCGCCCTTGATGCGCGGCACCTTCATGATCAGCGGCAGGCGCGTGTCGCCCGAATGGTTGACCTCGCTGACCCGCCACAGGTGAGCCATGCCACCGACATGCAGCTTTTCTTCCAGCCGGAAGCGGTCGATCACCATGCCGGGCGCCAGCAGCGTGGGCGCGTTCTGGCCACCCGAGCCGGTGTAGCCCAGCGAGTTGCTGTACAGCTTCGAGTCCATCGCCTAGTGCCCGCTGCCCAGCCGGCTGGCCAGCCGCTGGGGCAGGTCGGCGGCCAGGATCTTGGCGCCGGCGGTCTCGACGTCGTAGGGCACGCGGTGAAAGCACAGCTCGCGGCTGTCGTCGTCGAACACCGCATAGCAGGCGGCAGGGTTGCCGTCACGCGGCTGGCCGGCTGACCCCGGGATCACCAGCCACTGCCGGTGCGGCGGCAGCGGGATGGCCACGCCCGGCGTGGGTACGAAGTCGCCGGCCTTGCCGATGCCCGATAAATGGAACAGCTTGGGCTCGTGCATGTGGCCGCAGAAGGTGTAGCGGCAATCGGTGGCGTGCAGGCTGCGCACCGCCTCGGCGCGGCCGGTGATGTACTCCCAGCCCGCCGGCGCCCACGCATTGGCATGCACGTAGAGCTGGTCGCCGTGGCGCTGGGTCATCGGCAGGCTGGCCAGAAAGTCGAGCTGGCTGGCGTCGAGCTGGGCGCGTGTCCACTCGACCACATGGCGGGCGTCGGCCCGCATGCCGGGCGCTGCACCGCGCACCACCGCCTGGTCATGGTTGCCCATCACGGCGATCGCGCCCTGTCGCACCAGCGCCCGCACCTGGTCCACCACCCAGCCCGGATCGGCGCCGTAGCCGACAAAGTCACCCAGCAGCACCCAGCGCTCGGCGCCCTGGCTGCGGGCGTGGTCCAGCACCGCCTCGACCGCTTCGCGGTTGGCATGCAGGTCGGTGATGACGGCACATTTCATGGGGCAGCAAGGGGCAGCAGGGGGGCCGGGAAGCAGGCGGGCTGCTTGGCTTGCAAGCCCGGCAAAAGTTGCGGGCATTGTGCGCCAGGGCTGTTTTGCCAGTGGCGGTTGTGTCGCTACCGGTTGTGTCAGTGGCTGTGCGGCTTGCGCCAGCCGGCCAGCGCGTCGCGGGCCTCCTGCTGGCGCACCACCGGGTTGCCGTCCATGTCGCCAAAGTCGGCTGCGTCCAGGCGCTGGAAATCGTCGGTGTCGGCGCCGGCTCGGGGCCAGTCGACCGGCGCTGTGGCCAGCAGTGCCAGCCGCTGGTACAGCACCTGGCCGGCCTTGCCACGGCGCAGCAGTTGCACTGGCAGCTGCGCTGCCGGATCCCAGCGCAGGTCAACCTGCTCGCCGTCCAGCAGGCCGCGGTAGTGCGGCCAGGCGCCAGGCTGGGCGTCGGGCAGGCGGTGCAGCCGGGCCAAATCGGCGTCAGTGAGCAGGCTGCCCAGTGCGCGCCAGTCAAGCTGCACGCCCAGCGTGCGCAGCTCGCCGGCGCTGTAGTCGATCCGGTGGCGGTCGCGGCGCAGCACCCGCTCCAGCCGGATGCCGCTGACATCCCGGCGCCAGATGTCCTCGCGGCCGTCGCCCTTGATCCAGCTGATCTCGGCAGCCGAGCGCTGGAGCTGCCACTGCTGCGCCTGGGCGGGCTGGCCGCGTGGCGTCCAGGTGACGCGAAAGCGCGCGGCCAGGTCCGGCACGGCAGACACGCGGGATATGCCGGGCGCTGGGGCCGTCGCCGTGCCCGCCGCCGGGCCGGTCGCCGCGTTTGCCGTGCTTGCCGCAGCAATCGGCGTGGCAGGTGCGGGCTGGGACCCGGCCAGCGGGCTGAAGGCGGCCGCCGCCAGCGCCGCGGCAGTGACAGTCCATCGGACCACCGCAGGGTTCAGCACCGGTCGGGCCCGACTAGAAGCCGAAGGCCTCGCGCATCACATGGAAGATCCAGTTTTGTTCCATGCTGCCGCGCACCAGGTAGGCCTTGGGGCCACGCGCCCAGACGCCCACGTCCTCACCGGCATGGGTTTCGCTGGACAGCGGCACGGCGGCTTCTTGCTGAAAATTCAGCGCGGTGGCGTCGACGCTGCTCAGGTCAGGCCGTGACCCGCCGCGGTAGCCGGGGCCGTTGGCATAGCCCAGCGTGGTGAACGGCAGGCCGTTTTTGTCCAGCGTCAGCTTGGTCGGGTTGCCGTCAATGCTGGGCACGCCCTTGACCAGCCCGAGGATCGGATTGCCCCGGTTGGGGTAGCCCGCAATCGTGAAGGTGTGGCTGTGGTCGGCGGTGACGATGATCAGGGTGTCTTGCTCGCTGGTCATGGCCATCGCTACCCGCACCGCGTTGGACAGCTCGATCGTGTCTTGCAGCGCCCGGCTGGCGTTGCCGGCGTGGTGGGCATGGTCGATGCGCCCGGCCTCGACATGCAGGAAATAGCCTTTGGGGCTGTTTTGCAGCAATCGAATCGACTTGGCTGTCATCTCGGTCAGCGACGGCTCACCGGCCGGGTCGGTGGCGCGGTCGGCCTCGTACTGCATGTGCGAGGGCTCGAACAAACCCAGCACCGGCCCGGTGGCGGCCACATCGAGCGCGTCGAACTGGGCCTTGTTCCAGACATAGGCTGCACCCGCACTGCGGTTGGCCACCCATTCAGACGTCAGGTTGCGGCCGTCGTTGCGACGACCTTTGGTGGTGGGGTACTCGGGGTCGGCCTCAGTCTTGGGCAGAAAGTAGGTGCGCCCGCCGCCCAGCGCCACCTTCAAACTGGCGCGCACTGTGGGGCTCACCTCGATCAGCTGGCGGGCAATGTCCTTGGTGCTGCAGCCGGGTGTGGGGATGTTGCTGTCGGCCTCCCAGTCGCGCATGGGGGTGTGGGCGTAGGTGGCGCCTGGCGTGGCGTGGGTCAACCGGGCGGTGGACACGACACCGGTGGCGCGGCCGTTGGCGGCGGCCAGCTCCAGGATGGTGGGTAGCGAGCGCGCCGCCACCACGCTGCCGTCGCACTCGTTGCGGGCGGTGGTGTGGTCGACCGACAGCATGCCCTCGCGCGCCTTGTAGCCGGTGAACAGCGCGGTGGCGGTGGGTGCTGAATCGGACGTCTGCTGGTCCCAGGAATAGGTCTTGGACAGTGCGCTGTAGGGCAGGGTCTCGAACGACAGCCGGTTTTCTTCACCGGGCTTGCCCTTAAGCTGGCCTTCGAGGATGCGGGCAGCGGTCTGGGTCGAGATGCCCATGCCGTCACCGACAAAGATGATCACGTTCTTGGCGCGGCCGGTGTTGTCCTGCAGCGCCTTGCCGGCGCTGATGAAGGCATTGCCGGCCTTGTTCCAGTCGGCCACCGACTCTGGGCCCTTGACGGTGGGTTCGGCTGCGGTCGCTGCGCTGTGGGCCAGGCCCAGAGCCAGCAGCGCTGCGACAGCGGTCAAGGGTTTTGGCAGCGCTGAGCTCATCATCCGATCCGTCCCAGCAGCAGGTATTCCATCAGCGCTTTCTGCGCATGCATCCGGTTCTCGGCTTCATCCCAGACCACCGATTGCGGCCCGTCGATCACTTCGGCGGCCACTTCTTCGCCGCGGTGTGCCGGCAGGCAGTGCATGAACAGCGCATCGGGCGCGGCGGCGGCCATCATCTCGGCGTCCACGCACCAGTCGGCAAAGGCGGCCATGCGCACCGCGTTTTCGGACTCGTAACCCATGCTGGTCCAGACGTCGGTCGTCACCAGGTTGGCGCCGCGACAGGCGTCCAGCGGGTCGGCAAAAACCTTGTAGCAGTGGCTGGACGTGATGCCCGCGACGCTGGGGTCGACCTCGTAGCCGCCCGGTGTGCTGATGTGCAGCGTGAAGCCCAGGATGTCGGCGGCCTGCAGCCAGGTGTTGGCCATGTTGT
>JBKJKU010000334.1:0-3656 GCA_046597355.1 Aquabacterium sp.
GGCGGCTTGGCCTGCCAACGCGCCGCCCAATCCTGGAAGTCGGCCACCGGCAGCGGTTTGCTCATGTGGTAACCCTGGCCTTCGTCGCAATTCAGGCTGTGCAGCAGCGCCAGCACGGCCGCGTTTTCGATGCCTTCGGCCACCACCGTCAGCCCCAGGTTGTGCGCCAGGTCGATGGTGGAGCGCACGATCTTGGCGTCGCCGGGGTCGGTCTCCATTGCCATCACGAAGCTCTTGTCGATCTTGAGCTCATTGACAGGCAGTTTTTTCAGGTAGGCCAGTGACGAGTAACCGGTGCCGAAGTCGTCGATCGACAGCTTGAAGCCGCGCTCGGCCAGCCGGTTCAGCGTGGCCTCGGCGCGCTGTGGATCGTCCATGATGGCGCTCTCGGTGATCTCGAGGCAAAAACCGTCGGCCACTGCGCGGTGGCGGCGCAGGATCGCGTCGAGCTTGTCGGGCAGGTCCTGGTCCAGCAGGTCGCGGGTGGACAGGTTGACCGACACCCGGCGCACCCCCAGCAGCGCCAGCGCCACCTGCTCATTGGCGGCGCGGTCGAACATCCACAGCGTGAGCTGGCGGATGAAGCCGGTCTGCTCGGCGAACGGGATGAACTGCATCGGCGGCACCAGCCCACGCTCGGGGTGCTGCCAGCGCACCAGCGCCTCTGCGCCGGACACCCCGCCGGTGGCGATGTCGATCTTGGGCTGCAGGTACAGCCGCAGCTCATTGCCCTCCAGCGCACGTCGCAACTCGCTGAGCAGCGACAGGTTCAGCGCGCTGGTGGTGTCGACCGCCGGGTCGTAGATTTGCGCGCCGGCGGTGCGGCGCTTGGCGGCGTACATCGCCACCTCGGCCCGGCTGAGCAGGGCGTCCGCATCGCTGGCGTGCAGCGGCCAGCCGGCCAGCCCCAAGCCAGCGCTCAGGTCCACCGTGTGGTCGTCGATCTTGAGCGGCAGCTCAAACGCGGTGGCAATGCGCTGGGCGACCTGCTGGGCCAGGTCCAGGTCGGCGTCGGGCATCAGCAGCGCAAATTCATCGCCGCCCAGCCGGGCCACCACGTCGCCCTCGCGCACCACCTGCTGCAGGCGCTCGGCCACCCGCTGGAGCAGCCGGTCGCCGAAGGCATAGCCCAGCACGTCGTTGACGTGCTTGAAGCGGTCCAGGTCCAGCATCACCACCACCAGCGGCTTGCCGCTGCGCTCGGCCGCGGCGATGGCCAGCTGCACGTCCTCGCGGAACTGCAGCCGGTTGGGCAGGCCGGTCAGGCGGTCGCGGTAGGCCAGCTCGCGGATCTGCCGCTGCTGGGCCGACACGCTGAGCCGCATGTGGTCGAAGGCGCGCGCCAGGTCGCCGATCTCGTCATTGCCGCCGGTGTGCTGCAGCGGTTGATCGTATTCGCCGCGCCCCAGGCGCTCGGCAGCGCTGACCAGCCGGCGCAGCGGCAGGGTCACGATGCGGGCGGTCCAGACACTGCCGGCACCAAACAGCACCAGGCCGAGCACGGTGATCACCGCCAGCAGCCACTGCAGGTTGCGATACGGTGCCACCGCGGCGGCCACCGACCCGGCCAGGCGCAGCACGATGCGTTCGTCGGCGTTCTGCGTCACCGGCCAGCTGGCCACCAGATGCGGCGTGCCGGCCAGCAGCAGATCGCCGTCGGTCGCCACGGTGGCCAACAGGCTGGTGTCGTCAGCGGTCTTGAAGCTGCTCAGCAACACGGCCGCCACACCGTGCGCGGGTTGCGCGACCAGCGACGCCTGCACACCCGAGACCCCTTGCATGTCGTTGACCAGCGCCTGGTCGAGCGCAAAACCCATCACCACCCAACCGACCAGCGCTGGCGCGCGCAGCGGCACCATCACAAACTGGCAGGGCACCGTGCCCACCAAAGCCACCACGCTCGCGCCCGGGCGCTTCGCCAACTGGGGCGCCAGCCGGGCCAGCGCCGGCGCCAATGCCGGGTCCACGCCTTCGCCCAGGGTCTGCACCGCCAGGCGGGTGTCCAGCAGCGCGGTCAGCGTGGCGCCGATGCGGCTGCCGTGGTTGTCCAGCGCCGAACGCACGGTGGCCAGGTCCTGCGTGGCGACGGCTTCGCGGATGCCGTAGTCGGCCGCCAGCACCGATGCGCCCTGGCTCAGCTTGGCGGCGCGCTGGTCCAGCAGCCGCAACCACACCCGTTCGGCCAGCGCCAGGCGGTCGGCCAGCTGGGTACGGGCGTTGCGGTCGATGCTCTGGCGGATCACGACAAATCCGGCCAACTGGACCATCAGCAACAGTGCCAGCGACGCCAGCACGATGCGGCCCGACAGCCGCAGCCCGTTGGGCGCCAGGTGCCGGCGCAGGCGCTGCCAGTGGCCGGCCAGGCTGCGGGCGGCCGCCAGCGTCGCGCTCACAAGGCCAACCCGACCAGTTTGACGTGGGCCGGCACAGCACCGGCGGCGGGCACCAGCAACGCCTGGTCCAGCGCCGGCGCGCCTGGCGCCAGGCCAGGGTGCCAGACGCGCAAACGGTAGGCGCCGGCAGGGATCTGGCCCAGTGTGAGCCGGCCGTCGGCGCCGGTCAGGCCGTAGTGCGGCGTCTCGACCACCACCACCCAGGCGGCCATGCTGTCGTGGATGTTGCAGCCCAGCGCGGCTATGCCGGGCGCGTCAAACACCACCGGCGCGGCCGGCGTGCCGACATAGAGCTTGATCTCGAACTTCTTGACCGGCGAAAACGAATACAGGTGGTGACGCACCGTGTCGCGGTTCGGAAACGTGACCGCCGTGCCCACCGGCACCACCGTCACCGACGGCACGAACTGCCGGTTGCTCTGCGCGATCTCGACGCCCGCGGCCGGCCGCGCGGCAGCTTTGGCCTCACGCGATTCGACAAACACCACAGCGCCCGCCAGCGGCTTGCCGGCGCCGTCGCTGACCTGGGCCTCCAGCGTGCCGGCACCGGCCGGTGCGGCGCCCAGCACGGCCCCGGCCAGCGTGGCCAGCGCAGCCGCCATCGGGCGGGCACAGGCCGTCAGGCGGCAGAGCGGGATGGGGGCGACAAGTCGGGGCGGCATGGTCGGCAATGGGGGGCAAGGTGGCGACAAACCCGTGCACCACGGGCTGTCCCTGTCAGGCTATCGGCCGCAACAGCCGCCGACTTGAGCCGTTTGCCGCCACCCCCCCGCCCACCGCCGCCACCCACCGCCGCCACCGGCCCCGTCCGGCGGGGCTCAGTCAGCGGGTGGCCGCCTCACGCCGCGGCCGACTCGATCACGCCGCCACCCAGGCAGACTTCGCCGTCGTACAGCACGGCCGATTGGCCGGGCGTCACCGCCCATTGCGGCTGGTCGAAGTGCAAGCCAAACCAGCCGTCCACCACGGGCCCGGCGGCGAGCCCGGTAGCGAGCCCGGTAGCGAGCCCGGATGTCGGCCCGGATGTCGGCCGCGACAGCAGCGCCGCGCCACGCCCCGGCGCGGCTTGCAGCCCACACGCAGCATCGCTTTGCCGGTACCGCGTCTTCGCCGCAAACCGGCCGTTGGCCGGGGCCGGGCCGGCCACCCAGCTGGCGTCGTCAAAGCGCAGCGTTTGGGATTGCAGCCACGGGTGGTCATGGCCCTGCACCACCACCAGCGCGTTGCGCTCGCGGTCCTTGCGCGCCACGAACCAGGGCGCGT
>JBKJKU010000399.1:0-13139 GCA_046597355.1 Aquabacterium sp.
GCGCTCAATTCATGAACTGTTCGTTGCCGACCAGGCCGATCTTGGTCACGCCCAGGCGCTGCGCGCTGGCCATCACCATCGCCACGACCTTGTAGCTGACCAGCTTGTTGGGGCGCAGGTGCACCTCGGGCTGGTCGGGCAGGGCGGCCACTTGGGCCAGCCGGTTCTCCAGCTCGGTGCGGTCGGCCACCAGCACGCCGTTCCAGCCGATCGTGCCGTCGAAATCGACGTCGATGCGCACGATCTCGGGCGGCTTGGGCGGCGGGCTGCTCGGGCCCACCGGCATGTTCATCTTGACCGCGTGGGTCTGGATCGGGATGGTGATGATCAGCATGATGATCAGCACCAGCATCACGTCGATCAACGGCGTGGTGTTGATGTCCATCATCGGCGCGTCTTCATCGCCGCCGCCGCCTACTTGCATGCTCATGGCGTTCTCTCTGGCTC
The DNA here is from genome assembly GCA_046597355.1 of Aquabacterium sp. Classification (GTDB taxonomy): domain Bacteria; phylum Pseudomonadota; class Gammaproteobacteria; order Burkholderiales; family Burkholderiaceae_C; genus Pseudaquabacterium. The sequence continues at coordinate 448 of JBKJKU010000399.1, forward strand.
AGTTGTTCGGTGGCGGTTCGGTGATGAACCCCACCTTGGCGATGCCCGCGCGCTGGCAGGCCACCACCAGGCGGCCCACGCTCTCGTAGCGCGCGTCCTGGTCGCCGCGGATGTGCACCTCGGGCTGCGGGTCCTTGATCGACTCCTTTTTCAGCTCTTTGACCAGGGTCTCGGTATCAGGCATCTTGCGGGTGTTCCAGTACACATCACCCTCCTTGCTGACCGCCAGCAGGATGTTCTCCGGCTTGGTTTGCGTGGGCAGGTTGCGCTCCTGGGGCAGTTGCAGCTGCACGCTCTGCGTCACCACCGGGATCGTGATCAGGAAGATGATCAGCAGCACCAGCATCACGTCGACCAGCGGCGTGGTGTTGATGGCCGAGTTCATCTCGTCTTCGTCGCCGTCAGGCGACCCGACGTTCATCGACATGACTTACCTCTTGGCCGACAGCAGCACGTTGTGCACGTCGCCCGAGAAGGCGCGGATCTTCTCCATCACCGTCTTGTTGCGGCGGATCAGCCAGTTGTAGCCCATCACCGCCGGCACCGCCACGGCCAGGCCGAAGGCGGTCATGATCAGCGACTCGCCCACCGGGCCGGCCACCTTGTCGATCGAGGCCTGGCCGGCGATGCCGATGGCGGTGAGGGCGTGGTAGATGCCCCAGACCGTGCCGAACAGGCCGACAAACGGCGCGGTAGAGCCGACCGTGGCCAGCACCGCCAGGCCGTCCTGCGACCGGCTTTGCACATTGCCCACGGCGCGGTCCACGCTCATGGTGATCCAGGTGTGGCGGTCGATCTGCTCGACCAGGGTGCCCTCGTGGTGCTCGTCGGCCTTGACACCGGCTTCGGCGATGTAGCGGAAGGCGCTGCCCTCGGGCAAGGTGCCCGAGGCCTGCTTCATCGAGGCGGCCTTCCAGAAGCTGTCGGTCACCTCGTCAGCGCTCTTGAGCAGTTTGCGCTGCTCAAACAGCTTGGTGAAGATGACGTACCACGAGGCCATGCTCATGATGATCATGATGATCAGCGTGCCACGGGCCACGAAGTCGCCCTGGCTCCACAGCGCGTCCAGGCCGTAGGGGTTGGCCACTTCTTCCTTGGTCGCTGCAGCCGACGGTGCGGCCATCGGTGCGGCCGTTGGTGCGGCCGTTGGTGCGGATGCCGACGCGGTGCCAGCGCCCTGGGCCACCGGCGCGGAGGCCTGTGCCAGCGCCGGGGCGGGGAGGGAAGCGGCGAAAGCGGCAACGGCCAACAGGGCAGCGGCCAGTGGCGCGCGCACGATTTGCATCAGGGACATGGTGACTCCAGGAAAGGACTTGACGGTGGCGACGGCTGGATCGCAGCCGGGCCGGGTAAACACAGTGCAGCGGACTGCGGGATCACTCCAGCTTCCAGACGTACTCGACCGGGGTGACGGCGCCGACGGGCTTGCCGGCTTCGTCCGTACCGGGCTTGAAGCGGCACTTGCTGAGGGCGTCGATGGCGGCGCGGTCCAGCAAGCGGTGTTCACGCGAGGGACCGGCCGAGCGCTCGATCTCGGCTTTGGAGACGACGCCGGTGGCGTCCACGGTGAAGCGGATCTTGCTGGTGCCGGTGGCCTCGGCACGCAGCGCTGCGGCCGGGTATTCGGGCTTGTCGCAGCTGTTGACGTCGATGCGCGCCGGCACGGCCAGCACACGGGGTGCGGGTGGCGCGGCCACCACCACCGCCGCGGGAACGGGTGCCGGGGCTGGGGCAATCGTGACCGGTGTCGGCGGTGGCGCCTCGCGGGTCACGGTGATGGCCGGCGCCAACTGGGGTGTGGCCACCTGCACCTCGGGCGGTGGCATGAACGAGGGCGGCGGCAGCGCCATCTTGGGCGGCGGCGGCAGGTTCTCGGGCGGCGGCGGTGGCGGCGGCTTGACCTCGTCGAGGATCTTGGTCTCGATCGGCGCCTTCATCACCTCGACGATCTTCTTGCCCAGTCCGTTGACCAGGGCGTAGCCCAGCACCACATGCAGCAAAGCCACCACGATCAACCCGATCGGATGCTTGCCTGGTTTTCTTTGCTGGGTAGCGTAATCCACTGTCTGACCTCCAGACAACCCAGCGCTGTTGCACCGGATCTCTGTGATTTTTTGTTGAAAAGGCAGCTTCGTGAGCCGCTTGCAGCCCTGATCGCTGCGTGGGACCGCAATATAGCTTGAAGCCTCGTCGCATTCGCTTGGTACAACACCCTAACCACGGGGTGACCATGCAACGCGGCGGAGACACGGTTTACTGACGCCTGCAACTTTGATGCCTGCCTGATCGAGCCAAGCGGGATCCATGGCCGCCTGGGTGCTGGTTATCATCTTTCGCGTTAAGGCGGTTCGGCCCTGTCCCGCGGTCCAGGCTCTGTGAACGCGAGCTGAAGGTGGGCGACAAGGCCCCCGGACCCGGCCCTGTTCCTGAGCGACCGTCTTGCGCGCAGCGTGCGCGGGCAAAGGTGCGGACCGCCAGTGTGCGGACAGACCTCGGGTTGCCCAGCGTCTGTTTGATTCATAGTCAAAAAGCCAACTGGAGCCCTGTCATGGCCGATCTGTTCGAGAACCCCATGGGCCTCATGGGGTTCGAGTTTGTCGAGTTTGCCGCGCCGGTCCCCAACACCCTGGAGCCGTTGTTCGAGCGCATGGGGTTCACGTTGGTGGCACGCCACCGGTCCAAGGACGTGGTGTTGTTCCGCCAGGGTGACATCAACTTCATCGTCAACCGCGAGCCGCGCAGCATTGCCGGCTACTTTGCCGCGGAGCACGGGCCATCCGCTTGCGGCTTGGCTTTTCGGGTCAAGGATTCGCACCTGGCCTACCAGCGTGCACTGGCGCTGGGCGCCCAGCCTATCGACATCCCGACCGGCCCGATGGAGTTGCGCCTGCCGGCGATCAAGGGCATTGGCGGTGCGCCGCTCTACCTGATCGACCGGTTCGAGGATGGCCGGTCGATCTACGACATCGACTTCGACTTCGTCGAGGGCGTGGACCGCCATCCGCAGGGCCACGGCCTGAAATTGGTGGACCACCTGACGCACAACGTCTACCGCGGCCGCATGGCCTACTGGGCCGGGTTCTACGAGAAGCTGTTCAACTTCCGCGAGATTCGCTACTTCGACATCCAGGGCACGCACACCGGTCTGACCAGCAAGGCGATGACAGCGCCCGATGGCCAGATCCGCATTCCGCTGAACGAGGAGTCGTCGCGCGGTGCCGGCCAGATCGAGGAGTTCTTGATGAAGTTCAACGGCGAGGGCATCCAGCACGTGGCCTTGCTGACCGACGACTTGATGGCCACGATCGACAGCTTGCAGCTTGCCGGCGTGCCGCTGATGAGCGCGCCCAACGCGGTGTACTACGAGATGCTGGCCGAGCGCCTGCCCGGCCACGGCCAGGATGTGGCCGAATTGCAGACCCGCGGCATCTTGCTCGACGGCAGCACCGACGCACTGAAATCGGGCGGTGCGCCCCGGTTGCTGCTGCAGATCTTTTCCGAGACGGTGCTGGGCCCGGTGTTTTTTGAATTCATCCAGCGCAGGGGCGACGACGGCTTTGGCGAGGGCAACTTCAAGGCCTTGTTCGAGTCGTTGGAGCGGGACCAGATCCGCCGTGGTGCGCTGGCGGTTTAGGCCCGGTCAGGACGGCCCGGTCAGAACGCGTAGGCGATGACAAAGACACCCGTGGGTGAGGTTGATTTGCGGGTCAGCGGGCTGTCCGTGGCGCCGCCTTGCAGCGTGCTCACCGACAGCGCGGTCGTGAAGGTGACCTGTCGCGTCAGGAAGTAGTTGACCGACAGGTTGGCGCGCACGTCGCGCACACCCGCACCTGGTGTGTAGACCGGGTGGCCGCTGGCAACCGACTGGGCCGCCGTGACACCGAAGTACGACTGCATGTAATCGGCATTGGCCAGCGTGACCGCTGCGCCGACAGCCATGCGCCACTGCGCTGCCAACTGGGTGGCATAACCCGCGCCAAGGTCGACCACCATGCCGCGGCCGTTGTTGCCGGCACCGTAGCGCAGCGACGACGTCAAAAAGACCTGCGGCGAAACGAAGTAGTTGAAGAAGGCGCCCGCCTCGGGCTTGATGTCGATGTCGCCCATGCCGCGCAGCACGGTGGATCGGTCGGCATCGCGGCCCCGGTCAAACGTCAGGCGCAGCCCGTACTGCATGTCCCGGCGCTTGCCAAACTCATAGCCCACGCCGTTGCCGGTACCGGCAAACCAGCCGTTGGTCCATTGGTAGTCCAGCAGCGGCAAAACCAGGTTGCGCCGCTCGTTGGCGCCTGGGTACTCGGTGCCGGAGATGAACGCCACACCGGCGGTGCCGCCATCCACGCCCGACGCTGCGCCGAACAGGCGCACTGCATCAAAGGCCTGGGCCAGCACCGCCGGCGCGGCCAGTGTCAGGCCTGCGGCAACGGCCAGGGCCTTGAGGCGGAATGAAGTGAGGGCAGAAACGATCGACATGCAGGGACTCCTGGGGTTGTGTGGTGCCCGGGCCAGGCACGGGTGGGCAAAGGGCGAGCGGCGGCTGGCATGGACCCCAGCCTGCGCTGCCGCGCATTGCACCACGGCTGACGGGCAGGGCTAGGATAGAGGGTGAATTGCCGCCCAACCCGCTCGACCTGTACGCCCCCACGATGGATTCGCTGACCGCCCTGCAGGCCATGGGACTGACCCTGCCCAGCCCGGCCTACATTTTTGGCGCCATCGTGTTCGGCCTGATCGGATTTGCCGCATACCGGCGCGGCAAGGCCACCGACCGCAAAACCACGCTGTGGCTGGGCGTGGCCTTGATGGTCTATCCGTACGGCGTGTCAAGCACGCCTTGGATGTACGCGGTCGGCACGGCACTTTGCGTGGCCCTGTACCTCAACCGGGGCTGACAGCGCACCGGAAGGTTGGCGGGTCAGCGGGTCAGCGGGTCATCATGTCAACAGGTCAGCGTGTTCGCACCGGAATCTGGTTGAACGGCAGGCCCCGGTCGGCACGCAGATCGGCGGGTAAGCCCAGCACCCGCTCGGCAATGATGTTGCGCAGGATTTCGTCGGTGCCGCCTTCGATCCGGGTGGCCGGCGAGCGCAGCAGCATGGCCTGGAAGCGTGCCGCGGCGCTGGTTTGCGCCGCATCGACCAACACGCCCGAGGCGCCCTGCAGGTCCAGCGCAAAGGCGGCTATCTCTTGCAGCGTCTGACCGGCCACCAGCTTGCCGATCGAGTTCTCGGGCCCGGGCGTCTGGCCCTTGGACAAGGCCGAGATGCTGCGGTAGGCGGTGTACTTCAAGCCGCTGGTGCGCACCGCCCAGGTGGCCAGCTTGGACCGCACCGCGGCGTCGTCGATCGCCAGGCCGTCGCCGGTGTCGAAATTGCAGCAGAAGTCCAGCATCTCGGGAAATCCGGTGGGCATGCCCGCGCCGATGGACATGCGCTCGTTCATCAACGTCGTCAGCGACACCCGCCAGCCCTGGCCGACAGCGCCCAGCCGTTGGTGGTCGGGCACCCGAACATCGGTGAAATAGACCTCGTTGAAGCCGGACTGGCCGTTGAGCTGCTTGATCGGGCGGATCTCGATGCCCGGGCTCTTCATGTCGAAGAAAAACATCGTCAGGCCATCGTGCTTGGCGGCTGTGCTGTCGGTCCGGGTCAGGATCATCCCGTAGTCCGCGTAGTGTGCGCCGCTGGTCCAGATTTTCTGGCCGTTGATGACCCACTCATCCCCGCTGGGCTCGGCCCGGGTGCGCAGGCCGGCCAGGTCAGACCCGGCCGCAGGCTCGGAGAACAGCTGGCACCAGATCTCCTCGCCCGAGGCCAGCGGCGGCAAAAAGCGTTGCTGGTGCGGTGCTGCCGCAAAGGCCATCAGGGTCGGGCCGATCATGCCCTGGCCGATCAGGAAGATGCCGGCCAGCTTGGCGTAGGCGCCTTCCTCCTGCTGCCAGATCACGCGCTCGATCGGGCTGGCGCCGCGGCCACCAAAGTCGGCTGGCCAGTGGATGCAGGCCCAGCCGGCATCGCTTTTTTTCTTCTGCCAGGCTTTGGACGCGGCTATGACATCGCCGCTGCGCAACGGCGGCTGGCCATAACCGGCCAGCGCCAATTCGGCCAGCAACTCGGTCGGGGCGTTGGCCTGGATCCAGGCGCGCGCTTCGGCACGGAAGCCGGCTTCGGAGGGGGTGTCGTCGAAGTTCATGGTCGGTCAGTGGCTGGGTTGGGTGGCTGCGGTCAGACCGCGTGGCGCTTGCGCAGCCGCTCGATCAGCAGGTCTTCCCACTGGCTGGGGCCACCCAGCGCCAAGGCCAGCAGGTGGGCGCGGCGGTAGTGCAGGTGGCAGTCAAATGCCCAGGTAAAACCCATGCCGCCGTGCACCTGGATGTTGTTGCGGGCGCAGTGCTGGTAGGCCTGGGTGGCGCTGACCCGGGCGGTGGCCGCAGCCTCGGGCAACTCGGCCGATGCGGTGGACAGGGCCCAGGCACCGTAGTAGGCGTTGGACCGCGCCAGCGTGGCCGCCACGTACATGTCGGCCAGCATGTGTTTGATGGCCTGCAGCGACCCGATCGGCCGGCCAAAGGCAAAGCGCTCTTGGGCGTAGGCGCAGGCTGCCTCCAGCGCCTGGTCGGCGCCGCCGACCTGCTCAAAAGCCATCAGTACCGCCGCACGGTCGAACACCGCCGCCAGGCATGCCCAGCCGGCACCCGCGGCGCCCAGCGGCTCGGCCTCTGCTTGGGTGAGGTCGATGCGGGCCTGGCTGCGCGTGGGGTCGATGCTGGGCAGGGTCTCGCGCCGTACGCCTGCAGCGTCGAGCCGGACGATGTACAGCGAGATCGCAGCCGGATCGCCGCCCGCGTCGTGCGCGGCGACGACGGCAAAGTGGGCGATGTCGCCATCGGCCACCGGCACCTTGCTGCCGCTCAGGGCACCCTGGGTGGCCGTGGTGGTGATGGATCCCGCCGTGACCCGACCCGGCCGCTCGGCCAGCGCCAGGCAGCCGATCATCCGACCGCTGGCCAGTGCAGGCAGCCAGCGTTGCTTCTGGTCCTCTGACCCGGCCTGCAGCAGCAACTCGGCCGCCAAACCTATCGACGACGAAAAAGGCACCGGTGCGACGGCCCGGCCCAATTCCTCAGCGATGACGCAGAGCGCCAGGTGGCCGGCGCCCAGGCCGCCATAGGCCTCAGGGATGGCGGCGCCCAGGTAGCCTTGGGCGGCCAGCCCCGACCACAGCGCGGCGTCAAAGGATTGCGGACCGTCCAGCACCGCCCGCACGGCGTCGCGGCCGCAGTGGTCGGCCAGGAAGCGGCGGGCCTGGTCCTTCAGTTGCCGCTGGTCCGGTGAAAAGTCGAATTCCATGGAGGTCCTGTTGGCTGGGGCGGCGTCGCCCTGACTGTCAGGCCAGTATTGCCGCCGGCGCCTCGGCCACTCTGTCGCTCGCGGGACGACAGTGGCCGGCACCCCCCGGGCTGCGCGGCTGGCGCAGACAGGCGGGGGGCATTGGGCGGACTTCCGGGTGCTGAGGTTGGTGGGCGCGGCAACCGAGGCGTCTGCCGCCGTCTGGCGAAGACAATCACCCGGCCCGGACGGCGGGCTGCTTGAACGGGTGACTCCATGAAGCTGGTGGTCGCGGTGCAATTTGGTGGGGGCGGTGCGGTTGCCGTCGGCATGGCCTTTGATGACTGGGATTCGCCAGAGCCGTCCCGCACCTGGCTGTCGCGCACCGCCAAGGTCGAGAAGGCGAGGCCCGGTGAACTCGACCTGCGGGCCTTGCCGTGTGTCCTCCAGTTGCTGCGAGAGCACGCACTGGAGCCCGACGTCATCGTGATCGACGGGTTTGTCCACCTCGATGCGCTGGAAACGCCGGCACTGGGGCGCCACCTGTACCACGCGCTGGGCGGCCGTAGCGCCATCATCGGCATCTCAAAGACCGCGATGGCCCAGACACCGGCGCAGTTCGAGGTGGTGCGGGAGGACGAGGCACCGCCGTTGATCGTCACCTGTGCCGGCATCGACCTGGGCGCGGCCAAGGCCAGGCTGCGTGCCATGCACGGCAAACGGCGCGTCCCGACCCTGCTGAAGCTGGCCGCGCGCACCGCGAAAGGCAGCGCAGGCGTTTAGGGCTGCAACCGCCGCGCCTACAAGCCCTGCAAGGACAGGCTTGTCCCCAGGATCCGGATGCGCCCGTCCACCACGGGCAAGCCCAGTGCCGACGCACGGGCCAGCACGGCGTCGGGGTCGACCACCGCCAGCGAAAAGCCGGACACGCCCTCGGCCGCGCTGCCGCTGTCGGTGGGCTGGAAGTCGGCAAAACCATCGGCCAGCGCCACGCGCCAACCGTGGCCCTGGCCCGTTGGCGCAGGGCGGCCCAACACCTGTGCCCAGCGCTGGGCCATGGCCTGCGGCTGGTGTGCCCGCAAAGTGATGCCCCGCACCCGCTGCAATCCGTAGCGGCCCCGCTGGCTGTGCTGCGTCGGCCAAAGCGGCCCGCCCCAGCGCCAGGATGCAGCGGGCCGGGGCTCGTCAACCGACACGATGGCCGCGCCCACATCCTTGGGATGCAGGTGCATCGCGCTGATGTCGTCAAACTCGGCACTCCAGACCGTGCGCACGCCAAGTTCGGTAAAGCGTGCCCGCTCGCGCGACAGGTCGTCAGTCTGCAGGATCAGCATGTAGCCGCTGTTGCCCAGACGGTCCAGGTGGCGGCTGCAGGCGGTATCGGGCTGGGTCGGCGCAATCACTTCGATGAACTGATCGCCGAAACAGAACACCGCGTTGTCGATGCCGAACTCGGCGACGCCGGGATCCCGAAACGGATGCGTCAAGCCGAGCAGGGTCGCCAAGACGTTTTGGCTTTGGTGCAAGTCGCGGGCTGCAAAGACGATCTGGCGGATTCGCATCGGGGGGACCTTTGGGCTTTGATTTCGGCTGAGATTTCGGCTGTGAATTCGGCAACGGTTCGGATCTCGCCCGGCCGGCCTTTTTGACGGTCATGCGGACGGTCATGCGGGCGATCACTCGGGCGGTCGTTCAGGGTCGCCGTGTCGACGTGTCGGCGTGCCCAGGGCCGACGCCGACGCCGACTCTACGCCGCTCAGGCCAGCAGGCCACCGAAACGAAGCCTGAAGGCCTCGACAAAGCGAGCCGACCCGGTCAGGGTCAGTGTGACCGTGTGCCAGGCGCCGACCTCCACCGTCACCTGCAAGTCGTGGTCCCAGTCCATGCCGTCGTCGCGGGTCCCGTGCGAGTCGGGAAACTGGCGCCAGGCCCAGTCCAACACCTGCTGCGCCTCGGCAATCACCGCTGCATGCCGATGGGCTGGCGTTGAGGCCATGGCCTCCAGGGTTGTGACACCGTCGGTGTCGTCGCTGCAGTCGAAGCTGAGGTAGTGCACGGCATGAACTCGCGGGCGGGTGATGGCAGCTGGATTTGACGACAAACCCAGGCCGCAGGCAGTCTTGGACGGCCACCGGTGCGCGCGGTGTGTGCTGGCCTGCCGGGCGGGTGACGCCATCGGTGCGAACATCGCAGCAAAGGGTTGGCCCTACGCAGGGCCGGTGCCACGGCCGACGCAGCCGACGCTGACCGGGGCCGCTCAACACCGCTGAAACCGATGACAGGATCTGGTGACCTCATGCACGACCGTATCGACCTCCGTTCCGACACCGTCACCCAACCCACGCCGGCCATGCGTGCGGTGATGGCCGCCGCGCCGGTGGGCGACGACCAGTATGGCGAGGATCCCAGCACCAACCGGCTTCAGGCGCGCTGTGCCGAGTTGCTGGGCAAGGAGGCCGCCGTCTGGCTGCCCACCGGCACGATGGCCAACCAGGTGGCGCTGCGGACCCTGACCCGGCCCGGCGACGAGGTCGTGGCCTGCCGTGAGTCGCACGCCGCCTGGCATGAACTGGGCGGCGCAGCGGCCAACGCCGGCGTGCAGATCCATGAGATCGGCGACGGGGGCTGCTTCAGCGCTGACGACCTGCGGGCCGCCGTGAAACCGCGCAACTTCGCGATCTTTCCGACCACCACGCTGGTGGAGGTGGAAAACACCCACAACCGTGCTGGCGGCGTGGTGGTGCCGCAAGCCGAGGTGGTGCGCATCTGCCAGGTGGCGGGTGAACTGGGTCTGGCCCGCTTTCTCGACGGCGCCCGTCTGTGGAACGCCAGCGCCGCCAGTGGCCTGTCCGTCCAGGCACTGGCGGCCCCCTTCGACCTGGTGGCGGTGGCTTTCAGCAAAGGCCTGGGCGCACCGGGCGGGTCGCTCTTGGCCGGATCCAGGGCCTTGATCGACGCGGCGGACCGGCACCGTCGACGCCTGGGCGGGGCCATGCGCCAGAACGGCATCTTCAGTGCTGCGGCGCTGCATGCGCTGGATCACCACCTGGCCCGGCTGCCCGAAGACCACGCCAATGCCCGCCTGTTGGCCGAACGCCTGGCCGCCGGCGCGCCGGTGCTGCTGGACCTGGCCAGTGTGCAGACCAACATCGTCGTTTTTCACCTGCCCGCCGGGCTGGCGATCGATGCACAGACGCTGAGCGAGCAGGCCCGCGCCCGCGGCGTGCTGGTCAACGCCTTTGGCCCGCGCACCGTGCGTGCGGTGACGCACCTCGACGTGAGCCGGCTGCAGTGTGAGCGCGCCGCCGCGGTGCTGGTGGAACTGCTGGCCGGCTGACCGCCGCGCGATGCAGGCAAGGTGCCCGCCCCAACACGCTTGGCCGCGCTGCCCAGAAGCAACAAAGCCCAACCTTGAGGGCTGGGCTAAGTGCTTGATTCTCATGGTGCCGGTGAGAAGAGTCGAACTCCCGACCTTCGCATTACGAATGCGCTGCTCTACCAACTGAGCTACACCGGCAACAGCTAAAAATTATAGCTTGGATTCCCGTGCTGCCGGGTACGCACCGGGTCCTGCCAGGTTGTGCGCGACGCAACCGGTAAGCGGGCCAGCGCACAGACCGCTAGAAATCGGCCTGCTAGCATTGCAGGGCTCAAGGTTGAAGTATCGAGCCCGTTCGGCCCGCCTGGCTGATCGCCTGTGGTGTCCATCGACAAGCGCAGTTTCCCGCCGGCCCGCTGGCGTATCCGATGGAGACTGCCATGTCCGACGCTGCAAAGTCCGCTGATCCCGACCCGTTTGTCGGCAATGATTCTGACCGCGTCGACGGGATCTCTGAGCTGCAGCGCCAGGAAGCGCTGCTCAAGACCGGCGCGCTGCAGGATGCGATCCTCAACAGCGCCAACTTCTCCAGCATCGCCACTGACGAGAAGGGCGTGATCCAGATCTTCAACATCGGTGCCGAGCGCATGCTGGGCTATGCCGCTGTTGATGTGGTGAACAAGGTCACGCCGGCCGATATCTCCGACTCGGTCGAGCTGATCGCCCGCGCCAAGACCTTGAGCGCTGAGTTGGCCACGCCGATCACGCCGGGCTTCGAGGCGCTGGTGTTCAAGGCCTCGCGCGGTATCGAGGACATCTACGAGCTGACCTACATCCGGAAGGATGGCACCCGATTCCCGGCGGTGGTGTCGGTCACGGCGCTGCGCGACGCCCAGGGTACCATCATCGGCTACCTGCTGATCGGCACCGACAACACCGCCCGCAAGCTGGTGGAGGAAGAACAGAAAAAATCCGATCAGCGCCTGCGCGACCAGCAATTCTACACCCGCTCGCTGATCGAAGCCAACATCGACGCGATCATGACCACCGACCCGTCCGGCATCATCACCGACGTCAACAAGCAGATGGAGGCGCTGACCGGTTGTACGCGCGATGAGTTGATCGGCGCGCCCTTCAAGGGCTACTTCACCGATCCGGAGCGGGCCGAGGCTGCGATCAAGCGCGTGCTGAGCGAAAAATCGGTCACCGACTACGAGCTGACCGCGCGGGCGCGTGACGGCAAGCAGACGGTGGTGTCCTACAATGCGACCACCTTTTACGACCGGAACCGGACGCTGCAGGGCGTCTTCGCCGCGGCGCGCGACGTCACGGAGCGCAAGCGGGTCGAGGTGGAATTGCAGCAGGCCAAGGCCGCGGCCGAGAGCGCGAGCCGGACCAAATCGGATTTTCTTGCCAGCATGAGCCACGAAATCCGGACGCCGATGAATGCGATCATGGGGATTGCGGATCTGCTGGCGAAGACCCCGCTGTCCCCGGAGCAGGACAAGTACGTGCAGATATTCCGCCGCGCCGGCGACAATCTGCTGAATCTCATCAACGACATCCTTGATCTGTCCAAGGTCGAAGCTTCGCAGCTCGAACTGGAACAGACCGGCTTCGCATTGAGCGACCACCTGGAGAAAGTGACGGAGATGGTCGCGGCTCGGGCTCACGAGAAGGGATTGACCCTGGTGTGCGAGATCGCACCGAACGTGCCGACCAGCCTGATCGGCGACCCGACGCGGCTGCGGCAAGTGCTGCTTAATCTGCTTGGCAACGCAATCAAGTTCACGCAATCCGGCGAAGTGTTGCTGCGTGTCGAACAGGACGCGGACTCTTCCGTCCCGACCGCATTGCGGTTCACTGTTTCGGATACCGGGATCGGCATTTCGGGCGAGAAATTAAGCCGGGTGTTTGAACGCTTTACACAAGCCGACTCCTCCACCACGCGCAGGTTCGGAGGCTCCGGCTTGGGGCTTACGATTTGCAAGCGCCTGGTCGAGCTTATGGGCGGACGTATCTGGGCCGAAAGCGAAGTCGACAAG
>JBKJKU010000032.1:0-5635 GCA_046597355.1 Aquabacterium sp.
CCTCGGCGGTCTTTTTCATCTTGCGCAGCACTTCGGCCGACACCTGCGGCGGCGCCATGCGCTTGCCGCGCACCTCCACCCAGGCGTCACCGTTGTCAGCCGCAGCGATGGTGTAGGGCATCAGGTTGATGTCCTTCTGCACCTCCTTCTCGGTGAACTTGCGGCCGATCAGGCGCTTGACGGCGTACAGCGTATTGCGCGGGTTGGTCACCGCCTGACGCTTGGCGGACGCGCCCACCAGCACCTCACCGTCCTCCTGGTAGGCAATGATCGACGGCGTGGTGCGGGCACCCTCGCTGTTTTCGATCACTTTGGTGGTGTTGCCTTCCATGATGGCCACGCATGAATTGGTGGTGCCGAGGTCGATGCCGATGATCTTGCCCATTGCTGTGCTCCTGAAAATTGGGTGGGTTGAAACGCTTGTTCTGGACTTGCGGCCGCAACGCCGGCTTTCAAGACAAGGCTTGAAGCCTGAACGGCGTGGCCTTGCTCTAAATCACTTGGGCGCGGCCACTGTGACCAGTGCCGGGCGCAGCACCCGGTCGGCAATCAGGTAGCCTTTTTGCAGCACGGCCACGACGGTATTGGCGTCCTGGTCGGCGGGCACCACGCTGATTGCCTGGTGCTGGTGCGGGTCGAACTTGGTGCCGGCGGGCGGCGCAATCGGCAGCACCTTGTTGCGGTCCAGCGCGGCACTGAGTTGCCGCAGCGTGGCGTGCACACCCTCAAGCACCTGCTCGACCTTGGCGTCGGGCATGGCGATGGCGGCTTCCAGGCTGTCCTTGACCGGCAACAGGCTCTCGGCAAACGACTCCACGGCGTATTTGCGGGCCTTGCTGATGTCCTCGTCGGCGCGCCGCCGGGTGTTTTCGGCCTCGGCCTTGGCGCGCAGGTAGGTGTCGGACATCTCGCTGTACTTGGCCTCCAGCTCGGCCAGGCGCTGTTCGGCGCTGGGGGCGGGCTCGGCACTGTCGGGTGCAGCGGTCTGCGCTGGGTCGCCGCTGGGCTGGGCGCTAGCGTGCATTTCGGGGTCAATCTCCGGCGTCGTCATGTCGGGGCCTCTGCGGTTTTTCTTGAAAGGGTTGAACACGTTAGCTGGGGATATGGGGTTTCTATCCCGTGGTTCAAGAGGGGGTATTTCGATCGCCACCGCCCGCCGGCTGGCGGGCGCTTCGGACTGATGCCGGCGACGTGCGCCGGGCGCTCAGCTGTCGTCGATCGACGCGCTCCAGCGCTGCCAGTCGTGCTGGGTGCGTTCGATGTCGCGCCGGTCACGCTTGGTGGGCCGGCCTTGCTCGATGCTGAGCGCCGGCTCGGCCGCCAGGCGCCGGGCTTCGGCTTCCTTCGTGCGGCGGGTCAGGCTGTCGGCGGTTTCTTCGTACAGCGCCTGCGCCACTGGTGCGGGGCCGCGCAGCGCGCTCAAGGCCCGCACCACCACCGTGCGCTGAACAGGGCCCTGGCGCAGTTGCAGGGTGTCGGCCACATGCAACTCGCGTGAGGGCTTGGCCACCTGGCCGTTGACGGCGACGCGGCCCTTGTCGATGTCGTCCACCGCCAGCGCGCGGGTCTTGTAGAAGCGTGCGGCCCACAGCCATTTGTCCAGGCGCATGCCCGCGGCGCCGGGCAGGTTTGACTTGTCTGGGTTCTTCATGGCGCAGGATTGTCCGCCAGCGGCAGCCACACGGTGGCGTCCAGCCCGGCAATGCGGCCGTGCTGAAGCCGGTTGTCCAGCGTCAGGCTGCCGCCCAGCGTTGCCACGATCTCGCGGCAGATGGCCAGCCCCAGGCCGGCGCTGCTGCCCAGGTGGGCGTTGGCACCGTGCCCGCGGTCATGGCCGATGGCATGACCGTCATCGCCGGCGCTGCCGCCCGAAAACGGCTGCATCAGCCCTGGCCGCAGGTTGTCGGCGATGCCGGGACCACTGTCGGCCAGCGTCAGCGCGGCATGCCGGCCCTTGCTGACCAGCGTGATCGTCAGCCGGCCGCCGGCCGGGCTGTGCTTGAGTGCGTTGTGCAGCAGGTTGCGGGTCAGTTCACGCAGGGCCCAGGCATGGCCGCGTACCCGGGCCGGTACCGTGACCAGCTCAAAATCCAGCCCGGCGTCGGCGATCAACGGCGCCAGGTCGAGCGCCACCTCGCGCACGCTATCGGCCCAGTCCAGCACTGGCGGGTCGCCTTGCTGGCGCAATTGCTCCACCTTGGCCAGCGCCAGCATCTGGTTGGCCAGCCGGCTGGCGCCGTCCACCGTCAGTCCGATCTCGGCCAGCGCCTGGGCCGGCGGCAGGTCACCGCGCTGGGCCGACTGCACCTGCACCTTCAGCACCGCCAGGGGCGTGCGCAGCTGGTGCGAGGCATCCCGCACAAAGCGTTGCTGGTGCGCCAGCAGCCGGGCCTGGCGGGCCATCGCGTCGTTGGTGGCGGCGATCAGCGGCATCAGTTCGCGCGGTGCCTGCGGCGCGGCGATCGGCCGCAGGTCATCGGCCGCGCGGGCGGCAATCGCTGCGCTGAGCTCACGCACCGGTCGGGTGGCCCGCTGCACCACCCACCACACCACCGCGGCAATCACCGCCAGCAGCGCGGCCTGGCGCCACAGCGTGTCGAGCAGCACCTGCTGCGCCAGCGTGCGGCGCAATTCCAGCGTCTCGGCCACCTGGATCGTGGCCATGCCCTGGCCCACCAGGCCGGCCACCGGCTGCAGCAGCACGGCCATGCGCACCGGCTGGCCGCGGTAGTGGTCGTCGTAGAAATCGACCAGTGCGGCGTAGACGGGGCGGTCGGGGATGCGGCCATGCCAGGTCGGCAGGTCATCGAAGCCCGACACCATCTCGCCCTGGAAGCCGGTGACCTTGAAGTACAGGCGGCTGCGGTTGTCGGCCTCGAAGGCCTCCAGCGCCGAGTAGGGCACTGTTGCCAGCAGGCGCGGCGCTGCGGGTGTGCCGGCCACGTCCAGCAGCTCGCCGATGGCCTTGGCCGACGCCAGCAGCGTGCGGTCATAGGCGGTATCGACGGCGCGCTGGGTTTCCCGGTAGAGGCTGGCGGTGTTGATCGCCACCAGCAGCCCCACCGGCAGCAGGATGCCCAGCAGCAGGCGGCTGCGCATCGACAGGCCGTGCAGCCAGTGCAGCAGGCGTTGGCCCGTTTGAGCCATGGCGCGGCGGGGTGGCGGCTCAGCCATCGGCTTTCAGCAGATAGCCCAGCCCGCGCAACGTGACCAGCCGTGCGGCGGTGGCTGCCAGCTTTTTGCGCAGCCGGTAGGCCACCACCTCGATGGCGTCGGGCTGCAGGTCGGGCTCACCCGCAAACACCAGGTCGAACAAGCGCTCCTTGGCCACTGCCTGGCCTGGCCGGGCCAGCAGTGCGCGCAGCAGCGCGCCTTCTCGCGGCGCCAGTTCCAGCGGCTGGCCCTGGTGGTAGACGGCGCCGCTGTCGGCATCGGCGCGCAAGCCACAAAAGGCCGGTGGCTCGGCGCGGCTGTCGTGCAGTCCACGGGTGCCAGCGGCCGCACCGCCGCCGCCGCCCGACTGGCCGCGCCGCGCCAGTGCCCGCACCCGAGCCTCCAGCTCGTCCAGGTCGAAGGGCTTGGGCAGGTAGTCGTCGGCGCCGGTGTTCAGGCCCAGGATGCGGTCGCCCACCGTGCCGCGCGCGGTGAGGATGATCACCGGCGTGGCCAGGCCCTCGGCCCGGGCATCGGCCAGCACCTGCAAGCCGTCGCGGCCGGGCAACGACAGGTCGAGCAGCACCACGTCGGGCAGGCTGGCGCGCCAGCGGTCCAGCGCCCTGGCCCCATCACCGCAGGTGGTGACGTGGATGCCGCGGCGTTCGAACGAGCGCTGCAGCGTGGCCTGCATGGTGGCGTTGTCTTCGATCAGCAGCAGCTTCATCGCGGCGGTGGTGGAGCGTGTGTCGGGAGAATTTGAGGTGGTGCCGGTGCCGATCCACAGCGGCAGGGCTGTGGCGCTGGCCCTGGGTTTCCCCGGGGGATCTGGAAAGCCAATCGACAGCCTGGGGCGACAACATGGCGATTCTGTCTGTTATCCGTCCCGCCTCTGCCCGGCCACCGCCGACGCCGGGGCGCCGGCACCCCCCACCGCAGGAGACCCCACCATGCGTCGCGACACTTTCCTCCGTTCCCTGGCCGCGCTGGCCGCCACCGGCACCTTGCCCACCGTCAGCCGGGCTGCCGGCGCCAACCTCAAACTGATGATCCCGGCCAACCCCGGCGGCGGCTGGGACACCACCGGCCGCGCACTCGGCCGGGCGCTGCAGGACGCCGGCGCCGCGGCCACCGTCAGCTACGACAACAAGGGGGGTGCGGCCGGTGCCATCGGGCTGGCGCAGTTTGCCAACGGCAGCAAGGGCGACGGCAACGCGCTGATGGTGATGGGCGCGGTGATGCTGGGCGGCATCATCACCGGCAAGCCACCGGTGTCACTGGACAAGGTCACGCCGGTGGCCCGGCTGACCAGCGAGTACAACGTGTTCGTGCTGCCGGCCGGCTCACCCTTCAAGACCATGAAGGACGTGGTCGAGCAGATGAAGAAGGACCCGGGCAGCGTGAAGTGGGGCGGCGGCTCACGCGGCTCCACCGAGCACATCGCCGCGGCGATGATCGCCCGCGAGGTGGGTGTCGACCCCAGCAAGATCAACTATGTGGCCTTCCGGGGCGGTGGCGAGGCCACCGCAGCCATCCTGGGTGGCAACGTCACCGTGGGCGGCAGCGGCTACAGCGAGTTTGCCGAGTACATCAGCACCGGCAAGATGAAGGCGCTGGCGGTGACCTCGGAGACGCGCTTGAAAGGCATCGACGTGCCCACGCTGAAGGAGCAGGGCATCAACGTGGTGATCGGCAACTGGCGCGGCGTGTACGGCGCAACGGGCATCACGCCTGAGCAGCGCAAGGCGCTGACCGACATGGTGGTGGCCGCCACCAAGAGCAAGGCCTGGGCCGAGGCGCTGGAGAAGAACAACTGGACTGCCGCGTTGATGACCGGCCCGGCCTTCGACAAGTTCGTCGACGACGAGTTCGCCAGCCTGCGCGCGGTGATGGCCAAGAGCGGGATGATCTGATGGCCGCGCCGCCCAGTGCCTCCGCTGCGCAAGACAGCGCGAGCCCGTCCCAGCGCGCCACGCAATTGCCGATCGGTGTTGCCGTGCTGATCGGCGGCGCGCTGCTGGGCTTTGGCGCCATCGGCATCTCTTCGGACGCCGGTTACGGCGGCGTCGGGCCCAACTTCCTGCCCTGGCTGGTGGCGGGCATGCTGGCACTGTGCGGCGCGTTCTTGATCTGGGAGGCGGTGTCGGGCGGCTTCCGCCAGATGGGCGACCTGGACGGCGCCGAGCACGGCCACTGGCCCGGCTTTGTGTGGGTGTCGGCCGGCATCCTGGCCAACGCCGCGCTGATCACCAGCATCGGCTTCATCTTCAGCTGCGCGCTGTGCTTCGTGCTGGCGGTGCGCGGCTTCAAGTCGGCCGAGGGCCAACTCGACCTCAGCCTGAAGGCGCTGGTCAAAGACGCGTTGATCGGCATGGCGATTGCCGCGCCGGTGTACTGGATGTTCACCCAGGCGCTGGCGATCAACCTGCCCGGCCTGACCTCGACTGGCTGGATCTGACGCCGCCGCCATGGACCTCTGGAA
>JBKJKU010000233.1:0-4417 GCA_046597355.1 Aquabacterium sp.
CTCGCGCCCCTGCTTGCTGTACCAGATCAAGCGCTGCTCCGCGCCCTGCGTCGGCCATGTGTCGCCCGGGCAGTACGCGCTGGACACGGCCAATGCCGAACGCTTCCTGCAGGGCCAGACGCAGGAAATCCTGGGCGAGCTTGAAAAGAAAATGCTGCTGCACGCCGACCGGCTGGAGTTTGAGCAGGCCGCCGAGTTGCGCAACCAGATGGCGGCGTTGTCGAAAATCCTGCACCAGCAGTCGATGGAAATTGGCGGTGACAAGGACGTGGACATCCTGGCGGTGAAGGTGCATGGCGGCAAGGCCTGCGTGAACCTGGCCATGGTGCGCGGCGGCCGGCACCTGGGCGACCGGCCGTATTTTCCCACCCATGTCGAACACGCGGCCGACCTGGCCGGACTCGATGAAGACAGTGGCGAAGCTGCTGAAGGCGCAGAGGGCGCTGAGAGCGCAGAGCTCGCCGTGCCTGCAAAGACCAAAAAGCTCGAGGCCCTGGTGCTGGAAGCCTTCATCGCCCAGCACTATGTCGGCGTGCCGGTGCCGCCCGTGCTGGTGTGCAGCGAACCGGTGGACAGGGAACTGATCGCCGCGCTGGTCATGCAGACGGGCAACAAGGTCACGGCGATCCACCAGCCGCGCGAGCAGCGTCGCATCTGGCTGGAGATGGCGCAGACCAACGCCGACCTGCAGCTGGCCCGGTTGCTGGCCGAACAGGGTTCGCAGCAGGCGCGTACCCGCGCGCTGGCCGAGGCGCTGGACCTGTCGCTGGACAAGCTCGATGCGCTGCGCATCGAATGCTTCGACATCTCGCACACGGCGGGTGAATCGACCCAGGCCTCCTGCGTGGTGTTCCATGGCCACAAGATGCAAAGCGCCGAATACCGCCGCTACAACATCGAGGGCATCACGCCGGGCGACGACTACGCTGCCATGCGCCAGGTGCTGATGCGCCGCTACAGCAAGCTCGCTGAAGCGGCGCGCAACAACACCGCCCGGCTGCCGGACCTGGTGCTGATTGACGGCGGCAAGGGGCAGGTCTCGATGGCGCGCGAGGTGTTCGAGGAACTGGGCCTCGACCTCGGCCTGATTGCCGGCGTCGAGAAAGGCGAGGGGCGCAAAGTCGGGCTCGAGGAGCTGGTCTTTGCCGACGGCCGCGAGAAGGTCTACCTCGGTCGCGACTCGGCGGCCCTGATGCTGATTGCCCAGATCCGCGACGAGGCGCACCGTTTTGCCATCACCGGCATGCGGGCCAAACGCGCCAAGGTGCGGGTCGGTGCCAGCCGCCTGGAAGACATCGCCGGCATTGGCCCCAAAAAGCGCGCCAACCTGTTGCAGCGTTTTGGCGGCATACGCGGCGTGAGTTCGGCCAGCGCGGAGGACATTGCCGGCATCGGCCCGAAGAAGCGTGCCGGCCTGTTGCAACGCTTCGGCGGCCTGAAAGGCGTGGCGGCGGCCAGCGTGGACGAGTTGCGCAGCGTGGACGGCATCTCGCACGATCTGGCCGAAACGATCTACCGGGCGCTGCGCTAGCGCCGCCCGTCGACCCGCCGCCGACCGTTGGTTGACCGCCTGCCGGCACGGCGCCGGCCTCGGCGTGCACAACGGGCGGTGGATGTCATCAACTGTCCTGCACAATCAGGCCATGTTTCTGACGCTGCCGACGTTGCTGACCTGGGCCCGCATCGCGGCAATCCCGCTGATCGTCGGCGTGTTTTACCTGCCGCTGGACAACGCCACCCGCAACCTGCTGGCGACCACGATGTTCGTGGTGTTTGCCGCCACCGACTGGCTGGACGGCTGGCTGGCGCGCCGGCTGAACCAGACCTCGGCCTTCGGCGCGTTTCTCGACCCGGTGGCCGACAAGATCCTGGTGTGTGCAGCCCTGCTGGTGCTGGTCAAGCTCGACCGGGTGGATGTGCTGATCGCGCTGGTGATCATCGGCCGCGAGATCGCCATCTCATCGCTACGCGAATGGATGGCGCAGATCGGCGCGTCCAACAGCGTGGCGGTGCACATGCTGGGCAAGCTCAAGACGGCGACCCAGATGACCGCAATCCCGTTCCTGCTGTACGACGGCCACTTGTTCGGCTTCATCGACACCCACCTTTGGGGCACCGGGCTGGTGGTGGTGGCCGCAGTGCTGACGATCTGGTCGATGGTGTACTACCTGCAACGCGCCTTGCCTGAAATCCGGGCCAAGGCCCGGTGATCCGCGTCGGCCCGGCAGGCCCGCCCGGCCGGCCTGACCTGATGGCCGCCGTGCCCTGGGTTTTTGTCGGCATCTGGAGCACAGGGTTCGTGGTGGCCCGGCTGGCGATGCCGCATGCACCGCCGCTGACCTTTCTGTGCTGGCGCTATGCCTTCTCGCTGCTGGCATTTGGCGCCTGGATCGCGGCGGCCGGCCTGCCCTGGCCGCGGGGCCGGGCACAGTGGGGCCACCTGGCGGTCAGCGGGGTGCTGATGCACGCAGGCTACCTGGGCGGGGTGTGGGCGGCCGTCAAGGCCGGCATCCCCGCAGGTACCGTGGCGCTGATCGTCGGGCTGCAACCCCTGCTGACGGCGCTGTGGGTCAACGGCCGCGGCGAGCACCGGGTGGTGCCATTGCAGTGGCTGGGACTGGCGCTGGGCTTGGTCGGTCTGGCGCTGGTGGTGTGGCCCAAGCTGGGCCGGGGCGAGGTCACCGGCTTCAACCTGGCCTTGTCCGGACTGGCGCTGTTGTCCATCACCGCCGGCACGCTGTACCAGAAGCGCCATGTGCAGCCCACCGACGTTCGCACCGCCAACTTCGTGCAGCTGGGCGCGGCGTTGCTGGTGTCCCTGCCGCTGGCGCTGCTGGAGCCGGGCGGTATGCAATGGCAACCCGAGTTGATCCTGGCACTGGCCTGGTCGGTGCTGGGGCTGTCATTGGGCGGCAGCTCGCTGCTGTTCATGCTGATCCAGCGCGGTGCGGCAACCCGGGTGACCAGCCTCTTCTACCTCGTGCCGCCCTGTACGGCGGTAATGGCCTGGTTGCTGTTTGACGAGCAGATGGCCGGCCTTGCATGGGTCGGCATGGGCTTGTGCACGCTGGGCGTCGGCCTGGTTCGACGCGCCGACACCGCTTGATCCGGCGCAAGCCACCGAGCGCCGTCTGCACCCGCAAACCCGCGGACTCCGGGTTGCCCCGACCCCTGGATTCCTTGACACCCGCACGCGGTGACGGCTGTAATGAACTGGAGGTCAGTCTGCGAGCAAACAGCGCTGTACCTCTGACCGCGGCGGGCTGGATCTCGGCCTGTTTGCGGCACAACGACAATATTGAGCAGGGGCAGTCCAGTGAACAAAGCCGAGTTGATCGACCACATTGCCGTTCAGGCCGACATCTCCAAAGCCGCGGCGACCCGAGCGCTGGAGGCCTTGATCGGCGGCGTCAAGACCACGCTCAAGAAAAGCGGCAGTGTGTCGATCGTCGGCTTCGGCACCTTCGCGGTGAGCAGGCGTGCCGCGCGCGCTGGGCGCAACCCGCGCACCGGTGCCGAGATCAAGATCAAGGCCGCCAAAGTACCCAAATTTCGCGCCGGCAAAGGTTTGAAGGATTTTGTGAACTGAACTGGTGGCCGGCGGGCCGTCAGGCCGCAACGTGCTGCCGCTCGGCGGTCCAGGGCTCGGGAATGGTCCCGACGGCGGCGGCAAAAAAGCGGTGACAATCATGGGCTGCATAGCGGGTGCTTAGCTCAGTTGGTAGAGCAGCGCCCTTACACGGCGTAGGTCGGCGGTTCGAGCCCGTCAGCACCCACCAATAAAATCAACAACTTAGCGTTGATTTCTCGCATTGCAGAAAGTTACGTAAGTGCACAGTAAGTGCAGTTTTTGGGTGCCATCTAGCTGGCGGCGTATTTTTTCTAATCCATTCCCGATGAACAAGTAGGGTCACGGGGACCGGCTGGGCGGTCATTTCGGGCGCGATCCTGGTCTCTGCCCACGATGAACATCCCATTTGACGCGGCCAGCGGCCTGCAGCAGGTGCCGGCGATGGTCTGCCAGGGCGGGCCCGGCGGCGCCGGCAAATCACGGTGGCGGCTTCCACGGCTTCGGCGCCGAAGCCATGTGCGCTCGCAGGAGCCGCAAGTCGTCGTCGGGCCTGACCAGCTCGGCATGCCCGGCCCGCACCAGTTGCGCCGCAGCGCTGGCGGTGGTCTCGATCTGGCAGCCTGGGCGACGGCTGGCGTAGCCGATGCAGCCGGCGGGCAGCAGGCGCACGAGCATAAGTGGCTCGCGTGCCATCAGTCCGCCTGAAAAATTCCGAACCTGCTCGACTCACCTGCAACGCGGTGCAGCGCCACGTGATAGTGCCTGGCCGTCGCCGCATCCCGTTGTTGATCGTGGAAGGTCAGCAGCCAGCGCAACACGCCCGCACCGACGAATGTCACACCAATC
>JBKJKU010000325.1:0-17906 GCA_046597355.1 Aquabacterium sp.
CCGCGCACCATCTCGTGGCCATAGGCGTAGTCGGCCGTCAGATAGACCACCTTCTTGCCAAACTTCGGGAAGGCATAACGCGCCACCGCACCGGCAGTGAGGTGCGGGTTGAGCGCCTCGTGGAAGGTGTAGAGGCTCCAGTCCTTGGCCTCGTTGATCGCGTCGCTCTGGCTGATCGAGTTGAACAGCACCTTGCGGTCGCGGCAGACCGCATTGATCGACAGCTGGGTGGCGGCCGACAGCGAGTCGACGACGAAATCGACCTTGTCTTTCTCGATCAGCTCGAGCGTGCGGGTGGCGGCTTCGCCCGGGTTGAGCTTGTCGTCACGCACCAGCAACTCGACCATGCGGCCCTTGTAGCCACCGGCGGCATTGAACTCCTTGACCGCCAGCTCCGCGGCCCGCACCTGGTCTTGCGCCTCGGCCGAAAACGCACCGGTCAGCGGTGTCGGGAAGCCGATCTTGATCGGCCCGCCCTGCGCACTGGCAATGTTGAACAGTGCCGGCGCGCCGACCAGCGCCGCTGCACCGGCGGTGAGCAGTTGGCGGCGTTGCGAGTTGGCAGGCAAGGTCGTGGTCATGGTGTGTCTCCTGGGGTGTTGGGGGTTGTGGTGCGGGGTGTCGCGCTGGGCTGCCGGTGGGCCGGCCCTCAGGCTGGCACGGCGAGGTCGATGGCGGTCTGCTGCAACACACTGAGGGCGTCGCGTGGCGGTGTGCGCGCTGCGTTGGCCAGCGCCGGCCGGGCGTGGTCTTCAAGGTAGGCGCCCAGCCTGCGCGCCCGGTCAACCACGCTGCGGCCGGGTGCCAGGCGTTCGGCTTCGTAGGCTTGCAGCGCCGCCGGTGTGGCGCCGTGGCTGGCCACGGCACGTGCCAGCGCCAATGCGTCGTCTCCGGCCTTGGTCACGCCCATGCCGACATGGGGCCGGGCGACAAAGGCGGCGTCGCCCATCAGCGCGATGCGGCCAAAGGCGATGCGCTGCGACATCAGGTCATGGATCGGTTGCAGAAAAGGCTGGGCGGTTTTTTCAACCACCTCGGCCCACTGCGGCGCCAGGGTGGCGCGTGCCTGGGCACGCATCTGGGCCAGCTCGCGCCAAGACACCTTGTGCGGCGGTATGCCGGCGGCATGGTGCACGCCGCTGGCGTCGGTCATCAGCCGGCGCAGCGTGCCGGCCTCGTCAGCCGGCCGGTACCAGACAAAGTTGTAGCGGCGCTCGCCAACCCGGGTGCTGTTGTGCGCGCCCGCCACCGGGTAGCCGATCACCTGTTCACCGTCCGGCAGGCCAAAACCGAAATGCTCGAACAGCGTGCTGCGGGTGTGCCCGGACAGCAGCGCCTCGTCACACACCCCGCGCCAGGCGACATAGCCGGCGTACTGCGGCCGGGCCTCGGGTGCCAGGCCGGCGCGCACGGTCGAGCGGATGCCGTCGGACGCGATCAGCAGGTCGCCCTGCAGCCTGCGGCCGTTGGCGCACTGCAGCGCAACGCCATCGGCATCCTGCGACAGCGCGGTGACCTCGTGCCCGGCCAGCAGGCAATCCGCCGGCAAGGCAGCAAGCAGCACGGCGTACAGCCGGCTCCAGGAGGTCAGCAACTGCGGGTACGGTGTCTGCGCCACGGCGCTGCCGCTGGCATCCAGCGCCACCCGTTGGGCCACCCGCACGCCCAGCGTGTCGTCCACCACCGCACCGGCGGCGCGCAAGGCTGTGAGCAACCCGCTGTGGGTGACGATGCCGGCGCCGCGCCCGTCCAGTGACTGCGCAGATTTTTCCAGCAGCGTCACTGCATGGCCGGCGCGCAGCAGCACATTGGCAGCCATCAGCCCGCCCAGCGACCCGCCAACCACCAGGATGCGTGCTGCTGCCATGGCCGAGCGCTCAGGCTCAGGCCTCGGCGGCCGGGTAGTTGAGTTCGATGACCACGCCGTTCGGGTCATCGAGAAAAACCTGGTGCAGGCCCAGGCCCGGCACGGTGCGCTCACGCGCTTGCACCCCCAAGCCCTGCAGCTTGGCACGCATCGCGCCCAGGCCGGTGGCAGAAAAGGCCACATGATCGACCACGCCGGTGCCGTGCAGCGCGGCTTCGCCACGCTCGCCCAGGTAGGCTTTCAGGCCTTCGGGGTCGCTGCGGTCAATGCCGATGATGTGCACCACCGCATTCGCAAACACCGCCGTGTCGCCCTCGTAAAGCCACAGCCCGGGAAACGGAAACTCAGGCCGCGGGCCGACCTGCAAGCCCAGCACCGCGGTGTAGAAGTGGCGGCAGGCGTCCAGGTCGGCGCTGCGGATCGAGTAGTGGTTGAGGGTCAGTGCCACGGCGTGCTCCGGGGTGTCAGGGGTTGGGCCTCAAGCGGCTGGGACGGCGGGTTTCTTGGCGCGGCGCACGGCTGGCGCCGATGCCGCCGGCCGGGGTGCTGCGCCGGCCGCCGACGCCTCCGACGCCATCGGCACCCCCTGCGCCGCCTGCGCCGCCTGCGCCAAATAGCCCTGCACCATGTCGCGGATGAAGGTGGCACTGACGGCCGCGTCGCCATGGCCACGCCCGGGCTGGCCATAGACCAGCGGCAGCAGACCCAACTGGTAGACCAGGCCGCCGTGCAGACCCATCAGCAGCGCTTCTTCACGCACCGTGGGCGCGGCACGCGACCGGCTGCCGCAGGCGCGCCGCGTCTCGCGCAGCAGACGCGGAAACAGCCGCTCGCGCAGCAGGCCAAAGTAGCGCGCCGGGATCAGCCCGTCGGCCAGCCCGGAGTGCACCAGGATGCGCAGCCATTCAGGCGTGAGGATGGCGGCCAGGTACTCGCCGTAAAACCGGCACAGCTTGTCCTCGGCCGGCAGCGGGCCGTCAAGCAGCGCCTCCCACTTGGGGTCCCAGCGGCCGGCGATCACCTGCGCGTAAACGCGCTCGATCAGCCGGCTCTTGGTCGGAAAGTAGTGGTACAGCAGGGCGTGGGTGATGCCCAGCTCGTCGGCCAGTTCGCGGGTTTGCGCGTCCAGCCCGCGGCGTGCAAAAAAATCCACCGCACCGGCCAGGATCTGCTGCTCGCGGTCGGCGGCGCTCAGGCGCTGGCGGGGCGCGCCGGCCGGACGCGCAGCCTGGGCCTTGCGCGCCGGGCGCGGCACGGCAGACACGGCAGCGGTGACAGCTGTCGCTTCAGTTGCTCGGGTTTTTGCGGTATTGACCATTTGCTCAATGCTGCGAACATTGTTGAGCGTTTGCTCAATACTGACCAATCCCGACAAACCCGCAGCCGTGCCAGGCGCTTGCCCAGGCGCCCGGCCCGGTCGCAGCACGCCCGCCCGATTCCCTGCCCACCCTGACGGACCGCCGATGAAAGCCCCTGCCTTCGATTACGTGCGCGCTGCGTCGCTGCCCCAGGTGTTTGACCTGCTGCGCCAGCATGGTGATGACGCCCGGCTGTTGGCGGGCGGCCAGACCCTGGTCGCCACGCTGAACATGCGGCTGTCCGAGCCCGCCTTGCTGATCGACATCGGCAACTTGGCGGCGCTGCGTGGCATCAGCCTGGCGGGCGGGCTGCTGCGCATCGGTGCGCTCAGCACCCATGCCGAGATCGAGGTCTCGGCCCTGGTGGCGCAGCATGCGCCGCTGCTGGCCCAGGCCGCGCCGCACATCGCGCATGCCGCCATCCGCAACCGCGGCACGTTGGGCGGGTCGCTGGCCTATGCCGACCCCGCCGCCGAATGGCCGGCCTGCGTGCTGGCGCTGGACGCCACCGTGGTGCTGGCCAGCGCCCGGGGTGAGCGGCGCCTGCCGGCCCGCGGCTTTTTCACCGGCCTGTACGCCACCGCGATGGCGGCGGACGAGCTGATCACCGCGGTCGAGCTGCCGGTGCTGGCCGACGGTGAACGCCAGGCCTTCGACGAGCTGGCGCGCCGCCACGGCGACTACGCCATCTGCGGCCTGGCCGCCCGGGCGCTGTGCCGCGGCGGCAAGCTGCATGACGTCCGCCTGGCCTTTCTCGGCCTGGAGGACCGCCCGGTGCGTGCGCCGCGTACCGAGGCCGTGCTGCAAGGCCGTGCCCCGGACGACAACACACTGGCGCAGGCGCTGCAGACGCTCAAGGCCGAGCTGCATCCCGCCGGCGACCTGACCAACAGCCCCGCCACCAAACAACACCTGGCCGGCGTGCTGGCCCAGCGTGTGCTGCGCCGGCTTGCCGCCTGACAGCCAGCCATCCAAGGGCCACCATGACCACAGCATCTCCCCGCTGCCAGATCCGTGTCGAGGTCAACGGCAAGCCGATCGAGCGCACCATCGAGCCACGCCGCCATCTGGTGGATTTCCTGCGTGAGGACTGCGGGCTCAAAGGCTCGCACCTGGGCTGCGAGCACGGGGTGTGCGGCGCCTGCAGCGTCCGGGTGGACGGCCAATTGGTGCGCGGCTGCCTGGTGCTGGCAGTCCAGGTCGATGGCCGCCGCGTCGAGACGGTCGAGACCGCCACCCCGTCGCCGCGCCTGCGTGCGTTGCGCGCGGCGTTTGTCGCCCGCAACGCACTGCAATGTGGCTACTGCACCGGCGGCATGCTGATGGCCGCACTGGAACTGGTCGAGCGCCATCCCGACGCCGACCGCGACGCCGTGCGACTGGGCATCAGCGGCAACTACTGCCGCTGCACCGGCTACCACGCCATCGTCGACGCGGTCTGTGACGTGCTGGCCGCGCAGCGCGCCGGCGCGTTTGACGCCACGCCGCAGGAGGCCGCATGAACAGCCCGCAAGAGCATCCGCACCTGCTGCCAGCGCTGCAGCCACTGCCCGCCGTGGCCGAGCCCGACCCCCTGCCGCCGCTGACCGACGACCCCCGCCACATCGGCGTGTCGCACCCGCGCAGCGCCGCCCGCCGGCTGGTGCTGGGCCAGGGCCAGTTTGTCGACGACATCGAGCTGCCCCGGCTGGCGCATGTCGTGTACTGGCGCTCGCAGGTGGCGCACTGCCGCATCGGTGCGATCGACGCGTCGGTGGTGCGCGGCATGCCCGGCGTGCTGGGCGTGTTCACCGGCCCCGACGTGGCCCGGTTGTGCAAGCCCTGGGTGGCCACGCTGGCCCACCTGGCCGGCATCAAGAGCGCGCCCGAGTACGCGCTGGCGATGGACCGCGCCCACTGGCAGGGCGAGCCGGTGGTGGCGGTGGTGGCCGAGACCCGGCTGCAGGCCGAGGACGCACTGCAGCACTTGGTGGTCGAGTGGGACGAGCTGCCGGCGGTGCTGGACACCGAGACCGCACTCGACCCCGGTACGCCGGTGATCCACCCGGACCTGGGCGACAACCTGTGCTTCGAGCGCCACCTGGACACCGGCGGCGTGGACGAAGCCTTTGCCCGTGCCGATGCGGTGTTCGAAGACACCTACGTCTTTGGCCGCCACACCGGCGTGACGCTGGAGCCGCGCTGCCAGATCGCCGACTGGCGGCCCGGCGCCGATGCTGGTGCGGCCGACGGCGGGCAGCTCACGGTCTACCACTCGCAGCAGGCACCGCACATGATGCAAGACCTCTACTGCCGGCAGTTTGGCCTGCAGGAGTCGCAGGTGCGGGTGGTCTGCCGCGATGTCGGCGGCTCGTTTGGCATCAAGGTGCATGCCTACCCGGACGACTTTGCCACGGTGGCGGTGGCCATGCTGCTGGGCCGGCCGGTCAAGTTCGTGGCCGACCGGCTGGAGTCGTTTGTCTCCGACATCCACGCCCGCGAGCACCGCATCAAAGCCCGCATCGCAGCGTCGGCCAACGGCGACATCCTGGCCTTCGAGATCGACGACCTGACCGGCATCGGGCCGTTCTCCGTCTTCCCGCGCACCAGCGGCATCGAGGGCAACCAGGTCGTCAACCTGACCGGCGGGCCGTACAAGCACCGGCACTACCGGGCAGCGCTGAAGGTGGTGTTCCAGAACAAAGTGCCGACCTGCCAGTACCGGGGTGTCGGCCACCCGATTGCCTGCGCCGTGACCGAGGCGCTGGTGGACGGCGTGGCGCGCCAACTCGGCATCGACCCGCTGGCCATGCGCTTGCAGAACGTGATCCCGGACGACGCCTACCCGGCAATCGGCGCGTCCGGTATCAAGCTCGAAGTGCTGTCGCACCAGGCCTGCCTGCAGCAGGCGCGCCGGCTGTGCAACTACGACGGGCTGCGCGCTGAGCAGGCCATGCTGCGCGCCCGCGGCATCTACCGCGGCATCGGGATTGCCACGCTGATCGAGCTGACCAACCCCAGCGCCGCGTTTTACGGCGTGGGAGGCGCGCGCATTGCGTCGCAGGACGGCGCCACCGTGCGGCTGGAGCCTAGCGGCACCGTCACGGTGCTCAGCAGCGTGGGCGAGCAAGGCCAGGGCACCGAGGCGATCTACGCCCAGATCACCTCCGATGCGGTGGGCGTGGCGCTGGACCAGGTGCGGGTGGTCACCGGCGACACCGATGTCACGCCCTATGGCGGCGGCACCTGGGCCTCACGCGGCGCCGGCATTGGCGGCGAGGCGGTGCTGCAGGCCGGCTTGGCGCTGCGCGACAACATCCTCAAGACCGCGGCGGTGATCCTGCAGCGGGCCGATGCCTCCGGCCTGCGGCTGCTGCGCGGTGGGGTGGTGGACGCCACCACGGGTGCGGCGCTGCTGGCGCTGGCCGAACTGGGCCGCATTGCCTACTTTCGCAGCGACACCCTGCCCCAAGGCTTCACGCCCGAGCTGATGGTCACGCGCCACTACGCCCAGCGCGACTACCCGTTCATCTTCACCAACGGCGTGCAGGTGTCGTATGTCGAGGTCGATACCGACACCGGGTTTGTCAAGCTGCTGGGCCACTGGGCGGTGGAGGACTGCGGCCGGGTCATCAACCCGATGCTGGTGGACGAACAAATCCGCGGCGCGATCGTGCAGGGCATCGGTGGCGCGCTGTTCGAGGAGTGCCTGTACAACGACAGCGGCTCACTCAGCAACGGCAGCCTGGGCGACTACCTGGTGCCGATGGCCGGCGAGATGCCCGACATCGTGGTGGCCCATGTGCAGACACCCACCCAAAGCTCCCAGCTAGGTGCCAAGGGCGCGGGCGAGGCGGGCACCGCGGGCGCACCCGCGGCGGTGATGAATGCGATCAACGACGCGCTGGCGCCGTTCAAAGCCCGCGTCGCGTCACAGCCCATCACGCCCGAGAAAATTCTTCGCGCGCTGGGCAAGGTCTGATGGCGTCTGCCGGCCGGGCGCGCAGGGTGCACGCCACCGGCCGGCAGCGGGTGAGGTCAGGCCGGCTGCAACTGGTCGCCGACAAAACGCACCCGCTCGCCGGTGCTGAAACGGCGCTGCTGGCCCACCGTCACCTGGCGGGTCTGGCCGTTGTCCAGTTGCACATGCACCCGGTAGCCGGTCACGTCGCGGCTGCGCGTTTTCTCCAGGCTGTTGCCGGCCACCGCACCGCCCAAAGCGCCCAGCACGGTGGCGGCCTTGTTGCCGTTGCCGTCGCCCACCTGGTGGCCCAGCACGCCGCCCAACACGCCGCCGATCACGGCACCCGCACCGCTGTTGGGCGGGGACTCGGACAGCAACGTTTCCACCGACGTCACCCGGCCCAGCACCGCGCTGGGTGCCCGTGCAGAAGACTCGATATATTCGGTTTCAACCCGCTCCGGGTAGGCCGGCTGGACCCGCTTGACCGGGCTGGGATGGGCGTGGGCGGGCGCGGTTGCGACACGGGTGCCGGTGCTGGTGCCCGTGCCCGTGTTGGTGCCCGTGTTGATGCCGGTGTTCGTGCCAGCGTTGGCCGGGTAAGCCGGGTTGGACAGGTCGCTCGGATACGGTGCCGGCGCAGGTGCCTGACCGGCCACAGCCAGCGGCGCGGCGTCGGCGTCTGGCCGGGTCGGACCACAGGCGCTCAGCGCCAGGGCCGCAGCGGTCAGCAGGGCTGGCAGGGTCAAGGACAAGGTTCGGGACATGGTGGGGCGCTTTCAGTGCAAAAAGGTATGGCGGGGCAACGGCGCTGCATGCACCGTCCCGGCACACCAGCATCACAACAAGCTGCGCAGCGCGCCATAGGCCGGCAGCGGGACGGGCTGTCGGACAACGCCGACAGGCGCAGCCCCAGGCCGCGCCGTCTGCAGGATCAGCCCTTAGCATGGCCCTCCCGCGCCTCGCTGCGCCGCCGCCTTCGCCCCACGCCATGTCCGACCTGCCCAGCCCGACCCGCATCCCCGGCCGCCGTTTTCTGCAATCGCCCGGCCCCAGCCCGGTGCCCGACGAGGTGCTGCACGCGATGGCGCGACAGCCGATGGACATGGGCGACCCACGGCTGGACGCCACCATCGCCGCCTGTGAGACCGGCCTGCGCACGCTGCTGAACAGCACCGACGCCGAGGTGTTTTTCTACGCCACCAACGGCCACGGCGCCTGGGAGGTGGTGGTCGAAAACCTGTTGCCGCCGGGCAGCCTGGTGCTGATCCCCGGCACCGGCCACTTCTCCGAGTCCTGGGCGGTGCAGACCGAGGCGCTGGGCCGGCGGGTGCAGCGCACGCCCTGGGTGCCGGGCCTGGCGATCGATGCGGCGGTGGTGGCGCAGGCCTTGCGCGACGACCCGGCGCACCAGATCGTCGCCGTGTTCGTGGTGCACACCGACACCGCCAGCGGCATCAGCAACGACCTGGCCGCGGTGCGTGCCGCCATCACCGCCACCGGCCATCCGGCGCTGCTGGTGGTCGATGCGGTGGCGTCGCTGGCCTGCACGCCGCTCGACATGCCGGCGCTGGGCGCCAACGTGGTGCTGGGCGCGTCGCAAAAAGGCCTGATGACACCGCCCGGCATCGGTTTTGTTGCGGTCGACGCGGCCGCGCTGGCCGTGGGCGAGCGCAACCCGGCACCGCGGTTTTACTGGGACTGGCGGCTGCGCCAAAGCCCGCTGAGCTACCGCAAGTTCTGCGGCACGCCGCCACAAACCCTGCTGGCCGGCTTGGCCGCCGCGTTTGCGCTGATCGCCGACGAGGGCGAGGCGGCGGTGTACGCCCGCCACCTGCGCCTGTCGCGCGCGGTGCAGGCAGCAGTTTCGGGCTGGGCCGAGGCCGGCGCGCTGGGCTTTTTTGCGGTCGAGCCGGCCAGCCGATCGGTGTCGGTGACCACCATCACCGTGCCAGAGGGCGTGGATGTCGACACGCTGCGCGAGGTCGCCCGCGACCGCTTTGGCGTGGCGATTGCCGGCGGCCTGGGGCCGCTCACCGGCAAGGCCTTCCGCATCGGCCACCTGGGCGACAGCAACCCGGCCACCATCCTGGGCTGCCTGGCCGGGATCGAGGCGGCGCTGCGGGTGCAAGGCGTGCCGATCGGCAACGACGGCCTGCGGCGCGCCATCGACAGCCTGGTGGCAGACGCCGACTGACGCCGACTAACGCCGACGGGTGCCGACAGGTGCCGACTGACACCGCCCGACGCCGACTGACACTGCAAGGCCACCCTGCGGCAGCGGCAGCGGCAGCGCCGGCCCGTCGGGCGGCGCTGCCTCTGGCTGCAATCACAGCCCCGCTTCCAATCTTTGCAAGCCCACAGCGGCCGCGCAGCGTACAAACTTCAGGGCATGGCGCTGCCGCTGGTGCAGGCCGAGACGGAGAAGCCCGGTGACATCCCCACCACAGCCCGACCCCCTCAACCCCGACGACACCCACGCCACCGCCGTCGCCGCCGTCGCCTCCGTCGCCTCCGACGCCAACGCCGAGGCGCCCGCGTCCTACGCCGACCTGGCCGCCTGGATCGGCCGCAGCGAGACCCTGCACGACACCATCACGCCCGCCCCGGTGGTTGCCCTGACCGCCACGCTGGACCACCCGGCCGCGCTGGTGCAGGCCGGCGATGTGCTGCCGCTGCTGTGGCACTGGCTGTACTTTTTGCCGATGCACCCGCAGTCACAGATCGGGCCGGACGGCCACCCCCAGCGTGGCGGCTTCTTGCCGCCGGTGCCCTTGCCGCGCCGCATGTGGGCAGGCAGCCAGTTTGAATTTCGTTCGCCGGTGCGGTTGGGTGATGCGGTGTCGCGCAGCTCCACCATCGAGGATGTCAGCACCAAGCACGGCCGCACCGGCACGCTGGTGTTTGTCAAGGTGCGGCACGCGTTGTTTTGCAACGGCAGCGCCGAGCCGGCGCTGGTCGAGTTTCACGACATCGTCTACCGCGACGCCCAGCGGCCTGGCGACGTGGCGCCGCCGCCGCAAGCCGCACCCGCCGGCGCGCGCTGGCAACGCGTGGTGGTGCCGGACCCGGTGCTGCTGTTCCGCTACTCGGCGCTGACCTTCAACGGCCACCGCATCCACTACGACCGGCCTTACGTGACCGGCGTCGAGGGCTATCCCGGCCTGGTCGTGCACGGCCCGCTGATCGCCACGCTGCTGATGGACCTGCTGCGGCGCGAGATGCCAGGCGCCGACGTGGCCCGCTTCCGCTTCAAGGCGGTGCGGCCGACGTTCGACCTGCACAGCTTCACCGTCAACGCTGACATCCTGCCCGACGGCAAGACCGTGCA
Source organism: Aquabacterium sp. (assembly GCA_046597355.1). Lineage (GTDB taxonomy): Bacteria > Pseudomonadota > Gammaproteobacteria > Burkholderiales > Burkholderiaceae_C > Pseudaquabacterium. The sequence continues at coordinate 10,497 of JBKJKU010000325.1, forward strand.
CCTCTGGGCCCAGGACCACGACGGCTGGCTGACGATGGACGCCACCGCCACGCTGCGCTGAGGAGAACCCCCTGTGCGCCCCCACCCTTGCGGCGTCGCCGCTGCAGCCCCCGCAGTGCCATGATCCCCAGAACCTACCTGTTTGTGCCCGGCAACCGCCCGGCGCGTTTTGCCAAGGCCCTGGCCAGTGGCGCCGACGCCGTGGTGCTGGACCTGGAGGACGCCGTCGCCGACGACAGCAAGGGCGCGGCGCGCGACGCGATTGCCGACTGGGCAACGCCGGCCGCGGCCGCCGACCGCCACCGCGTGGTGGTGCGCATCAACCACGCCGCGTCCCCCCACTTTGCCGACGACCTGCGCCTGCTGCGTGCGCTGGGTTTGCCCAACGTGATGCTGGCAAAGGCCGAGCACCCGGAGCAACTGCGCGCGCTGTGTGCCGGCCTGCCCGGTGCGCAGGTGCTGGCGCTGGTCGAATCGGCCCGGGGTGTGGCCTTGGCCGACGCCGTGGCGCAGGCCGAGGGCGTGACCCGCCTGGTCTTCGGCACGCTGGACCTGGCACTCGACCTCGACCTGGACATCGCCGAGCACAGTGACGGCTTGTCGTACGCCGCCAGCCGGCTGGCCATCGCGTCCCGCCTGGCCGGCCTGGCCGCGCCGGTGGCCGGCGTCACGCCGCAGCTGGACGACGAGGCCCGGCTGTTGGCCGACCTGGCCTGGTCGCGCCGCCACGGCTGCGGCGCCAAGCTGTGCATCCATCCGAGCCAGGTGGCGCCCGTCCACCGCGCGTTGGCGCCCAGCCCGCAGGCGCTGGACTGGGCCCGGCGGGTGCTGGCAGCCGATGCGGCATCGCCCGGCGCCGCCCGGCTGGACGGCAGGATGATCGACCGGCCGGTGGTGCTGCAGGCCCAACGCACCTTGCAGCGCAGCGACACCGCAACGCCGGGCATGCGGCCACCTGAGGGCGGCTGAGCCTGCGCGCCGCAGCCCCGCAGCCCCGCGCCGTCGGGGTGCGGTGGTGAGCGCTGCGCTACCGGACAATTGTCCCGTCCCGCCCCGATCGCCTGTTCATGACGCCCCAGCCGCCGCCCGCTTCTGCCAATGCCCCGCCCAGGGGCCGCCCGGCATGGTGGCGCTGGCGCACCGTGGCCTGGGCGCTGCTGGTCTTGGGCGTCGTGGCCGTGGCCGTGCTGCTGTCGGCGGTGGCCTGGATCACCCCTCAACTGCCGCCGCTGGACCGCGTCACCGACTACCAGCCGCGCCAGCCCTTGCAGGTTTTTACCGCAGACGGCGTCGAGATCGCCCAGTTCGGCAACGAGCGACGGCAGTTTGTGCCGATCGCCCAGATCCCGCCGCTGCTGCAGCAGGCCCTGCTGGCGGTGGAGGACACGCGCTTTCGCGAGCACAGCGGCATCGACCCCAAGGGCGTGCTGCGCGCTGTGCTGGCCGCGGCCACCGGCGGCCTGCGCCAGGGCGCGTCCACCATCACCCAGCAGGTGGCGCGCACGTTTTTTCTGTCGTCGCGCCGCACGCCCGAGCGCAAGCTCAAAGAGGCGCTGCTGGCGCTGCAGATCGAGCGCAAGTTGAGCAAGGACCAGATCCTGGAGCTCTACATGAACCAGATCTACCTCGGCCAGCGGGCCTACGGCTTTGCCGCTGCGGCCGACACCTACTTCGGCAAGCCGCTGGCCGCGCTGTCGATTGCCGAGGCGGCAATGCTCGCCGGCCTGCCGCAAAACCCCGGTTACGCCAACCCGGTCAGCAACCTGGCCCGCGCCACCCAGCGCCAGCGCACCGTGCTGCAGCGCATGGTGGCCACCGGTGTCATCAGCCCGGCGCAGCAGGCCGCGGCGCGGGCCGAGAAGCTCGACATCCGCAGCGCGCTGCGGGTGCCGCTGCATGCCGAGCACGTGGCCGAGATGGCGCGCCGGCTGGTGGTCGAGCGCTTCGGCACCGAGGTCTATTCGCAGGGCATCAAGGTCACCACCTCCCTGCTGGCCAGCGACCAGCAGGCGGCCTGGGCGGCAGTGCGCCGCAGCGTGCTGGCCTACGACGCCCGCCAGCGCTGGCGCGGCCCCGAGGACCATGCCGACCTGCCGCCCGAATCCAACACCGCCGACGGCCAGGCCGAGATCGAGCGAGCGGCCGTCCAGGCCCTGAAAGACCAGCTCGACGACGAGCAGCTGCGGGTGGCCATCGTGCTGGCCGCCAGCCCGCGTGCGCTGCGCCTGCAACTGGCCACTGGCGAGGCGCTGCACATCACTGGCGACGGCCTGCGGCTGGCGCTGCCCGGCCTGTCGCCCAAGGCCGGCAAGGATTTGCGGATTGCGCGCGGCGACATCCTGCGGGTCTGGCAGCCGCCAGCCAAGCCTGGGTTGGCAGCACCCGGTGACAGCGGCGGCGCGACCGCGGCCAGTCAAAACACCGCCACCGCAAACACCACCACCGCATACACCGCCAACGCCTACACCGCCAACGCAAACAGCGCCAACGCAAACGCGGCCTGGGCCGTGACGCAATGGCCCGAGGTACAGGCCGCCTTTGTGGCGCTGGACGCCCGCACCGGCCGGGTGCGGGCATTGGTCGGCGGCTTCGACTTTGCGCGCCAGCCCTTCAACCACGTCACCCAGGCCTGGCGCCAGCCCGGCTCCAGCTTCAAGCCGTTTTTGTACTCGGCCGCGCTGGAAAACGGCGTGATGCCGGCCACGCTGGTCAACGACGCCGCGCTGGAGGGCGCCGACGGCTGGACGCCGCAAAACTCGGACGGTCAGTTTGACGGCCCGATGACCCTGCGCCAGGCGCTGGCCCGGTCCAAGAACCTGGTCAGCATCCGGGTGCTGCGCCAGGTCGGCATCCCGCCCACGCTGGCCTGGATCTCGCGCTTCGGCTTCGAGCAGAGCAAACAGCCGGCCAACCTGACGCTGGCGCTGGGCGCCGGCAGCACCTCGCCGCTGCAATTGGCGCAGGCCTACGCGGTGCTGGCCAACGGCGGCTGGCGGGTGGCGCCCGTGGTAATCGAGCGCATCACAGACGCCCAGGGCAAGGTCTTGTTCGAGGCGCCCGCCGCCGCGCCGCTGGACGAAGGCCGGCGTGTGCTGCCGGCGCGCAACGTTTTTATCACCAACAGCCTGCTCAACGACGTGACCCGGGTGGGCACGGCGGCACGCGCCCAGCAGCAACTGCAGCGGGCCGATGTTTACGGCAAGACCGGCACCACCAACGATGCGGTGGACGCCTGGTTTGCCGGCTTCCAGGCCGGCAGCGTGGGCGCCAGCGTGGGCGGCGGCGTGGGCGGCGGCTTGGGCAGTAGCGGCGCTGCGCCCAGCGCCGGTCTGGTGGCGGTGGCCTGGATCGGTTTTGACCAGCCGCAAAGCCTGGGCGACCGGGAGTCCGGTGGCGGCCTGGCGCTGCCGATCTGGATCGACTACATGGCCCAGGTGCTCCAACAGGTGCCGGTGGGCGCACCGCCAGCGCCGCCCGTTGGCCTGCTGCGCAGCGCCGGGGATTGGGTTTACAGCGAGTGGGCCGAGGGCGGCACGGTCACGTCCATCGGCATGGACGCCGCGGCCGCGCAGGTGCCGCCGGCTGTCACGCCCCGTTCGGTTCTGCCCGGCGCGGCGCTGTCGGGCGGGCCGGCAGCCGCCACCGGCCGCTGACCGCGCCGGCCCGGCGCCGTGGAACAATCCGCGGTTTCCGGAGTCTTCAGGTCGGTACAGCCTGAACACCATGCGCCCCTACACCCTTGCCGATTTTGATTTTGAGCTGCCGCCCGCGCTGATAGCGCAGCACCCTGCGGCCGAGCGCAGCGCCTCGCGCCTGCTGGACGCCACTGGCGCCGCGCCGGCGGACCGGGTGTTCCGCGACCTGCCCGGTCTGCTCAGCCCCGGCGACCTGCTGGTGTTCAACGACACCCGCGTCATCAAGGCCCGGCTGTTTGGCGAAAAGCCCACCGGCGGCGCGGTGGAGGCGCTGATCGAGCGGGTGCTGCCCGGCTTCGAGGTGCTGGCCCATCTGCGCGCCAGCAAATCCCCGCGCGCCGGCAGCAGCATCAGCTTTGCACGCGGCGGCTTCGAGGCCGAAGTGCTGGGCCGGGGCGGGCCGGACGATGGCCTGTTCCATCTGCGCTTCCCGGCCGATCCGCTGCTGCTGCTGGAGGCCTTTGGCCATGTGCCGCTGCCGCCGTACATCACCCACAGCGATGCGGCTGACGACGTGGCGCGTTACCAGACCGTGTTTGCAAAAAATCCTGGCGCGGTGGCCGCACCCACCGCCTCGCTGCATTTCGATGCCGCGGTGCTGGCGGCGCTGGCCGCACGTGGTGTAGCCAGCGCACAGCTGACGCTGCACGTGGGCGCTGGCACGTTCCAGCCGGTGCGCACCGAGCGCCTGAGCGAGCACCCGATGCACAGCGAGTGGTATGCCGTGCCCGAGGCCACGGTGGCCGCCATTACCCGCACCCGCGCCGCGGGTGGGCGCATCGTGGCCGCGGGCACCACCGCGCTGCGGGCACTGGAATCGGCCGCCCGGCACGCCGCGCTGGGCGCCAGCCCCGGCGCCGCGCACGACCTGCTGGCCGCCGGCGCCCGCGAGACCGACATCTTCATCACGCCCGGCTTCGGGTTCCGCGTGGTGGACCGGCTGATCACCAACTTTCACCTGCCCAAGAGCACGCTGCTGATGCTGGTCTCGGCCTTTGTCGGCCACGACCGGATGCACGCGCTGTACCGCCATGCGATCGAGGCGCAGTACCGGTTTTTCAGCTACGGCGACGCCATGCTGCTGGACCGGCAGGGGGACAGTGCGCCGGGTTGACTGGTGATTCTGGGGGGGCTGGCGCAGCGGCATATGTCCGTAAAATTCATGCCCGACTTCCACGCGAGAACCCCACCATGCACACCTCCAGTTTGCTGGCAGCGGCGCTGCTGATGTCCGTGTCGGCCAGTTTTGCGGCCGCACCGGCTTACCTGATACTGGACCACTCCACCGCGGCGCTGCTGGACAAGCCCGCTGCGCTGGCGGTCTGGAAGGCACAGATCGACGTCAAGCTGATGAAGCGCCTGGTCAAGCTGTACCCGGTGGGCAAGTTCGGCTTCATCAGCCAGGTCGAGGGCGGTTTCACCGCGGACAAGACCTGCGTTGTCACGGCACGCGCGATGATGGTGCCGCGCAGTGGCAAATCACTGCTGTTCAAGCCCAGCCAAAGCGCCACCGCCTTCGACGCCAGACCCGGCGCCACGCTGGCGCAATGCCAGGCGCTGGCCGCAGACAAGCTCCAGGAGGCGATCGCTGCTGTGGGCTCGTCGCTGATTGCGCACTGACCGGGGCAGAGTGCCCGGCAGGTGAGACACGCCGCCCACCAGAGGCCCGGCAAAACCCGTTGAGGTTCCAACCGCAGCCGGGCCGCGATTGTTGCGATCAACCCACTGGCGCCCGCCGGTGTAGTCCGGGGGCAGTCCGCCGCTGACTGCCCTGAGCCCCCGTTCAAGCGGGCCAGCAGCAGCTGGCCGCAGCGTGTCCTGATTGCGAGCCGGCGTGCGGCCTGCCGGGGCTGATGTGGGCTGCGACAATCTGCGCCATGCTTGAGTTCGACGTCCTCACCACCGAAGGCCACGCCCGCCGCGGCCGCCTCACGTTGAACCACGGCGTGGTCGAGACGCCGATCTTCATGCCGGTGGGCACCTACGGCACCGTCAAGGGCGTGCTGCCGCAGTCGCTGCACGCGATGGACGCGCAAATCATCCTGGGCAACACGTTTCACCTCTGGCTGCGGCCGGGGCTGGATGTCATCGCAAAGTTCAAGGGTTTGCACGGTTTCGAGGGCTGGAACAAGCCGATCCTGACCGATTCGGGCGGCTTCCAGGTCTGGAGCCTGGGTGGCGCCGATGGCCGTGGCCGCAAGATCAGCGAAGAGGGCGTGCGCTTTGCCTCGCCCGTCAACGGCGACAAGCTGTTCTTGACACCCGAGGTCAGCATGCAGGTGCAAACCGTGCTGGACAGCGACATCGTGATGCAGTTCGACGAGTGCACGCCCTACGAATCCCAGGGCGCGCTGACCACCGAGGCCGAGGCCCGGTCGTCGATGGAGCTCAGCCTGCGCTGGGCCGGGCGCTGCGTGGCTGAATTCAAGCGGCTGGAGAACCCGAACGCCCTGTTCGGCATCGTGCAGGGCGGCATGTTCGAGGGCCTGCGTGAAGCGTCGCTGGCCCAGTTGGCCGAGCTTGACCTGCCGGGCTACGCGATTGGCGGCGTCAGCGTGGGCGAACCCAAGGACGAGATGCTGCGCATCATGGCGCACACGCCGCACCGCCTGCCACCGCACAAGCCGCGCTACCTGATGGGCGTGGGCACGCCCGAGGACTTGGTGGAGGGCGTGGCCTGTGGCGTGGACATGTTCGACTGCGTGATGCCCACCCGCAATGCCCGCAACGGGCATTTGTTCACCCGGTTCGGCGACCTGCGCATCCGCAACGCCCGCAACAAGACCGACCAGCAACCGATCGACAGCAGCTGCACCTGCCAGGCTTGCGCCACGGGGGTCAGCCGGGCCTACCTGCACCACCTCGAACGCTGCGGCGAGATGCTGGCGCCGATGCTGGCAAGCATCCACAACCTGCATTACTACCTCAACCTGATGCGCGAGATCCGCGAGGCGCTCGATGTCGGCCGCTTTGCGGCATTTCAGGCGCAATTCAAGACCGATCGCGCCCGCGGCGTTTAGCCGCTCGCCCGCCCCACCCCTTCACCCCGCGTCGGCCGGCACAGCGTGCCTGGCGGCGCCTCAACGGACACACGCCCGATGGCGACCCCTTCAAAATCCCGGCGCAAGACGCCTCCGCCGACCGGCACCGGCACCGACGACCTGGCAGCCGAGGCGACCGGTGCGCCCCCGTCGCCAACGGTGAAAAAAGCGCAGCAGGCGTCCCAGCCTGCTGCCAAGGCAGCCGCCAAGTCCACCCAACGCAAGCCGACCGGCGGCCGTGCGGCGCCTGCCGTGCAGGCGCCGGTGGCCCCGGTGGCCCCGGTAGCCCCGACTGTCCTGGTAGCGCCAGTGGTGCCAGTGACACCGGTGGCCAAGCCGACTCGGGCCCGCAAGGCCCCGCACAGCGCCGGAGTGGTCCCGATCGCTGCGGCGTCCAAGGCCACCGAGGCGGCGAAAGCGCCCAAGACGCCCCAGGCACCTACAAAAGCCGCCAAGCCGGCAAAACCAGCGCGGTCCACCGACGCCGCCCTGCCTGCGCCGGCAGCGGTGGCGGCTGCGATGGCACCCGTAGCGGCGCCAGTGACGGCATCAGCATCAGCATCAGCATCAGCACCAGCACCAGCACCAGCACCAGCACCAGCACCAGCACCAGCACCAGCACCAGCGCCAGTGCCAGTGCCAGTGCCAGTGCCAGTGCCAGTGCCAGTGCCAGT
>JBKJKU010000411.1:0-9382 GCA_046597355.1 Aquabacterium sp.
AACGCTTCATGCAACTGTCGGCCGATACCAACATGCAGGTCGTGCAGCCGACCACCGCCAGCCAGATTTTCCATATTCTGCGTCGCCAGATGGTGCGCAACCTGCGCAAACCGCTCATCATCTTGACGCCCAAGTCGCTGTTGCGGGCCAAGGACGCGGCGTCTCCGCTCTCGGAGTTCACCAAGGGCAGCTTTCAAACGGTTATCCCCGAGAACCGGGAACTCAAGGCGGAGAAAGTCAAGCGCGTGGTGGCCTGTTCCGGCAAGGTGTACTACGACCTGGTCAAGAAGCGCGAGGAGAAAAAGGCCTTCGACGTGGCGATCCTGCGCGTCGAGCAGCTCTACCCCTTCCCGCACAAGGCATTTGCCGCCGAGGTCAAGAAGTACGCCAACGCGACTGACCTGGTGTGGTGCCAGGACGAGCCGCAAAACCAGGGTGCCTGGTTCTTCGTGCAGCATTACATCCACGAGAACATGCAGGAAGGCCAGAAGCTCGGGTATGCCGGCCGTCCGGCCTCGGCCTCGCCGGCAGTGGGTTACGCCCACCTGCACCAGGAGCAGCAAAAGGCGTTGCTGGACCAGGCCTACGGCAAGCTCAAGGGTTTCATCCTCACGAAATAAGGCCCACCCCCGAAGCGCCTTCGGCGCTCCCCCTCAAGGGGCCACGCCAGCGGTCCGGCAGCGCCGGTTTCGCGGCGTGTGTTGGGTGGTCCTCTCCCCCTTCCGAGAATTCACATCATGGCAATCGTAGAAGTCAAAGTCCCGCAGCTGTCCGAATCGGTGGCTGAAGCCACCCTGCTGCAGTGGAAGAAAAAAGCCGGCGAGTATGTCGAGATCGACGAAATCATCATCGAGATCGAAACCGACAAGGTGGTGCTGGAAGTGCCGGCGCCCGCCGCCGGCGTGCTGGCCGAGTTGGTGCAGGCTGACGGTGCCACAGTCGCCAGCGAGCAAGTCATTGCCCGTATCGACACCGAAGGCAAAGCCGGTGCGGCTGCTGCTCCGGCTGTCGCCGCGGCGCCGGCCGCAGTGGCCCCCAAGGCCGCCGCGGCAGTTGCCACCGGTGGCAGCAAGAGCGATGTGGCCATGCCTGCCGCTGCCAAGCTGATGGCGGACAACGCGCTGGCTGGTGGCTCGGTGGCCGGCACCGGCAAGGACGGCCGCATCACCAAAGGCGATGTGCTGGGCGCTGTAGCTGCCGCTGCTGCAGCACCCACGCCGGCACCGGCGCTGGCTGTGGCGCCAAAAGCCGCCGCTGCCGCGCCGGCACCCGCGCGCCTGCTGCCCAGCGTGGCTGCCCCGGCTGGCCCCAACCTGGGCGAGCGCCCCGAGCAACGGGTGCCGATGTCACGCCTGCGCGCCCGGATCGCCGAGCGTCTGGTGCAGTCGCAATCAACCAACGCCATCCTGACCACCTTCAACGAGGTCAACATGGCCCCGGTGATGGAGATGCGCAAGCGCTTCCAGGACAAGTTCGAGAAAGAGCATGGCGTCAAGCTTGGCTTCATGAGCTTCTTCGTCAAGGCAGCGGTCGCCGCACTCAAGAAGTACCCGATCATCAACGCCAGCGTCGACAACAACGACATCGTCTACCACGGCTACTTCGACATTGGCATTGCCGTCGGCTCACCGCGTGGCCTGGTGGTGCCGGTGCTGCGCAATGTCGACCAGATGAGTTTTGCCGACATCGAGAAAAAGATCGCCGAGTTCGGCCAGAAGGCCAAGGACGGCAAGCTGGGTATCGACGACCTGACTGGCGGCACCTTCTCGATCTCGAACGGCGGTACTTTTGGTTCGATGCTGTCCACGCCCACCATCAACCCGCCGCAGTCGGCGATCCTGGGCGTGCACGCCACCAAGGACCGGGCGGTGGTTGAAAACGGCCAGGTCGTCGTGCGCCCGATCAACTACCTGGCAATGAGCTACGACCACCGCATCATTGATGGCCGCGAAGCCGTGCTGGGCCTGGTGACGATGAAAGAGGCGCTGGAAGACCCGTCGCGCCTCTTGTTTGACATCTGATTCGACATCCGGTTCGACATCAGATCAACGCCCAGACTTCGGTACTGCGCTGAAAGGCCACCATGTCGCTCGCTGACGAACTGCACAAGCTTGATGACCTGCGCACCCGTGGTGTGCTGTCGGACCTGGAGTTTCAGCGCGCCAAGCAGCGCCTGCTCGACGCGGCGGCGCCGCACCCGGCCAGCGATGTGCCGGTGGTGGCGGCACTCAACAACTTTCGCCGCTCGTCGGGCGACAAGTGGATCGGCGGGGTGTGCGGCGGTCTGGCGCACCTGACCGGCATCGAAAGCTGGGCCTGGCGCCTGATCCTCACGGTGCTGCTGCTGTTTGGCGGCACCGGGGCGCTGCTCTACATCTTGCTGTGGATCTTCGTGCCGGCCGAATGACCGGCGGTCACCCGCGCCGCACCCTGAACACCAACCTTCCCCCCATCACCATGTCCAAGTCTTTCGACGTCATCGTCATCGGCGCCGGCCCCGGCGGCTACATCGCCGCCATCCGCGCTGCGCAACTCGGTTTCAACGTCGCCTGCATCGACGAATGGAAAAACGACAAAGGCGGCCCTGCACCGGGCGGCACCTGCACCAACGTCGGCTGTATCCCGAGCAAGGCGCTGCTGCAGTCCAGCGAATACTTTGACCATGCCGGCCACCAGTTTGCCGACCACGGCATCGGCTTGTCGAACCTGAAGATCGACGTCGCCAAGATGCTGGGCCGCAAGGACACTGTCGTGAAGCAGAACAACGACGGCATCCTCTACCTGTTCAAGAAGAACAAGGTCAGCTTCTTCCACGGCCGGGGCGCGTTTGCCAAAGCCGCCGACGGGCTGTATGAAGTCAACGTCACCGGCGCAGCCAACGAGACATTGACCGGCACGCACGTGATCGTGGCCACCGGGTCCAGCGCCCGTGCGCTGCCGGGTGCGGCGTTCGATGAAGAGCGCATCCTGTCCAACGACGGCGCACTGCGCATTGCCGCTGTGCCCAAGACCTTGGGCGTGGTTGGCTCGGGCGTGATCGGCCTTGAGATGGGCTCGGTCTGGCGCCGGCTGGGCGCCGAGGTCACGATCCTGGAGGCGCTGCCCCACTTTTTGGGCGCAGCCGACGAGGGCGTGGCCAAGGAGGCGCTGAAAGCCTTCACCAAGCAAGGCCTGAAGTTCGAGTTCGGCGTCAAGATCTCAGGCGTCAAGACCGGCAAGAAGGGTGTGTCCGTGGCCTACGCCAATGCCAAGGGCGAGGCCGTGACGCTGGATGTCGAGCGGCTGATCGTCTCGATCGGCCGCGTGGCCAACACGGTCGGCCTGAACCCCGAGGCCGTGGGCCTTCAACTCGACGAGCGTGGCGCGATCATCGTTGACGGCGACTGCAAGACCAACTTGCCGAATGTGTGGGCCGTGGGCGACGCAGTGCGTGGCCCCATGCTGGCGCACAAGGCCGAGGAAGAAGGCGTGGCAGTGGCCGAGCGCATTGCCGGCCAGCACGGCCATGTCGACTTCAACCTCGTCCCTTGGGTGATCTACACCTCACCCGAGATCGCCTGGGTCGGCCGCAACGAGCAGCAGCTCAAGGCCGACGGCGTGGCTTACAAGGCGGGGCAGTTTCCGTTCATGGCCAATGGCCGGGCGCGGGCGCTGGGCGACACCACCGGGTTCGTCAAGTTCCTGGCCGATGCCAAGACCGATGAGATCCTGGGTGTGCATATCGTTGGCCCGATGGCCAGCGAGCTGATCGCCGAGGCGGTGGTGGCGATGGCGTTCAAGGCCTCGGCCGAGGACATCGCCCGCATCTGCCATGCCCACCCGAGCCTGAGCGAATCCACCAAGGAAGCCGCGCTGGCCGTGGACAAGCGCACGCTGAACTTCTGATGCGCTGATCGCTGGTCTGGACGGGTCAGCCCGTCACCGGCGAGACGATCAAACGCTCTGGGGGCCCGCGTAAGCTGCCCCTTTTCCTGGGCCGCCTGCAGCGCATGACCTCCGTCACCGACCTCTACCACCAGACGCTCATCGAGCGGGGCTACACCGCCGATCCGGCCCAGTTGCAGGCGGTGGCAGCGCTGCAGCGCTGCCAGGACGAATGGGCCGCCTACAAGGCCCGGCGCGGCAATGCCGTGACCAAGTTGCTGGTGCGCCCGCCGATCCCGCGCGGCGTCTACATGTACGGCGGGGTAGGGCGCGGCAAGAGCTTCTTGATGGACTGCTTTTTCCAGGCCGTGCCGCTGACCCGCAAGACCCGGCTGCATTTTCATGAGTTCATGCGCGAGGTGCACCGCGAACTGCTGGAGCTCAAGGGTACGGTCAACCCGCTGGACGAACTGGGCAGGCGCATCGCCCGGCGTTTCCGGCTGATCTGCTTCGATGAGTTCCACGTGGCTGACGTCACCGACGCGATGATCCTGCACCGGTTGCTGGACGCGCTGTTTGCCAACCGGGTGTCGATCGTCACCACCTCGAACTTCCATCCCGACGGCCTGTACCCCAACGGCCTGCACCGTGACCGCATCCTGCCGGCGATCGAGTTGCTCAAGGACAAGCTTGAAGTCATCAACGTCGACCACGGTACCGATTACCGCCAGCGCACGCTGGAGCAGGCCGAGCTGTACCTGACCCCGTTGGGACCGGCGGCCGATGCTGCGCTGGCCGCCACCTTCAACGGCCTGGCCGAGGCGCGGGACGAAGACCCGCTGTTGCACATCGAGCACCGCGAGTTGCGGTCGTTGCGCCGTGCCGGTGGTGTGGTGTGGTTCGACTTTCGCACGCTGTGCGGCGGGCCGCGCTCACAAAACGACTACCTCGAGATTGCCCAGCAGTTTCACACCGTGCTGCTGTCTGGCGTGCCGCAATTGCCGCCCCGGCTGGCCAGCGAGGCGCGGCGCTTCACGCTGCTGGTCGATGTGCTGTACGACCGCCGCGTCAAGCTGATCCTGTCGGCGGCAGTGCCGGCCGATGAAATCTACACCGAAGGCCCGCTGTCGCATGAGTTTCCGCGCACGGTCTCAAGGCTGCAGGAGATGCGCTCAACCGAGTACCTGGCGCTGCAGCGGCGCGAGGTGGACACAGGGATCACATGAGCCCGCCGTCGGGTGGCCGGCCGGGGTTGCGTGGGCTTGGTCGGACCGTGCTGTTCGGTCTGGTCGTTGGATGCTCAGTGCCGGCGTCGACCAGGGCTGCCGGCCCGCCCGACGCGACCGTTGTCGTCGACCGCAGCGCTGAGCGTGGCGCCATCGACGCCGAACGCCGGCAGGTGGCGGCAACGTATGACCTGGCCAAAGCCGATTGTCAGGGCCGGTTCTTGTTGACCCAGTGCCTGGACGATGCCCGAACCACACGGCGTCTGGCACTGAACAACCTGCTGCGGCGTCAGCGGACACTCGACGACGCCGCGCGGCGCGATCGTTCGGCAAAGCGGCTGCAAAGCATGCAGACCCCCGCCCGGCCGTCGGCTGCGGCAGCCTCAAGCCAAGCGCTGCGCAATCAGGCGGCGTACCTGCAGCGCCAGCAGCAGGCAGCCGCCCACCGTGACGCCGTGCTGGCGCGCAATGCGCGCATGGACGCCAGCAAGCCGCCGGCTGCCGGGCTGCCGGTACCCGCCGCGGCACCGGCGTCGCACTGAGCGGCACCTGGGCGCAGCGGACGCAACCGGTCGCTGCGCAGGGTCAGCCGATGGCTTCGACCCGCACCAGCGCCAGCGACACGTTGTCGCCCTGCTCATGGGCGCGCTGGCGGGCACGTGCCACCAGCAACTCGCTGGCCTCGCGTGGCGGCAGGCTGTTGACGATCAGGCCGAGTTCGCGCGGTGTGAAGTAGTGCCACAGCCCGTCGCTGCAGGCCAGCAGCGAATCGCCCGGCAACAGCGTGTCCACATGCCGCACCACCGTCGGTGGATCCGACTGCGTGCCCAGACAACCGATCAGCAGGTTGCCCTGGGGATGGCTGTTGGCCTCCTCTTCGCCAATCTTGCCTTCGTCGATCAGGCGTTGCACGTAGGAGTGATCGACCGTGCGGTTGACCAACTCCGCGCCGCGGAAATGGTAGACCCGTGAATCGCCCGCATGGGCAATCACGCAGTTCAGGCCCGGACCCAGCAAAAACGCCGCCACCGTGCTGTGCGGCTCTTCTTCGGCGGTGATGGCCGTGAGCTTGATCATCAGGTGCGCTTCCATGGCCACCTGGCGCAGCGTTTCGGCGGCATCGTCCTTGGTCGGCACGTAGCGGTCGAACAGCTGCCGTGCCGTCAGCACCACCTGGTCCGCAGCCTTGCGGCCACCGCTCTTGCCACCCATGCCGTCGGCCAGCACGGCCAGCAGGCAATCCTTGTTGCGGCCATGGCGCAGGATTTCAACCTGATCCTGCTGGTAGGGACGGTCCCCCTTGTGCAGGGCGGTGGCGCCCATCAATCGATAGGCCAGCGGTAGCGTTGCGCTCATGGCGGTAGACTATAAACTCCAGCGGCTGATGATCTTCGACGCCCACGCCGACCTCAACCTGCACTCACCGCAACGCCGGTTGATCGAGTTGCGCATGGCGCATGCCGATCTCGACAGCCTGATCGACATTGCGGTCCACCTTGTGCCGGTGGATGACCTGGCCTTGCGCCGTTTCAAGAAGCGCCGGTTGTTGCTGCGGGACCAGATCGTGCTGCTCGAGGTAGCGCTCGACCCGCCGGAACCGGCGTGAGCCGTCCCCCGTTTGATCGCGCGGTGCCGCCGGCCAATGACGAATCCCTGCCCGAGGCCGGCGCTGGCCTGAATCCCTGGCCCACCGAAGGGCCGGACCTCCTGGCGCCCAGTGCGCTGGCGATCGCCACCCGAGAGGCGCTGGGCCCGGCCGGCGCACTGGCACAGGCCGATCCCGGTTTTGTCGAGCGCGAGCCGCAGCTGCAGCTGGCCGATGCCATGGCCCGCGCCATCGAGGACCGCGCCACGCTGGTGGCCGAGGCCGGTACCGGCGTCGGCAAGACCTTTGCCTACCTGGTGCCGCTGCTGCTGTCGGGCCGCCGGTCGCTGGTCAGCACCGCCACCAAGAGCCTGCAGGACCAGCTGTTCCTGCGCGATCTGCCGCGCCTGCGCGACGCGCTGGGCCTGCCGGTGCGCATCGCACTGCTCAAGGGCCGCAGCAGCTACCTTTGCCTGCACCGGCTGGCGATAGCCCGCGAGAGTGGCACGCTGCCCGACCGCTTTGCGGTGCGCGCGCTGGCGCGGGTCGAGACCTGGGCCCAATCCACCCAGACCGGCGACCTGGCCGAGATCGACGGCCTGGACGACCGCTCGCCGGTGATCCCGCTGGTCACCTCCACCCGTGACAACTGCCTGGGGAGTGAATGTCCGCAGTTCCGCGACTGCCACGTCGTCAAGGCCAGGCGCGAGGCGATGGCGGCCGACCTGGTGGTCGTCAACCACCACCTGTTTTTTGCCGACCTGTCCTTGCGCGACAGCGGCGTGGCCGAGTTGCTGCCCACGGTCGACGCGGCAGTGTTCGACGAGGCGCACCAGCTGGTCGAGACCGGCCTGCAGTTTCTGGGCACGCTGCTGTCTACCAACCAGGTGATCGACTTCGGCCGCGATCTGCTGGCGGCCGGCCTGAGCCATGCCCGCGGCTTGGCCGAATGGCAGGCGCTGGCCGCCGGCCTGGACCGGGCGGCGCGTGAGCTGCGGCTGGCCTGTGCCGGGCCGCTGCGCGAGCTGAGGGGCATCCTCAAGCTGCGCTGGGACGAGCGCGCCAACACACCGGATTTCTCTGCCGCGCTGGCCGGCCTGGCCACGGCCGCCGACGCGGCGCGTGACGCCGCCTTGTTGGTCGAGGCAACCGCACCTGATTTCACCCGCCTGGTCGAGCGCGGCCGGCGCATCGCGCAACTGGTGCAAGGTTTTGTCGCCGCCACCGCCTCTGACCGGGTGCGCTGGATCGACATCGGCCCGCGTGATGCGCGCCTGGTGGAGTCGCCGCTGCACATCCGCGACCTGTTCACCGAGCAGCGGGCGCTGGCAGCGCGGGCCTGGATCTTCACCTCGGCCACGCTGGGCAGCGACGATGACTTGAGCTGGTTCAGCGAGTCCGCAGCGCTGGAAGACGCCCGCAAGCTGCGGGTCGGCAGCCCGTTCGACTACGCCGCGAATGCCCGCACCTGGGTGCCGCCGCGGTTCCCGAAACCAGCCGAACCAGGCCATCCGGCGGCAGTGGGGGCGCTGGCGGCGCGGCTGGCCGGGGCGCTGGGCGGTCGCACCTTTGTGTTGACCACCACGCTTCGGGTGCTGCCGCTGATCGCCCAGGCTTTGACCGATGCGGCCGCCGCCGCAGGTCAGCCGCTGAACGTGCTGGTGCAGGGCACCCACCCCAAGCGCACGCTGCTGCAGCGCTTTCTTGACACGCCGCGCTGCGTGCTGGTGGGCTCGGCCAGCTTCTGGGAGGGCATCGACGTGCCGGGCGACGCGCTGCAGTGCGTGATCATCGACAAGCTGCCGTTTCCGCCGCCGAATGACCCGCTGGTGCAGGCGCGCAGCAAGGACCTAGAGTCTCGCGGCCGCGACCCCTTCAACGACTACTTCTTGTCGGAGGCCGCGATCTCGCTGAAGCAGGGCGCCGGCCGGCTGATCCGCAGTGAAACCGACCACGGCCTGCTGGTCATCACCGACCCGCGGCTGCGCCAGATGCCCTACGGCCGCCGGCTGCGGGCGGCACTGCCGGCGATGGGCACGCTGGACACCGAGGCCGATGCGCTGGCCTGGCTGGACGAACTGGCCGCCCGGCACCAGTGAAGTGGCCCACCCCCGATGCGCCTTCGGCGCCTCCCCCTCAAGCGGGCACCGCCAGTGGCCCGGCCAAGCCGGATCCACGGCGGTCGCTTGGCGGCTCCGGGTCATCCCGACCAGGGTGCCGCTTCGACACCAAGGGCCCTCGGCCCGTCACCAGAACTGCCACCACGCCCGCTCGGGCAGGCGCACGCCGTCCTTGATGAAACGGGTGTTCGGGAAATTGGTCTTCAGCACCCGCTCGGCGTCGTCGCGCAGCACCGGCAGGCCCAGCCGGTCATAGCTGACGACCATGATGTAGAGCGCCTCCTCGGTGGCCGGTGAGCCCTGGTACTCCCGCACCGCCAACTGCGCGCGGTTGGCCGCTGCCACGAAGGCCGCGCGACGGTAGTAGTAGCGCGCCACATGCACTTCATAGTCGGCCAGCGCGTTGACGATGTAGTTCATCCGCGGGCGGGCGTCGTCGGAGTACTTCGAGTCCGGGAACTGACCGATCAACTGGTTGAACGCCTGGTAGGAATCCCGCGCCGCCTGCTGGTCACGCTCGGACAGGTTCTGTCGCGAGATGCTGCTCAGGAAGCCCATGTTGTCGTTGAAATTGACCACGCCCTTCA
>JBKJKU010000036.1:0-24450 GCA_046597355.1 Aquabacterium sp.
GGGGCGGCAAGGTGATGTCCGCACTGCGGTCGCTGTGCACCCTGCCGGCAGTGTTTGCCCTGCATAGGCGGCACGGGAGTTCGGGCGATGATGAAGGGTGCGGCCCGCCGGGCCCACTGACCACGCAAGCGATGAAGGCGCCCGCATGACGACTGCCGCCCACCTGTCCTGGCCTGCCACCGGCGTGGCCCTGGTCACGCTGCACAACCCGCCGCGCAACTTCGGCACCAACGAGCTGGCGGCCAGGATCCTGGCCTGTGTGACCGAGGCCGACAAGGCGGGTGCGTCGGTGGTGGTGCTGGCGTCGGACTTGCCGGGCATCTTCATCTCGCACTGGTCGTTGTCCGCCCTGGTCGATACCTACAGCCGTTCGCCGGGAGGGCCGGTCCGGGCGCGCCCGCCCGGATTGTTCGACCTGCTGGAGACCTTGCCGGTGGTGACGATAGCCGCCAACAACGGCCAGGCCTGGGGCGGCGGCGCCGAACTGTCCTGGGCCTGTGACCTGCGCATCGCGGCCGAGTCCGCCACCTACGGCCAGCCCGAGGTGGCGCTGGGCATCTTGCCGGGCGGGGGCGGCACCACCCGGCTGGAGCGGCTGATCGGCACCACCCGCTGCATGGCGATGGTGCTGGACGGCCGCCCGATCACGGCGCAGCAGGCGCTGGCCATGGGCGCCATCAACCAGGTGGTGCCTGACGCCGAACTGCGTACGCAGGCCATCGCCTGGGCCAGCCACATCGCGCAGTGGCCGCGTGCGGCCCTGGCGGCGGCCAAGCGTGCGCTGGTGGAGGGGCGCGACCTGCCACTGGCTGCTGCCCGGCGCAACGAGGTGCAGATCTTTTCAGAGACGGCCCGCCGCTCCGATGCACTGGACCGCCTGCGTGCGGCGCAAGCCCGCTATGACGCCGGTGCCGATTCGTACGAGGCCATCGGCCTGCCGCAGCCTGACCGCCCGAACCGCCAGACCGGCTCAACACGCCCCACTGACCCAACCGGTCCCACCGAGTAACGAGACAACCGCATGGCCAATACCCAGCCGCTCAAACTGATCAACATCGCGCGCCGCTACAAGCACATCACGCCAGTGCCGCGCATGCCCAACTTTGCCGCCTGGATCGACGGCGTCGACCTGACCCAGCCGCTGAGCGGGCCGGTCAAGGCCGAGTTGCGTCAGGCGCTGTGGGATTTTGAGGTGATCTTCTTCCGCCCGCAGACCATCACACCGGCCCAGCATGTGGCGCTGGCAACGGTGTTTGGCCCGCCGTCGACCGGCTCGTACTTCGAGCGCAAGCCCGGCGCGCCTGAACTGGAGATGATCGTGTCCGACCACGACCGTCCGCCGTCGATCGACAACTGGCACACCGACATCAGCTGGAAGCCCAAGCCACCGCTGGGCACCGCGATCCAGATCACGGTGACGCCACCGGCCGGTGGCAACACCTGCTGGAGCAGCACCAGCAAGGCCTACGACTGGCTCTCACCCGGCATGAAGAAATACCTCGAAGGCTTGAGCGCGGTGCACAGCTGGGAGGTGTCGGGTTTTCGTGAGGCACTGGGCCGGCGTGGCGACGAGGCCTTGATCGCGGCGATCAAGGCCTTCAAGCCGGTGCTGCATCCGGTGATCCGCAAGAACCCCGACTCGGGCCGCAAGTGTGTGTTTGTCAATGCCGACTTCACCCGCAACATCACAGGCATTGACCGGCACGAGGCGCGGGGCATCCTGAACTTCTTACTCGCATGGCTCAAGAAGCCCGAGTTCATGGTGCACCACCAGTGGGAGCCGAATGGCATCGCTGTCTGGGACAATCGCTCGACCCAGCATTACGCGCTGGCCGACTACTGGCCGCACCAGCGGGTCAATCAGCGGGTGACTTTTGATGAGCCCGGCACGGCCGCCGAGACGGCCTCAGTCAACCAGCAGGTGCTGGGTGGGGCCAAGTTGCGCTGAGCAACCGGCCGTTCCAGCGCCCGCTGGGTCAACCCCTTCGGCCGGCCACCATCCGGTAGCCGAACAGCAGGATCATCGCGCCGATGACAGAGGCGAAGAACCCTGCGGGCTCGCCCACCCGGTACCAGCCCATTGCACCGCCGAGATAGCCGGCGATGACCGAGCCGGCAATGCCGATCAGCACGGTAATGATGAAGCCCCCCGGATCGCGGCCCGGCATCAGGAACTTGGCGACCACGCCTATGAAAAAACCGATCAAGATGGTCCAGATAATGCCCATGAAAACCTCGCGAAGTAGATGTGTGTGGCGTTGACGGGAGATCGGGTAACTCAGTCCTTGAGTTCGGCCGGGACTTTGCCGCCGTTGGCCGCCAGCTTGTTCATCACCTGCCGATGCAGCCAGATGTTCATCGCGGCGCTGTCGTTCATGTCCTGGGTGTAGCCCAGTTCGGACGCCAAGGACTTGCGTTCAGCCAGGCTGCTGTCCAGCCCCAACAGCTTCATCAGATCGACGATGGACGAGCGCCAGTTCAAGGCCTGCGCACTTTTTCCAGCCATGTCGTTCAACAGCGCCTCGACGTCGACTTCGGCCATGGCGGTGGGCGCCGTCGGGCTTGACGTGGCTGGGGTTGTGCCAGCGGCGTTTGCGCCCGGAGCGGCGGCGGTAGGTGTGTCGTCGCTCTTGAAGGACGGGAAGATCTTGCCGAATATTTTGCCGAGGATGCTCATGCTGATGGCCCAAGTTGGTGATCCGCAATCGTCGTTGAAGCGGTGTTTATCTTGCGTGAGACGCCGGGCCATTGCGGTGTAGGACGGCACCCAATCAGCGGGCTCGGACGCTTGGTTTTCCGGTTTGAGCGCAGCGTTGCAATGCCGTCTGGCAGCAACGCACTGAAGTGCGCGCCTGACGCCCAGGCGCCACGGCACACCTCACCACGCTGCACGCGCTGTGCGCGCTGCAGCCGGCCGTCCCGACCGCACAAGCGGTTCGCCAGCGGCGTGGCTGGCGCAGACCGCACATCGTGTCAGCCGCTACCATGCCGTCCGTCCCACTTTGACTGCCCGCACATGGCCACCAGCCTGCTTGTCCTTCTTGACGACATCGCCAGCGTGCTGGACGACGTGGCCGCGATGACCAAGATTGCCGCGAAGAAGACCGCTGGCGTGTTGGGCGACGACCTGGCGCTCAACGCCCAGCAAGTGGCCGGAGTCAAGGCCGACCGTGAACTGCCGGTGGTCTGGGCGGTGGCCAAGGGCTCGATGCTGAACAAGGTCATCCTGGTGCCCGCAGCCCTGTTGATCGCTGCGTTTGCCCCCTGGCTGATCACGCCGCTGCTGATGCTGGGTGGCGCCTACCTGTGCTTTGAAGGCGTTGAGAAGTTGGTGCACAAGTACGTGCACAACCCGGCCGATGATGCAGCCGAGCGTGCGGCGCTCAAGCAGGCGCTGAGCGACCCCCAGCTGGACCTGGTGGCGCTGGAGAAGGCCAAGATCTCGGGCGCCGTGCGCACCGATTTCATCCTCTCGGCCGAGATCGTGGTGATTTCACTGGGCACCGTGGCCGACGCGCCGCTGGCACAAAAGGCTGCGGTGCTGGCCGGCATCGCGCTGGTGATGACGGTGGGCGTCTACGGCCTGGTGGCGGCCATCGTCAAGCTCGACGACGCGGGCCTGTGGCTCAGCCGCCAAGCCAGCGCCGCCCAGCAGGCCATGGGTCGCGGCCTGCTGGCGTTTGCGCCGTGGCTGATGAAGGCGCTGTCGGTGGTGGGCACGCTGGCGATGTTCCTGGTGGGCGGCGGCATCCTGACCCATGGTGTGCCCTGGCTGGACGAGGCGATCAACGAACGGGTTGCCAGCGCAGGTGCGGTGGCCGGCGCGGTACTGCCGCTGCTGGCCGACGCGCTGGTGGGCCTGGCAGCTGGCGCCGTGGTGCTGGGCGCCGTGCTGGCAGTGCGGCGGCTGCGGGCGCCCGGCACTGCCCGCTGAGCAGCGGGAACCGCGGCGTCCCCGCCTGGCGCCTGGGCTAAAGTGCGCTGCCCTTGCCCCTGCGGCTGCAAAATCCCACCATGACTCCTCCTGTCGAACTGCTGATCATCGACGCGCAAAATGATTTCTGCGATCTGCCGGCGGCCTACTGTCCGGTCGACGCCCGCAGCGGCCAGCACCTGACACCCGCACTGCCGGTGCCCGGCGCCCATGCCGATCTGGAACGCCTGGCAGGGTTCATCCTGGCTGCGCAACCGCAGATTGGCGGCATCACGGTCACGCTGGACTCGCACCACCGCTATGACATCGCCCACCCGCTGTACTGGCGCACCGGCGCCGGCGGTGCGGTGGCGCCGTTCACGCCGATCACCGCGGCCCAGGTGCGCGCCGGCGAATTCCGGCCCGCAGTGGCTGCCGAGTCCGCCCGCACGCTGGCCTACCTGGACGCGTTGGAGGCTGCCAACCGCTACACGCTGATGGTCTGGCCGCTGCACTGCCAACTGGGCAGCTGGGGCCACGGCCTGCATGCCGACGTGCTGGCCGCCTGCAATGCCTGGGAGGACAGCCACCATGCGCCGGTGCGGGTGGTCAACAAGGGCAGCTTTCCGTGGTCTGAGCACTACAGCGCGCTGCAGGCCGAGGTGCCCGATGCCGACGATCCGTCCACCGCCATGAACCAAGCGCTGCTCGACCGCCTGGACCGGGCCGAGACCCTGTTGATCGCCGGCCAGGCCAGCAGCCACTGCGTCAAGGCCACGGTGGAGCACCTGGTGGCGCATTTGCCGTCGGGCCGGCCCGAGCGGCTGATTTTGCTGACCGACTGCATGAGCCCGGTCAGCGGTTTCGAGGCGCAGGCCGCGGCCTTCCTCGACAAGATGCGCGCGCTGGGCGTGCGAACCCTGGGCCAGGCCCAGGCGCGCGCGGCGTTGCAGGGACTGGCCGCATGAGCCGCGCATCCAAGCCCGGGACGGGCAGTGCGGCCGAGACCCCAGCGGGCGGCCCTGTTTTGGACGACGACGGTTTTCCGCTGGGCTTGCCCTCACGCCTGACTGGCCCCGCCGCCTGGCGCGGGCCAGAAGTGCTGGCTGCCGGTGATTGGCTGCAGCCGTTGGACGCGGCCGAGCTGGCTGAAATCGAGGCTGCCACGGGGCCCTGGCTGGCGCGCGCCGAGCAAGACAGCGAGGCGCTCAACTTGCTGGATATTCCCGGCTTTGCACTGCCCACGCTGGGCCCGCGGCTGGCGGCGCTGCGCGCTGACTTGCAGCACGGCCGCGGCTTTGTGCTGCTGCGCGGCCTGCCGGTGGCGCGCTGGGGCAGGCGCTTCAGCGCCGTGGCGTTTTACGGCCTGGGTGCGCACCTTGGCCGGCCCCGGCCGCAAAACGCCCAAGGCCACCTGCTGGGCCATGTGCGCGACATGGGCCTGCGGGCCGACGACCCGGCTGTGCGCATCTACCAGACCCATGAGCGCCAGAGCTTCCACACCGATTCCTGCGACATCGTCGGCCTGCTCTGCCTGCAGACCGCGCGGTCGGGTGGCGAATCGGCGCTGGTGTCCACCGTCACGATCTACAACGAGTTGCGTGCGCGGCGGCCCGATCTGGCGGCGCTGCTGTTCCAGCCGGTGGCCACCGACCGGCGCGGCGAGGTGCCGCCAGGCGCCAAACCCTATTTCGAGATCCCGGTGTTCAACTGGCACCAGGGGCACTTTGCGGCGATCTACCAGCGCCAGTATGTCAACTCGGGCCAGCGTTTTGCCGACGCGCCGCGCCTTGGCGCCGCGCAAGTCGAGGCCCTGGACCTGCTGGATACGCTGGCCAACGACCCGGCGCTGAACCTGACCATGGCGTTGGCACCCGGCGACCTGCAGTTTGTGCACAACCACCGGCTGCTGCACGACCGGATGGCTTTCGAGGACTGGCCCGATCCCGCCCAGCGCCGCCACCTGCTGCGCCTGTGGCTGGCGCCCGACGACGGCCAGCCATTGCCACCGGTGTACGCCCAGCGCTACGGCAATGTGGTGCCGGGCCGGCGCGGCGGCGTGTCGCTGCCCGACGTGGCCGGGGTGATGCCGCTGCCCGAGGCCTGAGGCCTGAACATCGGCGATCCCGGCCCGCCGCATGCCCTGACCTGGGCAAAGTTGCGCGCAGCCGCGCGGCGTTGCAGCTGACAGCGTGTTGCCACCCGCTGCAACCCAAAGTTGCCGCGCTGGACGATGGGCCGCTGTACCCGGCCTCTCACCATCACGCCCCAGGCCGCGCCCGGCGCAACATCAGCCCCACTGCCAGGCCGCCGAACAGCATCAGCCCGAAGGTGCCGGGCTCAGGTATTGGTGAGATGCGCAACTCGGCCAGATCGACATAACCCGCGTGATTGGCCAGCGAGGCATTGTTGTACAGCACCTGCGCCACCATCCACGTCGTGCCAAGCGGGACAACGCCTGTCACCGAGGCCGACTGCCAAGTCAGCGGATTGGTATCGACCGTGATGGTGCCGATGACGCCGCTGCCGATTTGCGAGCCGTAAGTCGGCCCGGCAAAGAATTGCAGTGCCACGCCACCGATCGCGCTGCCGGGATTTTGGGTGTCAAACAAGGCACTCATATTGAATATCGCGCCACTGGTGATCATGGCGCTGTAGGCGCTGACATCGACCGCCTGCACGGTCTGGGTTGCGACCAGCCCGTCATCGAGCATGCTCAGCATCAACTTGCCGTCCGGCGGCACCACCAGGCCGACCGCGGCAGTGATGGTCGAATTTTCGTGTCCCCATTGGTTCTGGAACAGCGGAAAGTTGCCCAGCACGTTGGCGATGGTCGTCAGCGGATTGCTTTCGTAACTTGGATCCACCAGCACGGCCTGGGCCGATGGCGCAGCCCCGATGGCCAGCGCCAGCAAGCCACCTGACAATATCGTTCGGGTACGCAGGGTGCGGCTTGAAAACGTGATCTGATGCATTTTTGACTCCTGAAGTTTAAAATCCAGAGTGAACCGATGAAGCGCGCGAAAAATATGCACTGGGTTTGAAAAGCGCGCGCAATTGTTGCTGTGACGGGGGTAAGGTTTATTA
The DNA here is from genome assembly GCA_046597355.1 of Aquabacterium sp. Lineage (GTDB taxonomy): Bacteria > Pseudomonadota > Gammaproteobacteria > Burkholderiales > Burkholderiaceae_C > Pseudaquabacterium. Next base: position 7,001 of record JBKJKU010000036.1, read on the forward strand.
AATAAAACGCACAGCTATACCCCTGGAAATTAATTTCCATTTTCATTCCAGCATATTTAGAGTAAACTTCAATAAAGGTTTCTGCAAGCTCCAAAAAAGATATCCCCCCTAATTTCGGTGTGATCGCCGACAACCTCCTCCGCAAGGGCTGGCTGCAGATCGATTACCGCTGCGCTCGGTGGGCGGTGTTGGCAAATCAATCGTTGTTGCTCCATGGGTGTCCGGCGACCGTTGCTGATGGCCCCACTGCCGAGGGGCGTTGCAGGTAGCTGTGGACGTTTATCCAGTTGCAGGTCCGGCACCGGCGCTGGCGCTGGCACGGGCACTGGCACTGGCACTGGCACTGGCACTGGCACTGGCACTGGCACGCGCTGGGCATTGGGGCAGCAGACCGCAAGACCGTCGTGGCCAGGCAATGGGGCCGTGCCCTCAACCCGGCTCGGTTTGCTGCGTATCTTCGGCGCAGACTGCGCGGCGTACAAGTTCTTCCCGACCCGCATCGCCCGCGCGGCCCCGGCCAAGTCATGACCCGTCGCGCGTCCGCCGGTCTTTCGGTGTTTTCCACAGGCCGGGATCCGCTTGACTTTCATCCGGGCGTCATTGCCATGACGGCTATCCCCGTCTGAGTCCGACGTGTCCACCCGCCGAGGGCAGGTCGCCACCGCCACCGTCACCGCGCTGGCTGCCCTGTTGCTGCAGCCCCAGGTCGTGTCAGCCCAAGCCGTGGCTGCCAGTGACGGCCAGGGGGTCGGGCTGACCGCGATGTTCCACGTCGCCAAATCGCAGCGTGCGTCCCCTCAGAGCATCTGCAAAAACGCCAGCTGTTGCAGTTGCTCGACCGGTTTGAGCGCCTTGAAGCGGTCCCGCGAGCGGGCACCTGCACCGTCGTGCAGCAGAATCGACTGCCTAACTGACAACGCACGGCCATCGTGCAGAAAAGCCGGCCGGGCCCGCAGCCCCCAGAGCGGCGCGGTACGCATCTCGCGGGCCTTGGCGCCGTCTTGTTCAATGCCGTCACCCAGTGCGCCCATGTCGTGCAGCAGCAGGTCCGAGTACAGCCGCACCGGCTGGTACGCCAGAGCCCGCACCGGGCTGGGTCCGGTCAACATCACCGGCTGGTGGCAGGCGCTGCAGCGCGCTTGCTCGAACAACTTGCCACCTGCCAGGCTGGCCGCGGTGGCGCGCACCGGCGGTGGCGGCGCCAGCAGGCGCATGAAGGCGGCCGCATGGTCGATGTCGCTCTGGCCGGTGGCCGGGTCCACACTGTCCTCGACGTCAGGCACCTTGTCATAGCGCGCGAGCAGGGCAGGGTTGCCATTGGGCGCGTTTTCGGTCGGGAACAGCCGGCTCGTCACGCCCATTTCGTTGAGGTAGGCGTCACCCGCAAATGACAGCAGCGTGGCCTGCTGGGCTTTCCAGCCGAAGCGGCCAATGCGCAGCTGGCCGCTGGCCACGTCGGTGATCTTGAGGGCCCGGCCGCGCACGCCGTCGGGCTGGGGCCTCCGCGCATTGAGCTCGATGTCGGCATCGGGGATGGCCTCGATCAGGCCGGCGCCAAAGAGCGGCGTGGCCAGGCGCTGCGCCACCACGTTGGCCTCGGCGGGCACACGTTCTTGCACGGCAGGATCGATGGCGCGGGCCTGCAGCAGTGAGCCGCCCAGGTGGTCCAGCGGGCTGAACACGCCGCCGACAGAGCGGCCGAAGCGGGTGACCTTCTGGTTGCTGGCGCCGCCGACGCCGCCGGCCGAATGGCAGGCCACGCAACTGCTGTCATTGAAGATCGGCCCGAGGCCGCCAGCCACCGTCTCGACGGCCTCGAACTCGTCCCGGCCGCCGGTAAAAGCGGCCAGCTCGTCAGTGCTCAGGCCGGCCAGTGGGTCACCCAACTGCGGTGCGCCGCCGGGCGCTGCACGCTGCGGTGCCTGGGCTGGCGGCTGCTTGAGGCGTTTGGCCCAGGGTGTGGCGCCGGTTTGCTGCGCGGCGGTGGCTGTGGCCAGCACGGCCAGGCAAGTCAACAAGGCGAGGGTGATCTTGCCGAGCGTGATCGGCTTGGAAGTAGGGGTCATGGACGTCTCGGTTGGGTCCAACCCGCGCCAGCGGATCGGGGTTGGCACAGGGTTCAGGCAAAAGGCCACGCCGCGCCGCCGGACGAACAGCCCGTGGCCAGCGTTGCGCCGGACGGCACCGGCACGGCTGCCAGTCTGTGCGCCGAATGTGGAGAGACTTGGCCGGCGCGCCCACACTGCCACCACAATTCGCGGGCCCAATCCTGATTTGATGCGCGTCCGCCTGGTCTACACCTTGTCCTTCTGGCTGCTGGCCGCAGTGGGCGTCAGCGTGCTGGCGATGGGCGCCGTCACCGCCTGGCATTTGCGCCAGGGTTTTGGCGCCTACCTGCAGGCGCGTGATGTCGAACGGCTCAACAGCCTTGTCCAGGTGGTGGAGGGTCACCTTGCGCAAGCGGGTAGCGCCGATGGGCTGTTGGCGGGGCGGCTTGACATGCGCAGCGTGCTTGACGAACTGGCGCTGCGCGAAGGGGTGGCCGGCGCCGGCGAGCGCGGGCCGTCACCGCGGCAGGGCCGGAAGTTCGATCCGCCGCAGGACCGCCCGCAGGACCGCCCGCAAGACCGCCCGCAAGACCGCCCGCAAGACCGCCCGCAGGACCGACCGCAAGACCGACCGCAAGACCCACCGCAAGACCGCCCGCAGGGCCGCCGCCCCACCCGCCCCGGCCCGCGCTGTCGGACGCGCGCCCCGATCCGCGCCAGCACCCGCCGCCGCCCGGTGACCGGTTCGGCAACCGGGTGGCATTGTTTGCACCGGACGGCAGCCCGTTGCGGGGCCGGCCACTGCCACCCGGCAAATTGCCCTGGATCGAGCAGCCGGTGCGCTTTGAGGGCAGGGTGGTGGCGCTGGTCCGGCTGCGGCCTGTAGACCGGGCGCCCGATGAGAGCGAGGTGCGGTTCCTGCGCAAGCAGTACTTGGGCATTGCGGGTGTGGCCGCTGCGCTGATGCTGCTGGCGCTGACGACCGCCTGGTGGCTGGCGCGCCAGTGGGCCCGGCCGCTGGCAGCCGTGCAGGACGCTACCGCCCGCATCGCCCGTGGTGAGCTGAGCGTGCGCCTGCCGCCCGGGCGCAGCGACGAGATCGGCGACGTGGCCCACAACGTCAACATGATGGCCGAGAGCCTGCAGCGCATGGAGGGTGCGCGGCGGCGCTGGATTGCCGACATGTCGCATGAGCTGCGCACGCCGCTGACAGGGCTGCGCGGCGAGATCGAGGCGCTGGTGGAAGGTGTGCGGCCATTGACGCCGTCGGCCATGCTGTCGCTGCGCGAGGACGTGCTGCGCCTGGGCGCCTTGATCGACGACCTGCACCTGCTGGCGATGGCCGACCTGCACAGCCTGCCTTGCCGGTTTGCCGATGCCGATGCGGTCGACACCGTGCGGGCGGCGCTGCAGCGCTTCGAGGCCCGCGCTGCCGCTGCCGGCCTGAGCCTGGCCTGGGCCGGCCCGCCACCCGCGGCCCTGCCGGTGTGCTGGGACAGCGCCCGCATCGGCCAGTTGCTGGACAACCTGCTGGAAAACAGCCTGCGCTATACCGACGCGCCCGGCCGAATCGCGCTGGCGCTGCAGCGCAGCGGCGACAGCCTGCGGCTCAGCATCGACGACAGTGCGCCGGGGGTCGCGGCCAGCGACCTGCCACGGCTGTTTGAGCCGCTTTACCGGGCCGACGCCGCCCGCAGCCGCCACAGCGGCGGCAGTGGCCTGGGCCTGGCGATCTGCGTGGCCATCGCCGAGGCCCACGGCGGCCGCATCCAGGCGCTGGGCTCGCGGCTGGGCGGCTTGCAGGTGCAGCTGGACCTGCCCCTGATCGCCCGCAGGCCCACCGCATGACGGCCCATGACGGCTCCATGACGACGCCCGCCGGCCGCCGCGTGCTGGTGGTCGAGGACGACCCCAAGATCGCCCGCTTGCTGGTGGACTACCTGCATGCCGAAGGTTGGCAAGCCCAGACCGTGGCCAACGGCTTGCTGGCGGTACAAAGCGTCCGGCAAACAGTGCCTGCCGCCATCATCCTGGACCTGATGCTGCCCGGGCTGGACGGCATTGGCGTGTGCCGCGCAGTGCGCGAGTTCAGCGATGTGCCGATCATCATGCTGACCGCCCGCATCGACGAGCTCGACCGGCTGCTGGGCTTGGACACCGGCGCCGACGACTACGTCTGCAAGCCTTTCAGCCCGCGCGAGCTGATGGCCCGGGTGCGGGCCTTGCTGCGGCGTGCCGATGGCCGGATGGTCCGGCACACGCCCGCCTGGACGGTGGACGACAACAGCCTGCGCATTGCCTGGCGCGGCCGCTGGCTGGCGCTGACGCCGCTCGAGTTCCGCATGCTGCGCCTGCTGCTGGGCCGGCCAGGCCGGGTGTTTGGCCGGGCGCAATTGCTGGACGGTGTGCATGTTGACCTGCGTGATGTCAGCGACCGGGCCATCGACAGCCATGTCAAGAACTTGCGCCGCAAGATCGCTGCAGCCGACCCGGGCTGCGACTGCATCGCCTCGGTCTACGGCGTGGGCTACCGCTTTGATCCGCCGGACTGATGCGCCGGACTGATCCGCCGTGCCCGCCCACCAGACTACTCCGCCGGTGACGCGGCTGGCGTGACGGTAGCCCCAGGCGCTGCGGCGCCGGCACCGTGGCCCGACATCTCGGCGCCGGCATGGGGTGCCAGCCGCGCAAAAAACGCCAGCGACAGCAGCGACAGCAGGCCGACCGCGACAAAGGCCCGGCCAAAGTCCACCGCCAGCAACTGGCTTCGGGCGTCGGCCGTGCGTGAGGTCTCCAGCAGCAGGGCCGCCAGCGCCACGCCTGCGGCCAGCGACAGTTGCTGCACCACGCCGACAAACGAGGTGGCGCGGCTCATTTGCTCGCCCGTGATGTCGGCATAGCCCAGGGTGTTGAGGCTGGTGAACTGCAGCGAGCGAAAAAACCCACCCACCAGCAGCACGGTGATGATCACCGCATGCGGCGTGGCGGCCGAAAACAGCGCGCACGCCGCCAGCAGCACGCTGCTGATCACCGCATTGATGCACAGCACCCGCTTGAAGCCGTAGCGCCGCAGGATCGGCGAGGCGGTGAGCTTCATCGTCACCGCACCCACCGCCGACGCAAAAGTCAGCGAGCCCGAGGCAAACGCCGACAGGCCAAAACCGACCTGCAACATCAGCGGCAGCAAAAAGGGAACAGCGCCGACCGACAGCCGGAACAGCACCCCGCCCAGCAGCGTGATCCGGAAGCTGGCGATGCGCAGCAGGCCCAGGTCGATGATCGGATGGGCGCTGCGGCGGGCATGCCACACATAGAGCGCCAACAGCGCCGTGCCGCCTGTCATCATGCCGGCCGACAGCCCGAGGTTGCCGGCCTGGCTGCCGGCCAGCGTCAGGCCAAAGATCAGCAGTGACAGGCCCAGCCCGGTGAGTACAAAACCGCGCCCGTCCAGTGCCCGCAGCACGTCGGCCCGCACCTGTGGCACCAGCCGCACCGCCAGCGCCAGCCCAAGCAGGCCCACCGGCACGTTGAGCCAGAAGATGCCGCGCCAGTGGAAGTAGGTGGTGATGAAGCCGCCAATTGGCGGGCCCATGATCGGCGCCATCAGCGTCGGGATGCTGAGCCAGGCCATGGCCGAGACCATGTCGCGCCGGGGGATCACCCGCAGCAGGATCAGCCGGCCCACCGGCAGCATCATCGCGCCACCCAGGCCTTGGCAGAACCGGCCAGTGATCAGGCTGTGCAGGTCACCCGCCAGCGCACAGGCCACCGAGGCGGCGGTGAATACCGCAATCGAGCTGGCAAACACCGTCTTGGCGCCGTAGCGGTCGGCGCACCAACCGCTGACCGGGATGAAGATCGCCAGCGCCACGTAGTAGGCGGTGAAGGCCAGCTTCAAGGCCAGCGGATCAACCTGCAGGTCAGCGGCCATCGCGGCCAGCGAGGTGGCGATCACCGTGCTGACCAGTGCCTCCATGAACAGCGCTGACGCCACCACCAGGGTGAGCGTGCGGGTGGACACGGTGGGTGCGGCGCTCACCCCTCAGCCTGGGGCCGAGGCCAGCGCGCCCTCGATCAGCTGCGCCATCAGCGCAGGATCCTCCATCGGCAGGAAATGGGTCTTGTCGATCAGCAGCAGGTCTTGGCCAAAGCGGAACTCCGCCGCCAGCCCCGGCCAGGTGGGCGAGCCCAGCGGGTCCCACGGCAGGACGCTGGGATCCTGCGGCCGGGCCCGCACCACCCGCACGGGGATGTGCAGCGCGCGGATGCTGGCGTAGATGCCCGGGTTCTGCCGCGCCAGGGGGTAGACCTTGCCCTCGAAGCGCGGCGCACAGGCCAGCTGAAAGCCCACACCATCGTCGGCCGGGCGCAGGCCGTGCTCGCAGTAGTCGCGCAGCGATTGCGGGTCGAACACCGCATAGGGCGGTCGGTCGGCAAAGCGCTCAAACATCGCTTGCGCCGATTCAAACTGGTTTTTGCGACCGGCAGACGGGTGCAGCGTGCCGGGCGGGGGTGCGGGCAGGTGGTAGTCGGCCGGTGCCAGCATCACCGGATCGGCCAGCACCAGTTGCGAAAACCGGCCGGGCTGCAATGCCGCCGCCTGCACCAGCGCATGTGCACCCATGCTGTGGCCGACGCCTACTGCGCCCTGCAAATTCATTGCGGCTGCAAATCCGGCCAGGTCTTGGCCAAACGGCCGCCAGTCGTCAAAGTCCGCTGCCTCGCTGCGGCCGTGGCCGCGCAGCTCGACGGCGATCACATGGCGATGGGGCAGGTGGTGGATCACCTGGTCCCAGACCCGGCCGTGGAAGCCGGTGGCATGCACCAGCAGCAGCGTGGGGGCCTGGCCGCGCAGGGCGGCGCGCCATTCCCAGCTGGCCAGCGTGATGCCGTTGGCCAGGGTGAAATCGAGCTTGGGGGTGTGGCTCATGCGGTTGTCAAATCAGAGATCACACCTCAGCCGCCAGCCGGCTGGCCTGGTCGATGGCGCGCTTGGCGTCCAGCTCGGACGCGTCGAAAGCACCGCCGACCAGGCTGGCCTTGATGCCCAGCACTTGCAAATCGTCGAACAGGCCGCGCAGCGGCGTCTGGCCGGCACAGACGATGACGGTATCGACCGCGAACAAGCGCGGCTCGCCGTTGACCCGGGTGTGCAGGCCAGCGTCGTCGATGGCGAGGTACTCCACCCCGCCCACCATCTGCACGCCGCGGCGGTTCAGTGTCAGCCGGTGGGTCCAGCCGGTGGTGCGGCCCAGCGTTTTGCCCAGTGCGTCGGCCTTGCGCTGCAGCAGCGTGACATGGCGGTCGGATCGGGCCACCTGCGGTGTCACGCCGGTCACGCCGCCCCGGGGGTGACCCGCAAAGTCGATACCCCACTCCCGCGCAAACACGCCGATGTCCAGGGATGCCGAGGTGCCCTGGTGCGTCACCAGCTCGGCCACATCAAAGCCGATGCCACCCGCACCCATGATCGCCACCCGCTGGCCCACAGTCTTGCGCCCCAGGATCACGTCGATGTAGCTCACCACCTTGGGGTGGTCGATGCCGGGCAGGTCGGGTGTGCGCGGCGCGATGCCGGTGGCCACCACCACCTCGTCGAACCCCTCGGCCTGCAGCAGGGCCGCACTGGCGCGGGTGTTCAAACGCAGCGTGATGCCGTGCAGCTCGATCATGCGGCGGTAGTAGCGCAGCGTCTCGGCAAACTCCTCCTTGCCTGGGATGCGCCGGGCCAGGTTGAACTGGCCGCCGACTTCCGCCCCCGCGTCGATCAGCGTGACGCTATGGCCCCGCTGCGCCGCCACCGTGGCATAGGCCAGTCCGGCGGGGCCGGCGCCCACCACCGCGATGCGCTTCGGGTGGGCCGTGGGCCGGTAGTTCAGCAGCGTCTCGTTGCAGGCCCGGGGGTTGACCAGGCAACTGACCTGCAGCCGGCCGCCAAAAGTGTGGTCCAGGCAGGCCTGGTTGCAGGCGATGCAGGTGTTGATCTCGTCCTCGCGGCCGTGCAGGGCCTTGAGCACGATCTGCGGGTCGGCCAGCATCGGCCGCGCCATCGACACCAGGTCGGCGTCGCCCCGTGCCAGCACTTCTTCGGCCACCGCCGGCATGTTGATGCGGTTGCTTGTGATCACCGGCACGCCCACCACCTTGCGCAGCTGGCCGGTGACGCCAGCAAACGCTGCCCGCGGCACCATCGTCGCGATGGTGGGCACGGGGGCTTCGTGCCAGCAGAAGTGGGTGCTGATGATGTTGGCGCCGGCCGCCTCGATGGCCTGCGCCAGTTCGACGATTTCGTCCCAGGCCAGGCCACCGTCCAGCATGTCCATCGCCGCGATGCGGAAGATCACGATGAAGCGGGGGCCCACCGCCTCGCGTACCCGGCGCAGCACCTCGACCGGGAAGCGCATGCGCCTGGGCCAGGATCCGCCCCAGCTATCGGTGCGCAGGTTTGTTTTTTCGACCAGGAAGGTGGACAGCAGGTAACCGGCCGAGCCGATGATCTCGACGCCGTCGTAACCGGCCGACTGGGCCAGCACGGCGCAGTTGACGAAGTCGGCAATCTGTTTCTCGATGCCGTCTTCGTCCAGCGCGTTGGGGGTAAACCGGCCGATGCGGGATTTGACCGCCGACGGCGCTACGCAGTCCGGTGTGCCGGCCAGCGCCCCGGTGTGCAGGATCTGCATCACGATCTTGACGTCCGGATCGGCCGCATGCACGGCGCGGGTGACGATGCGGTGCTGTTCGGCCTCGGCCGGGGTGGACAGCTTGCCGCCCACACCGGCCTCGCGGTTGGGCGCTATGCCGCCGGTGATAATCATGCCCACGCCGCCGCGCGCCCGCTCGGCAAAGTATTCGGCCATGCGTTCGTAGCCGTTTTCAGCCTCTTCCAGCCCGGTGTGCATCGAGCCCATCAGGATGCGGTTCTTGAGCCGGGTAAAGCCCAGGTCCAGCGGCGAAAAGACATGCGGGTAGCGGGTGGTGCCGATCATGGAAACGTCCGAAACAGGTGGGGTCGAGGTGGGGCGAACTTGCGAACTTGCGAACTTGCGAACCAGCCATCAGGCGCGCTGCGGCGCCAGCGGCAGCAGCAAATCGGCCAGCCGCCGCCGGTGGTGCGCGGCGTCACCAAACCAGGGCTGCAGCCAGAGTGCGCGGTGCAGGTAGAGCTGGGCGTCGCAGTCGTAGGTGAAGCCGAAGCCGCCGTGGAACTGCACCGACCGGTCGCCGGCCGTCACAAAGCTGTCGCCGGCCTCGACCTTGGCCATGCGCAGGGCGATGTCGATGGCGTTGTGTTCAGGCACAGGGCTGCCAGCATCAGCGCCAGCGCCGCCCGCCTCAACCAGCAGCGTGGCCGCATGGTGCAGGTGTGAGCGTGCCCGCTCCAGCCCGATCAGCATGTCGGCACAACCATGCTTGAGCGCTTGGTAGCTGCCGATCTTGCGGCCGAAAGCGCTGCGGTTGTTGAGGTAGTCCACCGTCACTGCCAGCACACCGGCGATGCCACCCGCCGCCTCGGCCGAGGCCAGCAGCAGGGCGGCCTGCCTGATCGCGTGAAGTGCATGATGGGCCGCGGCGCCGGTGATCAGCGCCTCGGCCGGCAGGGTCAGGCCGTCCAGCGTCAGCCGGTAGCTGCGGCGGGTTTCGTCGATCACTGCCTCGCGCAGCAAATGCTGGCGCGGCAGGTCGGCTGCGGGCAGCAACACCAGCGCGGGTGCACCGTTGTGCTGCACCGAGACCAGCAGCAGGTCGGCCACCGCGGCATCTTGCACCAGCGTCTTGGCACCGTGCAGCGTGAGGCTGGCGCCGTTGGTTTGCGCCCGGCAGGTCAGCGACAACAGGTCCCAGTCGCCTTCGTCCTCGAACAGCGCCACCGTGCCGATGCCGCCCTGGGCCAATTGGGGCAGCCACGCCGCCTGCTGGGCCGCAGTGCCGCCGGCCAGCAGGCCCCAGCTGCACAGCAGGGTGCTGGTGAACGGTGTGGCCAGCAGCTGCCGGCCCATCGCCTCGGCGATCACGGCGGTTTGGCCCAGCGTCAGCCCGCTACCGCCAAAACGCTCGGGGATGGCGATGCCCAGCCAGCCCAGCTCGGCGATGGCCTGCCAGACCGGAAGGTTGAAACCGGTGCTGCTGTCGCCCGCGCTGCCGATCAGCTTGCGCACCGCCGACATCGGCGACTGCGCGCGGCAAAAGGCCACGGCACTGTCTTGCAGCATCGCTTGCTCGTCGGAAAACTGCATGGCGCTGCCCAACACGTCCGGTGATGAAGGTGTAGTCATCGCACTCAATCCTTCGGCAGGCCGAGCACCCGCTCGCCCACGATATTGGCCTGGATCTGACTGGGCCCGCCGCCGATGGTCGAGGCAAAGGCGTTGAAGTAGCCGCGCTGCCATTTGCCGCCGTCTACCGCGCTGGCATCGCCCACCCAACGCGCGGCATTGGCGCCTTGCAGCGTCAGCGCAAATTGCAACAGCCGGCGGTTGTATTCGGTGTAGCGCAGCTTGTTGGACAACGGGATGGCGTCCGGCCGCTCGCTGCACAGCGCCGGGATCTGGCCCCGAGCGGTGCACAGCCGGTCGCCCTGGCTCTCGATCAAGAAGCGCACCAGCTGGTCGCGCACAAACGGGTCTTCCAGCGCCGGTGCGCCATCGCGGCGCGAGCGGCGGGCCAGCTCGACGACATCACCCACGCCCACTGCCATGCGGGCCAGACCGCCGGCCTGGCCACCGGCAGCGCCGCGCTCGAAGGTCAGCGTCTTCATCGCGATCTGCCAGCCTTCACCCTCTCGGCCCATCAAGCAGTCGGCCGGTACCCGGGCGTTGTCGAAAAAGGTCTGGGTAAAGCCGTACTCGCCGGTCAGCTTGCGGATTGGCGTGGTGGTGATGCCCGGCACCTGCATCGGGATCAAGAAGTACGACAAGCCGGCATAGCGCTTGGACGCCGGGTCGGTGCGCGCCAGCAAGATCATGTACTTGGCATAGCTGCCCAGGCTGGTCCAGATCTTGGCGCCGTTGAGCACGTAGTGATCTCCGTCGCGGGTCGCCCGGGTCGCGCAGCTGGCCAGGTCCGAGCCGTTGTCGGGCTCGGAGAAGCCCTGGCACCAGATGTCGTCGCCGCTCAATATGCCGCGGATGTAGCGCTGCTTTTGCGCGTCACTGCCGATCGCCAGGATCAGCGGCCCGGCCCAGTTCAGGCCGATGGTGTTGGGCACAAACGGCACTTTCTGGCGCGCCATTTCGGCGTTGACGATGTCCTGACAGGCCTGGGGCCGGCCGCCACCGCCGCAGGCCGCCGGCCAGGCCATGCCCAGGTAGCCGGCGGCGTAGACCTTGCGCTGCCAGTCGCGCAGGTAGTGAAACTGCGCATCGGTGCCCACCTCCATGAAGGATTCGGGCAGCAGGAAATCGGGCTCTGGCGGGCGATGGGTCGCAAACCAGTCGGCCACCTCGGCCTGGAAGCTGTCGAGGTCAGTCAAGGCAATCTCCTGAGGGCGCCGAGCCAGGCTGGGCGGGTTGGCCGGGAAGGGGGCAGCACGGCGCAGGCCTAGGGTTTGACCCAGGACGGTTTGCGCTTCTCCCGGAAAGCGGCCATGCCCTCGGCGCCCTCGGCCGACAGGAACATGCGGCTGCTCCAGGCCGTGGTCTCGCGGAAGGCCTCGTCGCGGGTCAGTTGCGGCACCCGCCGCACCAGCTTTTTGCATTCAGCCACGGCGATCGGGCCGGCGGCGCAGATGGCGTCGATTTCTTCTTGCACCGCGGCGGCCAGTTGCTCGGCCGGCACTGCCCGGTGCGCCAGTCCCACCTCGACCGCCCGGCTGCCGCTGAAGCGCTCACCGGTCAAAAACAGCTTCATGCCGTGGTGCAGGCCCAGCTTGGGCAGGCAGACCACCGAGATCACCGCCGGGATCACGCCGATCTTGACCTCGGAGAAGCTGAACGGCGCGGCATCGACCGTGACCACGATGTCGGACGCACCGACCAGGCCCAAGCCGCCGGCAAACGCCGCGCCGTTGATGGCGGCGATCACCGGCTTGGGGGCGTCCTGCAGGTGGGCCAGCACATCGGCCAGCGTCACGCCCTGGCGGCCGTCGATCACTTGACCGGGCGGGCTTTTCAGGTCGGCGCCCGCGCAAAAGGCCGGGCCGTTGCCGGTCAGCACGATGCAGCGCACGTTGGGGTCGGCGATGGCCCTACCAAGGTGGGCGTCCAGCGCATTGACCAGCGCGGCCGACAGTGCGTTGCGCTGCTCGGGCCGGTTCAGCGTGATCCAGGCGGCACCGCCGCGCACGTCGTAAAGCGTGGCGGGCGTGCTGGACGACGGGTTGGTGGATGGGTTGCAGGACGGGTTGCTGGACGGGTTGCTGGTCGGTTTGGTGGATGAACCGGTGGGCGGGCTGTCGGGGGCTGAGGTCATGGCTGGATTTTGCAGTGGGGTCCGGTCGGGGCATCTTCCCTGCCACACCGGGCGCTGGGTGTCACGGCCGGAACAGTTGCGGCATCTGAGCCCGCCGACACTCGTTGGTCCGGCTTCTTTGCCAACCCGCCAACCCGCCGCCCCGCCGCAGCCCGCCCACCGCCATGATTCCTGACTCCACCCCCGCCGGCCTGGCCTCGATCGATGCGGTGACGGCCGCGCTGGCCAGCGTCGGCTACATCTCGACCCGGCAGATCTCGACTGCGGTCTACCTGGCCCACCACCTGAGAAAGCCGGTGCTGATCGAGGGCCCGGCGGGTGTGGGCAAGACCGACCTGGCGGTCTCGGCCGCCCGTGCGCTGGGCTTTGCGCTGCTGCGCCTGCAGTGCTATGAGGGGCTGGACGACAGCAAGGCGCTGTACGAGTGGAAGTATGGCAAGCAGCTGCTCTACACCCAGATCCTGAAGGAAAAGATCGGTTTGCTGGTGGACCAGGCCGACACGCTGGACGCGTCGTTTGCCAAGCTGGCCGGTTTTCAAGACCTGTTTTTCTCACGCGACTTCCTGGAGGCGCGTCCGCTGCTGCAGGCGATGGAGCAACGCGGTGGCAGCGTGCTGCTGATCGACGAGATCGACAAGTCCGAAGAGGCCTTCGAGGCTTTGCTGCTGGAGGTGCTGGCCGACTACCAGGTCACGATCCCCGAGATCGGCACCATCCGGGCCCAGGTGCCACCGCTGGTGATCCTGACGTCCAACAACACCCGCGAGCTGGGCGATGCGCTCAAGCGGCGCTGCCTGCATTTGCACATCGGCTTCCCGGACGCGGCGCTGGAGCGCCGGGTGCTGCGCGCCCGCGTGCCCGCCATTGCCGAGGATTTGCTCGGACAACTGGTGGCCTTTGTGCAGTCGCTGCGGTTGGCCAACATCCGCAAGCCGCCGTCGATTGCCGAGTCGGTGGACTGGGCGCGCACGCTGCTGCTGATGCATGCGGCCGTGCTGGACGAGTCGATGGTGCGCGACACCCTGAACGTGCTGCTCAAACGCGAGACCGACATCCAGGAGGTGCAGGGCGCGTTGGCCAAGATGACCCAGGCGGCGGTGGAGTCAACGGTGCCCGGCACTGCAAGCGCTGGCACCGCCGCCAGCCTGGCGCCCGCCCAGCCTGGCTGATGGACCGCACGCTGACCGGCTTTGTGCGGGCGCTGCGTGCGGCCGGCGCTGATGCGTCCACCGCCGAGACCCTGGACGCCGCCCGTGCGATGGCGCTGGTGGGCTTTGCCGACCGCGAGACGCTCAAGGCCTCATTGGCGGTGGCGCTGGCCAAGTCGCAGGACGAAAAGTTGATCTGCGAGCGGGTGTTCGACCAGTACTTCAGCCTGCCGGCCGGCGCGGCGGACGCCCAGAACACAGACGGCGCCAAAGAAGTCGGTGCAGAAAAAGCGTTCGGGCAGCATACCGGCCAGCCCGAGGTAGACGCGCTGCTGGACCTGGCTGCGGGCACATCGCCCGGCCAGACTGCCGCCGCGCTGATGCGGGCCGCGCAGGCGGTGGGGGTCGATGACATCCGGTTTTCATCCCAGGTCGCCTACCTGACACGCCGCACGCTGGAGGCGCTGGGCATCGCGGCGCTGGAGGCCCGGCTGCAACAAGCCGTTGCCGGCGGCGCCGCTGAGGCAGCCAGCGCCGAGTCCGCCATGTTGGGCGCGGCCCGTGACCGGCTGCAGCGCCAGGTGCGGGCGCTGGTCGAGCAGCGTTTCGAGCTGTTCGGCCGGCCCGCCACCGAGGCCTTCATGACCGAGGTCGCCGTGCAGCGCCCGCTGGGCCGTTTGAGTCCGCCCGACATGGACCGCATGAAAGCCGCAGTGGCGCGCATGGCCAAGCGCCTGGCAGCCCGCCACTCGCGCCGGCGCCGGGTGCTGCTGCGCGGCCAGTTGGACTTTCGGCGCACGCTGCGCGCCAATGCCGGGCACGACAGCGTGCCGGTGGACCTGCACTTCAAGCACCGCCGCCGCGACAAGCCGCGCATCGTGGTGATCTGTGATGTGTCGGGCTCAGTCTCAGCCCATGTGCGCTTTTTGCTGCTGTTCTTGTACGCGCTGCAAGGCACGGTGGCCGACCTGCGCAGCTTTGCGTTTTCACATGAACTCAAAGACGTGGCAGCGCCGCTGGAAACCTTGCCGTTTGACGAGGCGATGGCGCTGATCCTGAGCGAGGTGGGTGGTGGTGCCACCGACTACGGCCAGGCGCTGGTGGATTTGCGTGAACACCACTGGGACTGCATCGACCGCCGCACCACGGTGCTGGTGCTGGGCGATGGCCGGTCCAACCACAGTGACCCGCGGCTGGACTTGTTTGCCGAGCTGGCCGACCGCGCCAAGCGGGTGGTCTGGCTGTGCCCCGAGCCGGCGGGCCGCTGGGGCAGCGGCGACAGCGAGATGCTGCGCTTCCGGCCGTTTTGCACCCATGTCAGCCACTGCGCCACCGCAACCGATCTGGAGCAGGCGATCGACGAGGCGCTGTCGGCCTATGGCTGACTGGCGGCTGGTGCGCCCGGTCGGCGTCTGACATCCCGGTCACTTTGAACCCCACTCCAACCTGAGAACCCGACATGGCCACCTTCAACCCCGGCGCGCTGCTGGTCAACCACCAACCCGGCCCCTGGGGCGAGGCGGTGCCCATCACCTATGACCAGCGCGACGTGCTGCTGTACGCGGTGGGCGTGGGCGCCAGCGACCTGCGCTTCGTCTATGAGCAACACCCACAGTTTGCGGTGCTGCCGACCTTTGCGATCCGCTGGGGCGGCGCCGGTCTGGTGATCGACCGCGCGGCGCTGCCGCAGTCGCCACCCGCTGACGATCGACGCCGAGCGCCGGATCGAGCAGCTGGCGCCGCTGCCGGTGCCGGGCGGCAAATCTGCGGTGACGGTGCAAGCGCGCTCACGGCTGCTGGCGGTGCACCCGCGGGGCAAGGGCAGTGCGTTTACCGAGTTCGAGACCGAGGTCGCCGACGCCGACGGCCGAGCCTGTGTGCGAATCACCACCGGCATCTTCCAGCGTGGCGTGGCTGCGATTGGCGACATTGCGCCGTTCGAGGGCTGTGGTGTCAGCCGCTCCGCCAAGTCCAGCCCGCCCGAGCGTGCGCCGGATGTCGAGGTGGCCGCCGCGATTGCCGCCAACCAGGCCCAGCTGTACCGCCTGTCGGGCGACTACAACCCGCTGCACATTGACCCGGAAGCCGCGCGCTTTGGCGGCTTTGATGCGCCCATCCTGCACGGCCTGTGCACCTACGGCCATTGCGGGCAGTTGTTGCTGGGCGCGCTGTGCGGCGGCGACCCGGCGCGGTTTGTGTCGCTTTCGGCGCGGTTTTCGGCACCGGTCTTGCCGGGCGACTCGCTGCAGGTGCGGGCCTGGCATGACGGGCCGGGCCGGGTGCTGTTTGACGCCCGGGTCGGCGACCGGGCCGTGGTGGCCAACGCCAGCTTCAACTTCCGTTGATCGGCGCAAGCCGCTGCCACCCGCGCCACCCGCGCCGCCCTCGGTGATCCTGCGCTGATGAGCACCGCCCACGCCAGCCGCTTCACCGAGGGCCCGATCACGCCCACGCTGCTGCGTTTTGCGCTGCCGCTGCTGGCCACCAACTTCTTGCATTCGCTGTCCGGCACCTGGGGCGCGATCTGGGTGGGCCAAAGCCTGGGCGCCAACGCGCTGACGGCGGTGGCTACCGCCAGCGTGATCCTCTACATGATGATGGGCGCGGCGATGGGCATCGGCACGGCGGCCGGTGTGGCCATCGGCCAGTCGCTGGGCGCGGGCGACGTGCCGGCGGTCAGGCGGGTGGTGGGCTCGGCGCTGGCCTTTGTGATGGTGTTCTCCGCCCTGGTTGCGGTGGTCGGCTGGCTGCTCACGCCGGCGCTGGTCGGCTGGATCGGCACCCCCGCGCCAGCGCGCGACTTCACCATCACCCACCTGCGCTGGACCTGCCTGTCCATGCCCAGCATCTTCACCTACCTGGTGATGACGATGATGATGCGCGGCACCGGCGACTCCAAGACACCGTTCAAGTTCACGCTGCTGTGGATCTCGCTGTCGCTGCTGCTGGGGCCACTGCTGATCACTGGCAGCGCGGGCCTGCCGCGCCTGGGCATCGCCGGCCTGGGCGTGGGTAACCTGCTGGCCAACGCCATTGCGCTGGGCGCACTGGTGGTGTTTGTCTACACCCACCGCCTGCCGATTGCGCTGCACGGGGATGATCTGCGCCACCTGCGGCCCGACCCCGCGCTGCTGTCGCTGCTGGTGCGCCGCGGCCTGCCGATGGCGCTGGAAACGCTGGTGGTGCAAGGCTCCTACTTCACACTGCTGGGCATGGTCAACAGCTACGGCGCGGCCACCGCAGCGGCCTACAGTGGCGCGGCGCAGCTCTGGGTGTTTGTGCAGATGCCGTCCAACGCGCTGGCGATGTCGATGTCGGCGATGGCGGCGATGAACATCGGCGCCGGCCACTGGCCGCGGGTCGAGAAGATCGCGCTGCGCGGCTGCACCATGAGCTTCTTGATCGCCTGCGCCGCGACAGTCGGCGTCTACGCTCTGGGCGACCTGCCGCTGCGGCTGTTCATCCCGGCAGGCGGCGAGGTGCTGGACCAGGCCTGGCGCATCAACCTGATCGCGCTCTGGGGCTGGATCGCGCTGTCCGCCAGCATGGGGCTGTTTGCCATCATGCGGGCCAATGGCGCGATGCTGGCGCCGATGTTGATCTTCGGCTTGACGATGTGGGTTTTTCGGGTGCCGTTTGCGCTGCTGCTGCGGCCACTGCTGGGCGAGGCGGCGATCTGGTGGAGTTTCCCGTTTGGCTCGATCACCGCCGCGCTGATGGCGCTGGCCTACTACCGCTGGGGCCGCTGGCGCGAGCGCCGTTTGATGCTGGCCGAGGTCAGCGTGCCACCCGAAGAAGTGCGTGTCGGCGAGTAGCTGATTTGCGCCTTTGCCCCGTCCTGATTGCC
>JBKJKU010000014.1:0-2974 GCA_046597355.1 Aquabacterium sp.
CGTGCGAATAGCCTTGTGGCAGGGCAAAACGCATGTCATTGCAATCCAGGGTGTACGGCACCACGAGTTGCGGCACGACGGCGCTGTCGGTCTTCTTGACCTGCAACCAGAAGGGCAAGTCGTCGCCGTAGTAGTCGCTGTCGTACTCGAAGCCGCCGAAGTCGGCCACCAGCCGGCGTGTGTTCGGGCTGTCGCGCCCGGTGTACCAGCCCAGGGGCCGCTCGCCCGTCAACCGCTGGATGGCGGCCATGCCCAACACCATGTGCTCGCGCTCCGTGGTTTCGTCGACGGTCTGATAGTTGATCCACCGCCACCCGTGGCAGGCGATCTCGTGGCCGAGTTCGCAGAACGCCGCCGTCACCTCGGGGCAGCGCTCGAGCGCCATGCCGACGCCAAAGATCGTCAGCGGCAAGCCACGTTTCTCGAACTCGCGCAGCAGGCGCCACACGCCCACGCGAGAACCGTATTCGTAAATGCCTTCCATGCTCAGGTGGCGATCAGGAAAGGCGGGGGGGTTGAACATCTCGGACAGGAACTGCTCACTGCCGGGGTCGCCGTGCAGCACCGAGTTCTCGCCACCTTCCTCGTAGTTGAGGACAAACTGCAAAGCAACCCGGGCGCTCCCGGGCCAGTTGGCGTGGAGCCCCTGACGGCCGTGGCCCTTCAGGTCTCGAGGGTAGGTATGGCTCGTGGGTGTCATGGATTCAGCAGTTGGGCCAGGTCGGTCTCATGGGGGTTCAAACGCAAGTTCTGCTCCACATGCTCCAGGTGCTCGATCGTCAAACGTACGGCGGCCTTGACGTCGCGCCGCTCGAACGCATCGACGATGGCAACGTGCTCGGCCAAGGAGGCCTCGGCGGAATGCGATGACTGGTACATCAGCGCAATCAGCGAGGAGCGGGTCAGCAGATCGGTCAACAACTGCGCCAGCACGTCGTTGCCCAGCATGCGCGCCAGCACCACATGAAAGTCGGCCAGCAAGTGCGTGCGCCCTGACACATCGGCATTGGTGACTGCTTCGCGCTCAGCGTGCAGGTGCTGCCGCAGTTCCTTGACGTTGGAGTCGCTGATGACCGCGCACAAGCGCCGTGTCAATGCCGCCTCCAGGATCTGACGGACTTCGAAGACTTGCCGAGCCTCTTCGACGCTGGGCGTTGCCACAAACGCGCCGCGTGCGGGCTCCAGTACCACCAGCCGATCACGACTGAGTTGATTCAGGGCTTGACGCACAAGCGTGCGCGAGACTTTGAAGATGTCGGCAATCTTTTGCTCGGACAACTTCGTGCCCGGCATCAACCGCCGCGCGACGATCGCCGCCGTGATTGACGTGACGATGCGCTGGGTGTTTCCGACCAATGGCGCTTTGCCAGGTTTCTTGAGCTTGTTGCGACTTTCAGGGCGCGGTGCCAATGCCGACTCATCGCCCGGCTGTATGACCTTCAGGTTGGCGCGTCCCCGTGGCACAGCTGTCGACATGTTGAAGCCTTCAAAATGGATTGACCGGAGTGCAAGAGTGTATACACTTCACGGCATTGCGCAAGTCAGACCTGCACTCGATGCATTGTTGGTCAGCCGTTGACTTGGGCCTACAGCGGAGGCCATTTCTGTTTTGGCCCCATCCCTTCGAAAGGAACCCTTATGGGACACCTCAGCACCCATGTGCTCGACACAATGAACGGCTGCCCGGCCGCAGGAATGGCCGTGAAACTGCAGCGAATCGATGGCCAGATCGTGGAGACGATCAAGGACTTCACCCTCAATGCGGACGGTCGCAACGACGGCGGCGCTCTGCTCGACGCCCAGGCGATGGCCGCAGGCCGCTACCGGCTGGTGTTCTCGGTGGCTCCGTACTTCCGCGCCAAAGGCGTGCAGTTGCCGCAGCCTCCGTTCATCGACGACGTGCAACTGGACTTCGGCATCGCCGACGCGACTGGCCGTTATCACGTGCCTTTGCTCGTGAGCCCCTGGGCGTATTCAACCTATCGCGGCTCCTGAGCATTTTGCCGTTCTCTCAATCAAACCGACGTGCGCAGAGGGTAACTACTGATAGTTGAGTGTGTGCCGAGCCGTATACAGTATTAATACGTCGCCGCGGAGCACATCGGCGCCCCCCCCTAAGGGTGGACGCCGGTGGTCGCGACGTTTTTCCTCACAGAGCCCGCTGTGGTGAGGGACCTTCAGTCGGCCTGTTGGCCGACTGAAGGTCCCACCCTTGTGAGGACTCGATGGAAGCCTTCCTGCTCGACTGGGCCAGCCTGCTGCTGCGTTGGGCCCACGTCATCACCGGCGTCGCCTGGATCGGCGCCTCGTTCTACTTCGTCTCGCTCGACAACAGCCTGACGCCACCCAAGAGCAAGGCCGATGCCGACAAAGGTGTTGGCGGTGAACAATGGGGCGTGCACGGCGGCGGGTTCTACCACCACCAGAAGTACCCGGTCTCACCTGGCTATGTGCCCGATCAGCTGCACTGGTCAATGTGGGAGAGCTACTCCACTTGGTTGACCGGCTTTGCGCTGTTCACGGTGATGTATCTCTACAACGCCAGCACCTTCCTGATCGACAAGTCGCTGTTCGACTGGTCGCCGGCCGCCGCAATCAGCACCGCGCTGGCCTTTTTTGTCGCCTTCTGGCTGCTCTATGACCTGATCTGCCGCACGCTGGGCCGGGGCAAAAACGGCGACCTGGTCGTCGGCGGCTGCGTGTTTGTGCTGATCGTTTCCGCCTCCTGGCTGTCGTGCCATTTGTTTGCGGGCCGCGCCGCCTTTTTGCTGGTCGGCGCGATGGTGGCCACCACCATGAGCGGCAACGTGTTTTTCTGGATCATTCCCGGGCAACGCACGGTGGTGGCTTGCATCAAGGCCGGCAAACCAGTCGATCCGGTGCACGGCCAGCGCGGCAAGCAGCGCAGCGTGCACAACACCTTCTTCACGCTGCCGGTGTTGTTCGCGATGATGAGCAACCACTACGGCTTCAC
>JBKJKU010000025.1:0-43383 GCA_046597355.1 Aquabacterium sp.
GTTTGCGGCTGGCGCCTGTGGCAAACTCTTGCGCTTTTCCGAGAGGGCCCCTCGCGGGCCGGCTGATTTGGACAAGATCCTTCTGCAAATTGCGGCTGAGTTGAAGGTCGCCCCGCGCCAGATCCAGGTCGCGGTCGAGTTGCTCGATGGTGGCGCCACGGTGCCCTTTATCGCGCGCTACCGCAAAGAGGTCACCGACGGTCTCGACGACATCCAGTTGCGCGAGCTCGAAGCCCGCCTCGGCTATCTGCGTGAGCTCGCGGACCGGCGCGCCGCTGTGCTGAAAAGCATCGCCGAGCAGGGCAAGCTCAGCCCCGAATTGCAGGCCGCCATCGACGCCGCTGCCACCAAGCAAGACCTGGAAGACCTCTACCTGCCCTACAAGATCAAGCGCCGCACCAAGGGCCTGATCGCCCGCGAGGCCGGGCTGGAACCGCTGGCCGACCGCCTGTTTGCCGACCCCGGGCTGGACCCGCACGCCGAGGCTGCGGCCCTGATCGCTGCCTACCCCGGCGGCGCGGCCGCGCTGGCCGAGGCCGGTTTTGCCGACGCGTTTGCGGTGCTGGACGGTGTGCGCGATTTGCTCAGCGAGCGCTGGGCCGAGGACGCGCTGCTGGTGGGCAAGCTGCGCGAATGGCTGTGGGCCGAGGGCCTGCTGCACAGCGCGCTGGCCGATGGCAAGGACCCGAACCAGGCTGATAACGCCAAGTTTCGCGACTATTTCGACTATGACGAGCCGATCCGCAACGTGCCGTCGCACCGGGCGCTGGCCGTGTTTCGCGGTCGCACGCTGGAGATCCTGGACGCCAAGCTGGTGCTCAACGAGCAGGCGGTGGCGGGTCAGCCGGCTGGCTCGAAAGGGCCCGCTGCGGTGTCCGTGGCCGAGGGCCGCATCGCCATCCACCTGGGCTGGAGCCATGCCAAGCGGCCAGCCGACGAACTGATCCGCAAGACGGTGGCCTGGACCTGGAAGGTCAAGCTCTCGCTCAGCCTGGAGCGTGACCTGTTCACCCGCCTGCGCGAGGCCGCCGAGACCACCGCGATCAAGGTGTTCGCCGAGAACCTGCGTGACCTGCTGCTGGCAGCACCCGCCGGCAAGCGGGTGGTGATGGGGCTGGACCCCGGCATCCGCACCGGCGTGAAGGTGGCCGTGGTGTCAGACACCGGCAAGGTGCTGGCCACCACGGCGGTGTTTCCGCATGAGCCGCGCTGCGACTGGGAGGGCTCGCTGCATGCGCTGGGCAAGCTGTGCGCCACGCACGGCGTCAACCTGATCGCGATCGGCAACGGCACTGCCAGCCGCGAGACCGACAAGCTTGCCGGTGACCTGATCAAACGGATTGCCGGTTTGGCACCTGACTTGAAGATCGAAAAAGCCGTCGTCAGCGAATCCGGTGCGTCGATTTATTCGGCCAGCGAATTTGCCAGCAAGGAGCTGCCTGACCTGGACGTGACGCTGCGCGGTGCGGTGTCGATCGCCCGCCGGCTGCAAGACCCGCTGGCCGAACTGGTCAAGATCGACCCCAAAAGCATCGGCGTGGGCCAGTACCAGCACGATGTCAACCAGAGTGAGCTGGCGCGCATGCTGGGCACGGTGGTGGAGGACTGCGTCAACAAGGTGGGTGTGGACCTGAACACCGCGTCTGCGCCGCTGCTGTCGCGGGTGGCCGGGCTGTCGGCCGCGCAGGCGGCATCGATCGTGCGTTGGCGTGATGCGCAGGGTGCTTTTCGCAACCGCCAGCAGTTGCTGGAGGTCAGCGGGCTGGGGCCCAAGACTTTTGAGCAGGCCGCAGGCTTCTTGCGCATCCGCGGCGGTGACAACCCGCTGGACCAGACCGGCGTGCATCCCGAGACCTATCCGGTAGTGCAGCGCCTGCTGGCCCAGCTGCAACGCCCGGCGGCCGAGGTGATGGGCAAGGCCGACGTCATCCGCGCCTTGAAGCCCGAGGCCTTTGCCGACGACCGTTTTGGCGCCATCACCGTCAAGGACATCTTTGCCGAGCTTGAAAAGCCCGGCCGCGACCCGCGCCCCGACTTCAAGGTGGCGCGGCTGACGGATGGCGTCGAACACATCAAGGACCTGGCGGTGGACATGGTGCTGGAGGGCACGGTCAGCAACGTTGCGCAGTTCGGCGCGTTTGTCGACCTGGGCGTGCACCAGGACGGCCTGATCCATGTCAGCCAGCTGGCGCACAAGTTTGTCAGCGATGCACGCGAGGTGGTCAAGACCGGCGACATCGTCCGGGTCAAGGTGCTGGAGGTGGACCTGGCGCGCGGCCGCATCTCGCTGACGATGAAGCTGGACGCCAAACCCGGCCAGGCGGGTGGGGCAGGGCGCAGCGACAACGGTTTCAAGCCGGCGGGCCGGCATGAGCGGGCCGGCGGCGGCGGGTCGGGTGGGCCGGCGCAGCGTGGCCAGGCCCAGCCTGCGGCCGGCGGTGCGATGGCGGCGGCGTTTGCCAAGCTGCAGCCCAAACGCTGAGCCGCAGCCGGTGCACCCGCGCGCTGGCATCACCAGGCGCTGGCCCGCCGGCTGCGGGTCCATTGCCTGATCCGGCGCCGGATCCAGAACTCGCAGCCCGACGATGGCCATTCCCCGTGCCCTGCAGGTGTTTGCCGGCCCGCGCGCGCTGAGACACCTGCGCGAGCGTGGCCTAAAGCCCGCCGATGTGCGGGTGATCCCGGCCGCCGCCGGTGGCCCCAAGGGTTTGATCCTGAACCCGCTGGACCGCTACCTGTTTGGCCACTGGTTGCCGGGCAGCACACACACCGTGCACCTGCTGGGCGCATCGATCGGTGCCTGGCGCATGGCCTGCGCCATGCTGACGGACGCCGACGCGGCCCTGGCCGCCCTGGCCCAGGGCTACATCCACCAGCAGTTCAACGTGCCCGCCGGCCAGTGGCCCGGCGCGGCCGAAGTCAGCCGGGTGTTTGCGCAGCTGCTGCAGGACCAGTTTGCTGGCCAGGAGGCCACGCTGCTGGCCCATCCGCGCTTTCGCCTGCATGTGTTCACCAGCCGGGGCCGCGGCCCGCTGTTGCACCACGGCGCCCGCTGGGCCACGCCGCTGGGTTATGCCGGTGCATTTGCCAGCAACCTGGTGCGGCGGCGGGCGCTGGGGGGCTGGCTGCAGCGGGTGGTGTTCTCCGACCCGAGGGACGCGCTGCCGTTTGCGCTGGGCGACTTCGCTACCCGGCGGGTGGCGCTGGCGGAGGACAACCTCGGCCCGGCGATCCTGGCCAGCGGCTCGATCCCGTTTGTGCTGCAACCGGTGCACCACATCGCCGGCGCGCCCCGCGGCGCCTACTGGGACGGCGGCATCACCGACTACCACCTGCACCTGCCCTATGCCGGCATGACTGACGGCCTGGTGCTGTACCCACACTTCCAGCGTGCGCTGGTGCCCGGCTGGCTGGACAAGGGCTTGAAGCACCGCCACGGCGCCACCGGCTTTCTCGACAACGTGGTGGTGATGGCACCGCACCCAGACTGGGTGCGGCGCCTGCCCGGCGGCAAGTTGCCCGACCGGCAGGACTTCAAGACTTGGCGGCATGACCCGGCCGGGCGGATCGCTGCCTGGACCCAGTCCGTCGCTGCGGCCGGCCAACTGGCCGACGAGGCCGCCTGCTGGTTGGCGCAACCCTCGATCGACGCCTTGCCCCTGTGATTTACGTTGTAGGTGTTGTCCGACACCAAGCCGCTACATCGGCTTGCATCCGGTGTGAAGGGGTCTGCGTATCTTGGTTCAGTACAGCAGGCGCTTTGCACAGGCTTGGTGGCTACCCCAACCCTCAAGGAGATTCCGATGACCGTTCAACGCACTTGTGCCTCCCGACTCTTGCCCGTGGCTGCTGCCGTGCTGGCACTGGCCGCCGCACTGCCCGTGGCCCAGGCGTCCAGCCACCGCGAGGCGCCTTACATCACCACGCAACCCAAGGTCGACGGCGCCGACTTCTACATGTTTGCCAGCTACGAGCCCGGCCGCACCGGCTACGTCACGCTGCTGGCCAACTACCTGCCGCTGCAAGACGCCTACGCCGGCCCGAACTACTTCTCGCTCGACCCGAACGCGCTGTACGAGATCCACGTCGACAACAATGGCGACGCCAAGGAAGACCTGAGCTTCCAGTTCCGCTTCAAGAACACGCTCAAGGCCAAGACACTGCCGATCAACGGCAAAGACATCCCGATCCCGTTGATCCAGTTTGGCGCCGTGACCGATGTCAAGGCGGCCACGCTCAATGTGAACGAGAGCTTCACGCTTGATGTTGTGCGCGGTGATCGCCGTGGCGGCAACCGCACCTCGGTGACCAACGCCAGTGGCGGCTCGGCCACCTTCGACAAGCCGGTCGACAACATCGGCAAAAAGACCTTGCCGGACTACCCTGCCTACGCCGCCAAGCACGTCTACACGGTCAACATCCCCGGCTGCGCCATGCCTGCGCGTGTGTTCGTGGGCCAGCGCAAGGACCCGTTCGCTGTCAACCTGGGCACCATTTTTGACCTGGTCAACGCCCCCGTCTCGGTCATCACCGACCCGGCCCTGATCAACGCTGCGCCCAACACCATCGACGACAAAAACGTCACGACGCTGGCTTTGGAAGTGCACGCCAGCTGCCTGACCGCAGGCACTGAGCCGGTCATCGGCGGCTGGACCACGGCCAGCCTGCGTCAGGGCCAGTTGCTCAACCCGGTGCCGGGCAAGGGCCACCAGACCACCGCCAAGGCGGGCGGTGCTTGGGTGCAGGTGTCGCGCCTGGGCATGCCACTGGTCAACGAGGTGGTGATCGGTCTGCCTGACAAGGACCGCTTCAACAGCAGCAAGCCCAAGGACGACGGCCAGTTTGCCGACTACGTGACCAACCCGTCGCTGCCGGCGCTGCTTGAAATCGCACTGGCCACGCCGAACATCGCGCCGACCAACTTCCCGCGCACCGACTTGGTTGCGGCCTTCCTGACTGGCATCAAGGGTGTGAACCAGCCTGCCGGTGTGGTGGGTGCCGAAATGCTGCGCCTGAACACCAGCATCGCCGCCACGGCCGAAGCCAAGCAGAACCGCTTGGGCGTGCTGGGCGGTGACCTGGCCGGCTTCCCGAACGGGCGCCGTCCGAAGGACGACGTGGTGGACGTCTCGCTGGCTGCAGTGATGGGCGGTCTGTGCATGGCCAACGGCGACACGAACGCCTTGTCGCTGGGCGCATCGTGCAAGCCGTCGGCCGTGCCGCTGGGCGCAACATCGCTCAAGCTGCATGATGCGGTGGACCAGGCCAAGGTGCCGTTGTTGAGCGCCTTCCCGTACCTGTTCACCCCGATCGGCGGCACCCGCTAAAGCCAGAGAGGAGAAGCCATCATGACCACACGACTCTCTACCTGGCTGGTACTGGCCACCATCCCACTGGCGTTGGCGGGCTGTTTCGGCGGTGGCGACAATGACAGCCCGGCTGCTGCTGATCCGTTGGCAGCAGTCCCCGACTCGGCAACACAATCAGTTGCCGGGACCGTGGACTACCTGAACATGCTGATCCAGAACCCGACTGAAACGCGAGAAGCCATCGACGTGTCAGCCGTTGTCCTGCCCACCAGCGACACCACCGAGCCTCAGGCGCTGTAAGCCCACAGCGGTCGGCTTGCCGACCGCTGCGACCGGCCCCGCTGCCGACACCTGTCGGCGCCGGGGCCGGTTTTTTGGCGCCATTGAACATCACACCGCCATGCCTGCCTTGAACGCTGTCAAGTTGTCCGTTGCGGCTGCCACCTCCACCGTGGCGGTGGCTGAAGCGGTGCCTGCTGCTGTCGCTCTGCACCGCAGGCTGACGGCATTGTCGATACTGCTGTTGCTGGCAGCCGGGCTGTTGCCCATGCCCGCCGCCGCCACGCCCATCACGCCGTCCAACGACGGGCAAGTGATCGAGCGCCTGCCGCCCAGCACCCGCACCAGCACCAATGCCGATCCGGCCGTG
Source organism: Aquabacterium sp. (assembly GCA_046597355.1). Lineage (GTDB taxonomy): Bacteria > Pseudomonadota > Gammaproteobacteria > Burkholderiales > Burkholderiaceae_C > Pseudaquabacterium. Next base: position 5,959 of record JBKJKU010000025.1, read on the forward strand.
GCCGCGGCCGAAGCGCGCAACCTGCTGACCGCCAGCCGGCGCGAGGGTGACCCCCGCTTTGCTGGCCGTGCACTGGCCCGGCTGGCACGCTGGCAGCCGGCGTCCGAAGCGGCACGGGCGCCGGCCGAGGTGCTGCTGGTCCTGGCCGAGGCTGAGCAGTACCTGCACGATTTTGACGGTGCCACGCGCCGGCTGCAGGCCCTGACCCAACGCGAGCCTGGCAATGCCCAGGCCTGGCTGCTGCTGGCCACGTTGCACCGGGTGCAGGGCCGCTACGGTCCGTCCGATCAGGCCTGCGCGGTGCTGGCGAGCCTGCGGGTGCAGCCCTATGCCGAGGCCTGCGCTGCCGAAAACGCTGCGCTGCGCGGCCAGTTTGATGCCGCCCGCAGCCGCCTGCAAGCCTTGATCGTGCGGGCTGCCGAACCGTCAACCCGCAACTGGTTGCTGACCAGCCTGGCCGAACTGGAGCAACGCGCCGGCCAGACCGCGGCGTCGGACGCTGCCTGGCGCGACGCGATGCAGGCATCGCCGGATACGTACACCGCCGTGGCTTATGCCGACTTCCTGCTCGACCAGCGGCGTCCTCAAGAAGCCTGGGACCTGCTGCGCCCGGCCGCAGCGAGTGAAGGTGTGCTGCTGCGTCAGGCGATCGCCGCCAAGCGCCTGGGCCGGTCCGAGGCCGCCGCGTTGCGCCGTGACATCGTCGCGCGCCATGCCCAGGCCGACTTGCGCCCCGAAGACAGCGGCCACCAGCGGGAACGTGCGCTGGTGGCGCTCGATGTGCTGGACCAGCCGGTCAAGGCACTGGCGCATGCCCGCAAGAATCTGACGCGCCAACGTGAGCCGATTGATCTGTGGCTGCTCGCGCGCTGCGCCCGCGCCGCCGGTGATGCCGGTGCTTTGGCCCAGGTCCGGCAGACAGCCGCCGCCCAAGGACTGCAGGATGGCCGCCTCGATGCGCTTTGACCTGACCGCCGCCCGCCGTGCCTGGTGCGCCGGCCTGGTGGCCGCGGCACCGGTGCTGGCACTGGTGCCGCTGCCCGCACTGGCCCACAAGTCCAGTGACGCCTACCTCTTCATCGACGTGCAGCCCGAGCGCAGCGACCTGCGCTGGGACATCGCCTTGCGCGACCTCGACGTGGCGCTGGCGCTGGACGCCGACAGCAACCGCGACCTGACCTGGGGCGAGATCCGCGCTGCCTGGCCGCGCATCGACGCGCTGGCGCTGGCCTCTCTGGCGGTGGAGGGCTGTCGCTTTGCTGTCACCGGACACGCGCTGGAGCAGCGCAACGACGGCGCCTACGCCGTGCTGCAACTCAGTGCGCCGTGCCAGATCGCGCCCAAGGCAACGCTGCACTACAGCCTGTTTGCCGAGTTGGACCCGACCCACCGCGGCATCGTCCGGCAGTCGGTGTCGGGCGGCGCCGCGATCTTGCGCATGCTGGTGCCAGCGGCCATCCCGGCAGCGCTGACGTACAACGCAACGGCGCAAGGGGTGGCGGGTCCGGCATCGACGGCGGTATCGCCCACAACCGCAGGCGGGCCGACAGCGCAGGTGGCTGGCCAGGCGACCCGCACGACTGATCAAGGCGCGCTGGCCGGCCCGGCCAGCGCTGCGGTCGCGACCGCCGATGCCGTCCGGTCCGCCCCGACTGCTGCGGCGGGCGACGCCGATCCTCACGCGCCGTCCTTCATCTTTGAGGGCGTTCGCCACATCCTCACCGGCTACGACCACCTGCTGTTCCTGCTGTGCCTGTTGCTGCCCGCCGTGCTGCGGCGCCACGCGGGACAGTGGCAGGCGGTGACCGGCTGGCGCGAGGCGCTGCTGCCAGTGGCCAAGACGGTCACGCTGTTCACGCTGGCGCATTCGGTCACACTGGCACTGGCTGCGCTGGGCTGGGTTCGGCTTTCGCCGTCGTTTGTCGAGCCGGCCATCGCCGCCACCATCATGCTGGCGGCCGTGGACAACCTGCGCCCGGTGTTGTTGCGCTGGCGCGGCTGGGTCACCTTTGTGTTCGGCCTGATCCATGGTTTTGGCTTTGCCGGCGTGCTGGGCGAGCTGCAACTGCCACCGGCCCAGTTCGGCTGGGCCTTGTTCCAGTTCAATCTCGGCCTGGAGCTGGGCCAGCTCTGCCTGGTGCTGGCGGTGGTTCCACTGCTGTTCATGCTGCGCCGGCACACCAGCTATGTGCCAGGGGTATTGCGTGGCGGATCGGCACTGGCGCTGCTGCTGGCCGCCGTTTGGCTGGTCGAGCGCACCAGCGACTGGCGCCTGCTGCCCAGCTGACTGCGTGCCTGCTGCTGTGGCGTCCAGCGCTGGCGGCCAGTGCCCGCGCCGCTACAATCCGCTCATCTTTGACCGACAAGAGCGAGGAAGGCACCATGGTTATGACACCGCGAACTGCGCCGGTCTTCACTGCCACCGCCTGAGCGGCCGCGCTGCCACGCCTGTTCGTACTTCCCCCTTCGGACACACCAAGCGCGGCGCCCCCCGCGCTTTTTTGTTGCCTGCTTGTTTGCTGCCTGCCCTCACGGAGTTCTCATGATCACGATCACGCTGCCCGATGCCTCGAAACGTGAATTCGAGCAACCCGTCACCGTCGCTCAGGTGGCCGCGTCCATCGGTGCCGGCTTGGCCAAGGCCGCGCTGGGTGGCCGGGTGGGGCAGGGCGACGCGTCCCGCCTGGTCGACACCAGTTACCTGATCGACGCCGATGAGTCGCTGGCGATCGTCACCGACAAGGGCGCCGATGGGCTGGAGATGATCCGCCACTCCACCGCACACCTGCTGGCCTATGCGGTCAAGGACTTGTTCCCTGAGGCGCAGGTCACGATCGGCCCGGTGATCGAAAACGGCTTTTATTACGACTTTGCCTACAAGCGGCCGTTCACCACCGAAGACCTGGTGGCGATCGAGGCCCGCATGACGGCGCTGGCCAAAAAGGACGAGCCGGTGGTGCGCCGGGTGCTGCCGCGCGACGAGGCCGTGGCCTATTTCAAAGGCCTGGGCGAGCACTACAAGGCCGAGCTGATCGCCAGCATCCCGGCCGGGCAGGATGTCTCGCTCTACCGTGAAGGCGCGTTCGAGGACTTGTGCCGCGGCCCGCACGTGCCCTCCACCGGCAAGCTCAAGCACTTCAAGCTGATGAAGGTGGCCGGCGCCTACTGGCGCGGCGACCAGGCCAACGAGCAGTTGCAACGCATCTACGGCACGGCCTGGGCCAGCAAGGACGAGCTGGCCCACTACCTGACCATGCTGGAAGAGGCCGAAAAGCGCGACCACCGCAAGGTCGGCCGCGAGCTGGACTTTTTCCACATGGAAGAAACCGCGCCCGGCCTGGTGTTCTGGCACCCGAAAGGCTGGACGGTCTGGCAACAGGTCGAGCAGTACATGCGGGCGGTCTATATCGACAATGGCTACCAGGAGGTCAAGGGCCCGCAGATCCTGGACAAGAACCTGTGGGAGAAAACCGGCCACTGGGACAACTACCGCGACAACATGTTCACCACCGAGTCTGAGAAGCGTGAATACGCGCTCAAGCCGATGAACTGCCCAGGCCATGTGCTGATCTTCAACTCGCAGATGCGCAGCTACCGTGACCTGCCACTGCGCTACGGTGAGTTTGGCCAGTGCCACCGCAACGAGCCCAGCGGCGCGCTGCACGGCATCATGCGGGTGCGCGGCTTCACCCAGGACGACGGCCATATTTTTTGCACCGAGGACCAGATCCTGGATGAATGCATCGCCTACACCGCGCTGCTGCAAAAGGTTTATCGCGAGTTCGGCTTCAAGGACATCATCTACAAGGTAGCCACACGCCCCGACAAGCGCGTCGGCTCGGACGCGCTGTGGGACAAGGCCGAGTTTGCGGTGATGGAGTCGCTGCGCCGCTCGGGCTGCGACTTCATCGTCTCGCCCGGCGACGGGGCTTTTTACGGCCCCAAGATCGAGTACACGCTCAAAGACGCGATCGGCCGGCAGTGGCAGTGCGGCACGATGCAGGTCGATTTCAACACCGCAGAACGCCTGGGCGGCGAATACGTCACGTCCGAGAGTGGCCGCGCCCACCCGGTGATGCTGCACCGCGCCATCGTCGGCAGCCTGGAGCGTTTTATCGGCATCCTGATCGAGCAGCACGCCGGCGCCATGCCTGCCTGGCTTGCGCCAGTGCAGGTGGTGGTGGCCAATATCACCGACTCGCAAGCCGAATACGTGGCTGAAGTGGTGAAAGCGCTGCAAAAACAAGGAGTTAGAGCTCAGGCCGATTTGCGCAACGAGAAAATCACGTATAAAATCCGTGAGCATTCGTTGCAAAAGGTCCCGTACATCCTGGTCGCTGGCGACAAGGAAAAGGCAAGCGGGGCCGTTGCCGTGCGCGCCCGGGGCAATCTCGACCTTGGCGTGATGCCGTTGAGCGACTTCATCGCCAAGCTCGCCGACGACATCACCACCAAGCGTTGAATGACGCCTTTTGGCGCGCATGTTTGTTTTTGGTTTCTGTTCGGCTTGAGCCCATTGCTTGCCTTGGGGTCCGGGCCTTGAACGGATTGAAGGGGTTTGCACCATCGCTACTTTTCTTGATCGCCGGACACCCAACGTAGAGCGCAAGCACCGGCTCAACCGCGAGATCATGGCGCCCACTGTGCGTCTGAACGGCATCGAAAACGAGCCCTTGGGCATCGTCAGCATCATGGAGGCGTTGCGCCTGTCGGGCGAGGCTGACGTTGATCTGGTCGAGATTGCGCCCACCGCCGATCCGCCGGTTTGTCGGCTGATGGACTACGGCAAGTTCAAGTACCAAGAGCAGAAAAAAGCCGCTGAAGCCAAGTCCAAGCAAAAGATCATTGAGGTCAAGGAGGTCAAGTTCCGGCCTGGCACCGATGACGGGGACTACAACATCAAGATGCGCAACCTGCGGCGGTTCATTGCCGAGGACGGCGACAAGGGCAAGATCACGCTGCGCTTCCGCGGCCGCGAGATCACCCACCAGGACATCGGCATGCGCATGCTGGAGCGCATCCGCGACGAATTGGCTGATGTGGCCATCGTCGAGCAGTTTCCCAAGCTCGAAGGACGGCAGATGATCATGGTGCTGTCGCCCAAGAAGAAGCAATAACAAACTCAAGCGCCAAAAGCGTTTGAGTTTTTGAAGATTCCGCGCCCCGGTCTGGTCACTGGGGCGATGTGAAAGAAGCTGCTGCAGGCTCCACAAGTGTCGCGACAACCGTTGCGTCCGCCTGCAGATGGCAACCTAGAAGGAGCAGTACATGCCCAAAATGAAGACCAAGAGCGGCGCTAAAAAGCGGTTCCGCGTCCGTCCGGGTGGCACCGTCAAGCGCGGTCAAGCGTACAAGCGCCACATCCTCACCAAGAACACCACCAAGAACAAGCGCCACCTGCGTGGCACTGTGGAAGTGCACAAGACCAACATGGGGCACATTGCCCAGATGTTGCCTTTTGCCGGTCTTTGATCAACTGACGGACAAAGGAGCACTCCATGCCTCGCGTCAAACGTGGTGTAACCGCACGCGCCCGCCACAAAAAGATCCTGGCCCTGGCCAAGGGATATCGCGGCCGCCGCAAAAACGTCTTCCGCATCGCCAAACAGGCGGTGATGAAGGCAGGCCAATATGCCTACCGTGACCGCCGTACCCGCAAGCGCGTTTTCCGCGCCTTGTGGATTGCCCGTATCAACGCTGCTGCGCGCGGTCTGGGCATTACCTACAGCAAGTTCATGGCTGGCATGAAAAAGGCTGCGATCGACATCGACCGCAAGATGCTGGCTGAACTCGCGGTCAACGACCCGGCTGCTTTTGGCAGCATCGTTGCCAAGGTGAAGGCCCAGCTCGCTTGATCCCCCAGCGCCCGCGCCCCGCAAAGGGCGCCGGTGCTGCTGCCAAGCTTGGAAGGCCGTCACCCGTGGGCGGCCTTTTTTTATGTCTGACGCTGATATGACCGATCTCGACCCCCTGGTGGCCACGGCGCAAGCCGACTTCGCGGCCGCGCCCACGCCTGCCGAGCTGGAAAACGCCAAGGCCCGCTTCCTGGGCAAGTCCGGCCGCCTGACCGAGTTGCTCAAAGGCCTGGGTGCGCTCTCGCATGACGAGAAAAAAACCCGTGGCGCCGAGATCAACCTGGCCAAGCAGCGCATCGAAGCCGCGCTTGCCGCCCGCCGCCAGGCGCTGGCCGACGCTGAGCTTGACGCGCAGCTCAGGGCCGAGGCGCTGGACGTCACGCTGCCCGGCCGCCAGCGCGGCGTGGGTGGTTTGCACCCGGTGTCGAGAACGATGGAACGGATCGAGGCGATCTTCGGCTCCATGGGCTTCGATGTGGCCGACGGGCCCGAAATTGAAACCGACTGGATGAGTTTCACGGCGCTGAACAACCCCGAAAACCACCCGGCCCGGTCGATGCAGGACACGTTTTATGTCGACATGAAGGACGAGGCCGGCCGCTGGCTGAACCTGCGGCCGCACACCTCGCCAATGCAGGTGCGCTACGCCCGGGCGCATGCCGCCAAACATGCCGACGTGATTGCCGCCGGTGGTGTGATGCCCGAAATCCGGGTCATCGCACCGGGCCGCACCTACCGGGTTGACAGTGACGCCACCCACTCGCCGATGTTTCACCAGTGTGAAGGCTTGTGGATCGGCGAGAACGTCAGCTTCAAGGACTTGAAGGTCGTGTTCACCGATTTCTGCCGCCGGTTCTTCGAGAGCGATGACCTGCAATTGCGCTTTCGGCCCTCCTTTTTTCCGTTCACCGAGCCGTCTGCCGAGATCGACATCGCCTTTGCCTCCGGCCCGCTCAAAGGCCAGTGGCTGGAAGTGGCCGGCTCGGGTCAGGTGCATCCGAACGTGGTGCGCAACTACGGTCTCGACCCCGAACGCCACATTGGCTTTGCCTTTGGCATGGGGCCGGACCGGTTGACGATGCTGCGTTACGGCGTCAATGACTTGCGCCTGTTTTACGACGGCGACCTGCGCTTTTTGCAGCAGTTTCGCTAAAGCGGCGGCCGCGCCAAGCCTCTAGCTGCAAACAACCCGCCGCCGCCGCAGCTACCGCGACAGATTCACCGCGACCAATTCAACGCGACCGACAAGTTCACGACCATGCAATTCCCCGAATCCTGGCTGCGCGAGTTCTGCAACCCGCCCTTGTCTACTGCCGCGCTGGCTGACCTGCTGACCATGGCCGGTCTGGAAGTCGAGTCGCTGCGACCCGCCGCGCCGCCGTTCTCCCGGGTGGTGGTGGGCGAGATCGTCTCGGCAGAGCAGCACCCCAATGCCGACCGCTTGCGGGTGTGCCAGGTCAGCGCCGGCGAGTTCTCAAAAAACGGTCTGCTGCAAGTCGTCTGCGGTGCGCCCAACGCGCGCATCGGCATCAAAGTGCCGCTGGCACTGGTGGGTGCCGAGCTGCCTCCGGCGGACGGCGAGGGCACGGCGCCATTCAAGATCCAGTTGGGCCAGCTGCGCGGCGTTGAAAGCCAGGGCATGCTGTGCTCGGCGCGAGAGCTGCGGCTCAGCGAGGACCACGGCGGTCTGCTGGAGCTGGCCAGCGATGCCGTGCCGGGGGTCGATGTGCGGGATGTGCTGAAGCTCGACGAGACCCTGTTCACCCTCAAGCTGACGCCCAACCTGGCGCACGGGCTGAGCATCTTCGGTATTGCCCGTGAGGTGTCCGCCCTGACCGGCACACCGTTGACGGTGCCGGGCGTGCAACCAGTGGCCGTCACATCGGCGGCGGTGCTGCCGGTGGCGGTTGAGGCGATCGACCTGTGCGGGCGGTTTTCAGGCCGCACCGTGCATGCTGTCAACACCCGTGCCAAGACGCCAGCTTGGATGGTGGACCGGTTGGCGCGCTGTGGCCAGCGCTCGGTCACGGCGCTGGTGGACATTTCCAACTACCTGATGTTCGAGTACGGCCAGCCGTCGCACATCTTCGACCTGGACAAGATCCATGACCGGCTGGTGGTGCGCTGGGCCAGACCCGGTGAAAGTCTCAAGCTGCTGAATGGCAGCACCGTCGAGCTTGACGCCCAGGTGGGCGTGATCGCCGACGCGCAGGGCATTGAATCGCTTGCCGGCATCATGGGCGGTGACGCCACCGCAGTGTCCGACGACACCCGCAACGTCTATGTCGAGGCCGCGTTCTGGTGGCCCGAGGCGGTGGCGGGGCGATCGCGCCGGTTCAACTTCACGACCGACGCCGGCCACCGGTTTGAGCGGGGCGTCGATCCCTCTGCGACGGTTGACAACCTGGAGCGCATCACCCGGCTGATCACCGACATCTGCGGCACACCCGAAACGGTTTGCGGCCCGGTGGATGACCAGCGCATCAACCTGCCCGTGCGCGCACCGGTGACGCTTCGGGTGGCGCGCGCCGTCAAGGTGATCGGCATGCCCATCAGCCAAGCGCAGTGCGCCGAAGTGTTCACCCGGCTGGGGTTGGCTTTCACGCAGGCGCCGGGGCTGTTGACGGTCAGCCCGCCAAGCTGGCGCTTCGACCTGGCCATCGAAGAGGACCTGATCGAAGAGGTGATCCGCGTCATTGGCTACGACCAGTTACCCGCCACAGCGCCAGTGGCGCCGGTGGTGCCGCGCATCCGGCCCGAGTCGCAGCGCAGTGCCTTTGCGGTGCGGCGTGCACTGGCGGCGCTGGATTTTCAGGAAACCATCAGTTTCAGCTTTGTCGAGACCCGCTGGGAACATGAGCTTCATGGCAACGCTGATCCGATCCGGGTGCTCAACCCGATAGCGGCGCCACTGGCGGTGATGCGGTCCAGTTTGGTGGGCAGCCTGGTGCAGGTGCTGAGGCACAACCTGGCGCGTAAGACTGGTCGCGTGCGGGTGTTTGAACTCGGTCGGGTCGCCAGCCGAGATGCCAGTGTGCTGGCTGGCGACAGCAGCGTGGCTGGCATTGCCCAACCGATGCGCGTCGCCGGGTTGGCCTATGGTCCGGTGGATGCCACCCAATGGGGCAGCACAGAGCGTGCGGTCGACTTCTATGACCTCAAAGGCGACATCGAAGCCCTGTTGCTGCCTCGCCGGCCCAGGTTTGAGCCGGTCGAACACCCGGCGTTGCATCCGGGCCGCAGCGCGCGGGTGGTCGTCGATGGTCTGGCCATTGGCGTGATCGGCGAACTGCATCCCCGCTGGCGCCAGGGCTACGACCTGCCGCATGCGCCTGTGCTGTTCGAGCTCGACCTGGCCGCGGTGCTGTCGCTGCCGGTGCCTGGGTTCGAGGCGATCGCACGGCACCAGAGTGCCTGGCGCGACCTGGCGCTGGTGGTGCCAGAGTCAGCCACGCATGACGGCTTGGTCAGCGCGCTGCGCAACGATCCCGCGGGCTTGGTGAGGTCGGCCACCTTGTTCGACGTCTACCGGCCCAGCACACCCAGCGCGGATTTCGCCGCTGGCGAGCGCAGCATGGCGGTTCGGCTGGAGTTGCTCGACGACAAGGCAACCCTCACTGAAGACCGCATCGACACCGCCGTTGCTGCCGCCTTGTCGCGTGCGGCCCAAGCGCAGGGCGCACGTCTGCGTGGCTGAGCACCTACTGTCCAAAAATCAAGCGAGCACCCCATGACTATCGAGGACCAGACCCCGGACCGCGTGATCCTGCCGTCGCTGGAGACGCCCACGCTGACCAAGGCTGAGCTGGCCGAGTTGCTGTTCGAGCGGCTGGGCCTGAACAAGCGCGAATCCAAGGACATGGTCGAAGCCTTTTTTGAGCTGGTGCACAACACCCTGGTCGAAGGTCAGGATGTCAAGTTGTCCGGCTTTGGCAACTTCAATATCCGACGCAAGGCGCCACGCCCCGGTCGCAATCCACGCACCGGTGAAGCGATCCCCATCAAGGCGCGTAATGTCGTGACCTTCCACGCCAGCCACAAGCTCAAGACGATCGTGCAAGGCGACGCACCAGCCGGGGAAGACTTCGAGTAGAGTCTGAGTTTTCAGCCACACCTCATTGATTTCTATGGAGAAACTGCTGCCCGCCATCCCGGCAAAGCGTTACTTCACAATCGGTGAGGTCAGCGACCTGTGTGGCGTCAAGCCCTACGTGCTGCGCTACTGGGAGCAAGAGTTCAGCCAACTCAAGCCGATGAAGCGCAGGGGCAACCGGCGCTACTACCAGCACCATGAGGTGCTGCTGATCCGGCGCATTCGTGATCTTCTGTACGACCAGGGCTTCACCATCAGCGGCGCCCGCAACCAACTGGGTGAACTGATTGGTGGCCAGCGTTCGATTGGACCGTTGGAGGACCTACACGCCGACGATGAGGTTTCAGAAACACCGCTGGAGCAGGACGATGCACTGCTGCTCGGCAGCGTCGAGGTACAGAACCTGCCTGCGGTGGATCAGCTTGATCTGGTGCCGTCTCAACTTCGCGCTGAGCTTTTATCCATCCGGGCCTTGTTGACCGTCTGAGCCCGGCATTTTCAGCCTATAATTTGAGGCTCAGTCGGGGCGTAGCGCAGCCTGGTAGCGCACTTGCATGGGGTGCAAGGGGTCGCGAGTTCGAATCCCGCCGTCCCGACCATTTATTGTTTTACATCAGAGGGTTAGCGCCGCAAGGGGCTGACCCTTTTGACATTCTGGCCGCGGTTTTGGGCGCATTGCCGGCGGGTGACGGGCCGTTGACTGCATCTGGTTTGCGATGGCTTTGCGGCCGATGAACCCGGACGCCTGCACGGCATACCGATTGGGCACAACATTCGAAGAACTGCCAGTCCGGGCAGGCACTGTGTTTCAGAAAGCAAGACAACGACATGACTACCGATCCACGCTGCTGCGGCAGTGGTACCTGTATCGTGGACCCCGCGGGCCGTTGCTGGTGCGGACAACAGTGGGACGGGCAGAAGATGTGCGCCGCACCGCTTGCCGACCGCCCAACCGCGACCGAATCCGCAGGCGAGGACATTGCCAAGCCGGATGACGCCTAAGCGCTGAGTTTGATGGCCGCGCAGGGGCGCGAAGCCGTCAGAACAACTGGCCCTGACCGTCGGGCGCGCTGCCTTTGGCGCGCTTTGCGGCGGGTGCAGCGGTGGTCGCCCTGGGCAGACCGCGTTTTCGCGATCCATGTTTGTGCTGGATGGCATCCGCCTCGGCGCGTACGTCGGCGGTTTTGCGCAAGCCATACAAGCGCTGCTTGGCGTCGGCCAACGCCACGCGCTCGTCCACGACAGGCTGGGCGTAGGCAGGCGTGTCGATCTCAGGCACCCAGCGGCGCACATAGCTGCCCTGCGGGTCATGATCGCGGGCCTGCTTGGCGGGTGAGTAGATGCGCAGTGTGTTGATGCCTGTCGTGCCGGACTGCATCTGCATCTGGCTCCAGTGAATGCCCGGCTCGAAGTCCAGGAACTGGCGTGCCAGAAAAAGGCCCGGCTCACGCCAATGCAGCCACAGGTGGTACGCGGCAAAGCTCACCAGCATCGCGCGCATGCGGAAATTGATCCAGCCTGTGGCGCGCAGCTGCCGCATGCAGGCATCGACCATCGGGTAGCCGGTGCGCCCTTCGCACCAGGCCTCGAAGACTTCACGGTTCCAGGGCGTCTCGCACAGGCCGTCACCCGGGCGCAGCCCATCATGGCTGCGCGAGAAATTTCGCCACTCGATGGCCGGTTCGTCTTCCAGCTTCTGCATGAAGTGACAGTGCCAGCGCAGGCGACCGGCAAAGCCGCGCAGCGCGTGCGCAAGGCTGCGGTCGTCGGTGGTCCTTATGGTGGTTTCGGTGGCCTGGTGCACGCGGCGCATGGATACCGTACCGAACGCCAGATGCGCGCTCAGCCGACTGCAGGCCTGGGCTGCGCTGAGAGGGCTTGACAGCGACTGGCGGTAATCGCGGCCCCGGCCAGCCAGGAAGCTGTCCAGTGTCGCCTGCGCCGCAGGCTCACCTGCCGCCGGCACGGCAGCGTCCGGTGACGCAAATCCCAGGCTGCGCAAGGTGGGCAAGGGACCCGGCGCACCTGTTGTCAAGCCTGGCACCGCCTTGAATCCACCCGCCAGGCGCACTTGCGGCGCATTCATGCGCCTTGCCCAAGCCGCGGCCCAGCCCGACCGGGTACGGAGCTGCCGCACCACGCCGGTTTGCGGCGATTGCGTCCACTGCACATTCAGCTGGCGGCACCAGCCCGCTACCGCCCGATCGCGGGTGTAGCTCCAGCCGGGACCGGTTTCTTCGTGGCTGAACAGGTGGGTAAAGGCCATTTCGCGGTGCAGATCGCCCAGCACCTGCGGCACTGACCCAACGCGCACGGTCAAGGGCAGACCGATCGCCGCCAGGTCAGCCTGCAATTGAGCCAGGCAGCTCAACGCAAACGCAATGTGACGTGGGTCGCACTCCGGGCTGTGCAGCCATTCAGGCTCCAGAACGTAGAGCGCCAACGTGCGCTCAAACCGTTGAGCTTCGACCAGTGGCGCGTGGTCATGCAGGCGCAGGTCGCGCTTGAACCAGACCAGGGCCGTCGGGCTCATGGTTGTCCGGGCCTGCCCGTACAGGCTTGGCGCGCAAACGCAGCGATGTAGTTGACTCGGGTGTCCCGCGTCCAGGACGCGCGGTGCACCAGGGGCAGGTAGCGCATGCCGCGCAGGTCGGTTTGCACCAGGCCGGCTTGTCCGACCGCAGCAGTGAGCTCGGCGGGTCGAACAAAGCGCCGCCACTCATGCGTTCCCCGCGGCAGCACGCGCAGCAGGTATTCGGCACCGACGATGGCGAGAAGAAAGCTCTTCAAGGTACGGTCGATGGTCGACGCGAACAGCATGCCGCCAGGCGCGACGCACCGCGCCGCGGTCCTGACGAAGCTGTTCACATCGCTCACGTGCTCAACCACTTCGAGCGCCAAAACCACGTCGAAGCGCTCGTCATCGCGCAGTGCGGCGGTCGGCTCGCCCAGCCGGTAATCGACCAATACGCCTTCGCTCGCCGCATGAAGCCGGGCTGCGGCCACGTTGCCCCTCGCGGCGTCAATGCCCACCACCTGTGCCCCGCGCTGCGCCAGAGGCTCTGACAGCAGACCGCCTCCGCAGCCCAGATCGAGGATACGGATTCCTGCAAGCGGTGCGCCGCGCGCCAGGCCGAAGTGCTGCTCGATACGCTCGGTGATGTAGCCCAGCCTCAAGGTGTTGACCACATGCAGTGCGCGCATCGGACCGGTGCTGTTCCACCAGGTTGCGCTCAGTCGGTTGAATCGCTCGATTTCGGCGGCAATGACGGTCATCAGAATCTTCCTCAAATATGCCTGCAGACGGCCACGGCGGCGCGCGAACCCGCGCCCACCATCCAGCACCAGGCGCGCAGCAAAGCGCCCGGGGCCGCGCCGCGCCCGATGGCAGCCTCGACTTGGTGCGCCAACTCGTCGCCCCGGCAGTCCATCAAGGTCTGGCGCAAGGGGGCCAATTCGGTGTGCGTCGCCAGGTGCTCGATCTGCCGCGCGTAGTGCAGTTCGACAAACTGCTCGACCGCTTCAACCGTGCCGTACACGGCGCGCGGCCCCAGCAAGGCAGGCAGTGCGCCGGTGAGCCAGCCCGCCACGCGCCACAGCGGAAGCAGGCGGCTGTGGTGCGGGCGCGGCAACCAGGCTTCGATGCGCTGCAGGTGCGACCGTTCAGTCGCCAGATGCCGCCGGGCAAAGGCCCGCAGCGTCGGGTCGCGCGTGATCGCCAACACGCCCAGGTAGATGCAAACGGCACCCACTTCTCCAGCCTGGTCGGATCGCAGATCGGCGATGACGGGCGCAGGCAGTGCCGGCTGCGCTACCTGCGCAGCGGTTGGCATCGACTCAATTCCGGCCATCTGCGCTGTTGCTCCCCGCTGTGCTGCGGCCCGCTGCCCACCCGGTGAAACGGACCTGCTCGATCACCACCATGTGCGGCACGGTGAGCGCGGCCAAGCCGACAAACAAAAGTTGAGCCAGCCGCACATCAAGCGACATGCCGTCAGACAGCCACCCCGCCAAGGCGACACCAACCAGGGTGCCTGCCATCGGCCAGGCCGCGATGCGAAGCAGTTGGCCCCATGTCCCAGCGCTGGCGTAATCACGGGTTCTGAGCACATGCCGGACACTGTGCATGCCGCAGAAAAACAGCGTGAAGCCAATGAGTGGGGGCGCGACCGTCAGCAGCGCGGCGAGCGACACCCACTCGATGCTGCGCGGCCATGCGCGGCGGGCACTGACCATCGCTGCGGCAGCCATGGCTGCAACCCATGGCCACGCTGCCCATTGCAGGGCCACGACGATGGTTTGCGCTGCCGGCCCGCCGGCCAGAAACGCGAAAAGCTGTTGGACCTCCGCGGCGTGCAGGGTCAGGGGGCAAAAGATGAAGGCGCCGCCGTACAGCAGCCGCACCACCGGCGGCGTCTTGCCTTCAGGGTCACCAGAGAAATGAAGGGCTGACACGGTCAGAAACGCCACCAGGAAGACACCCGGCGCGGCCCACCACAGGATCACCACCAGCGAGGCCGCCGCGAGATAGGCGATCGTGAACAGACTCCATCCAGCGGCGGATCGGATGCCCGTGCGTTGTCGCACAAAGACAATGTCGAGCGCGCCATGCGGAACGCCCAGCAGCAAGATGATTGGCGACAGCAGCGCCAGCTGACTTTGGGCATCCAGCGGCGGGAACCACAGGCTCGCACCGATCGCCAGCCACGCTGCGGCACTGAACACCAAACCTTGAAGCCTGAGGCTCATGCCAGGTTTCCGGCCTCGCTGTGGTGGCCGCGGCGCAGCGCCACGGCAACCGCTGCGCCAAGAAAAGGTGCAACGGGCATGGCTTTGACGACCGCCAGGGCGTCGGCGATACCGCCATTGCCGCTCAGAAATCGAATGATCCGGGCCGGATCAACACGGCTGAACAGCGACAGGAAAACCGCCGCGCCACAACCAGGGTCGGCCCGCAACACGTCGAGGAAGATGCGGTCCATCAGCCGCAGCGGCAAGGGGTCTGGCCGGTGCCCGATCGGATGGCCAGCACGCACCAACTTTTGCGCACATTCGCCGGCCCAACGCTGGATGCGCTGAAAGGCGTACCCGGTGCTGGGTCGGGCACCACCGGCCATCAAGCCGACCTTGGCCCAGCTTTTATGTGCCGACTTGGGGGACGCGTTCAAGCCCATTGGCAGGACACCATGTTCGTGGCGCAAAACCGTGAACGGCGCGCTGCCCACCCGCTCGGCGATCGCGGCGTCAAGCCGGCCGCTCAGCGCCCGGGCAGCAAGCGGCGCCGCGCCGAAGACCGTGACCTCGACCAGCGCCCGCGTCGGCGTCACTGGCAACAGGTAGACAAACGGCACGTCTTGGCGGTTTGGCGCAAGAAAATTCATCAGATCCATCGACAAAGGGTCGAAGACCGCCGCGCTGCATTCGATCTCCTGCCCGTAAAACGATTGCCACAGCGTCGCACCGCCCAGACGTGGCAGTTGATCGGGACGGGTGTCCACCACCGATCGGGCGGTGAAGTCCCCCGCAGTAGTGCGGATCTGCCACACGCCACCGCTGCACACGGGTTCGCCAATGACTGCGGTACCCCGCTTCAACTCGATATTCGGTTGTTGATCGATCGAAGCCTGGGCGGTGGCGTAGAAATCTGATGCGGCCAGCATGTGGTACGGCGTCGATCCGCAGTCGACGGGCACGCTTTGACCCGCATGGGTCACCCGCATCGTTTGCCAGCGGTGTTGGACCGGGAAGTTCTCGGCCACTGCCGGGTCGCGCCAGAAACACCAAGTGCGGTCGTTGGTGTATTCGGTCCGGGACTCGATCACCAACGTTCGCGGGCAGGCCCGACCGTGCGCGGCGAGTGCCATCGACAGGCTGAGACCGGCACACCCGCCGCCAAGGATGACCAGGTCGTAAGCCTCAGCCATGCCGGGCGTTGAGCGAAGCCTCGGCACCGAGAAACGCTGACAAGGCGCCGTGCAGCGCGGCATCGTGGCGTCTCGCGGGCCTCCAGAAACCCGGCAGCAATGGCGTCGACAGCAGCGCCCGCACGGTCACCAGGGTCTTGGTGTGGCGCGGCACCACCGTGCGGCCGAGCCAGTAGGCATGGCCGTTTTGACGGAGACGGGTCCCGATGGCGCGGTACACGCGCGCCGCAACCAGGATGCTGCCACGGGCGCCGATCGGCAGGTGGGCCAGCCCCGCCTCGCCGCTGCGGTAGTAGCGGTCGGCGGTGACGAGGAGTCGGTCGATACAGGATTGCAGCAGCGGCTGCAAGGCTGGCGCTGGATCGACCAACACCTGCGGCGCCACATCACCGATCAGGGAAGCCGGAAGGTAGCGACGACCGACGGCCGCATCGTCAGCGACATCACGGCAAATATTGGTGAGCTGCATCGCTATCCCCAAGTCGACAGCATGGCGTAGCGCGGCCGGGTCGTCACATCCCAACACCCTGCACATCATCGAACCCACAGTGCCTGCCGCCTGGTAGCAGTAGCGGAGCAGCGTGTCTTCGTCGGCCATGAGCACTGTACCCAGGTCCGACGTTATCCCGTCCATGAAGGTCAGCACCAGCGCGGGTTGGATGCCGCACTGCTGCATCAGGTCGATCATGTCGAGCACGATCGGGTTTTGTGAAACGCCGCTCGCAATGCCCTGCGCAACGAGCGCGAGAGCTGCATGCGGGTCCAGGTCACCGCCGGCAACGGCTTCGTCCGCGAGATCGTCAACATAGCGGCAAAAGCCGTACAGGCGCGTCGCACGCGCCGCATGTGCCGACGCCATCCATCGGCGCGCCCAGTGGAAGCTCTTGCCTTTGCGCGACAGCACAAGGTCGGCACTTTGCATTGACGGCGTGAGGTCGTCACCAGCCGACCGGCGCACCGTGCTGTTTGCCTCGGGCACCAGCGCATCCATCACCTTGGCCGAGCACAACACACCCGGCAGCCCGGCGCCCGGGTGGGTGCCAGCGCCAACCAGGTACAGATTGCGAATGCCCTCGGCCCGGTTGTGGAACCGGAACCAGGCCGACTGGCGAAACAACGGAGCGACCGAAAACCCTGCGCCGTGGGCGCTCAGGTAGTCGCTGCGAAAGTTCTCTGGCGTCATGTAAAAGTCGCTGGTGATGCAGTCGCCAAGCCCCGGCAGGATTGTCTGCGCCAGCGCCGCGATGATGCGTGCTTGCAGGCGCGGCCCCTCGACAGCCCAGTCCACCGCACCCTTCAGATTGGGTACCGGGCACAGCACATAAAAGCTGTCGCAGCCCGCCGGCGCAAAGCTGGTGTCGGTGGCGGTGGGCCGGTGCAGGTAGAGCGAAAAGTCTTCGGAAAGGACTTTGTCGTGAAAGATGTCGGCCAGCAGTTCGCGGTAGCGGTCACCGAGCCAGATGGTGTGGTGCGCGACAGCCGGGTACTGGCGTGTCGTACCGAAATACAGCACGAACAGGCCCATCGAAAATTCGGCGGCAGCGAGTTTCAAACGCGCAGAGCTCGCCTGATCCTCGGGCCGGATCATGGCGGCATAGAGATGCGCCGGGTCGGCGTTGGACACAATCAAATCGGCCGCGATCGACGAGCCATCTTCCAGCGTGATGCCGTGCGCCACGCCTGAATCGACATCGATACGGCGGACCGTCGTGTTGAGCTGCACCTCGATGCCCTGCCTGGCCATCAACGCGCCAAGTGCGTCAGTGATGGCTGCCGTACCGCCCATTGCAAAGTGCACACCGTGGGCACGCTCGAGGTAGTGGATCAGGCCGTAGATGCTGGTGGTATCGAACGGATTGCCGCCCACCAACAGCGGCTGGATCGAAAACGCCTGTCGCAATTTTGGATTCTTCAAGTGTCGGCACACCAGTTGCCAGACGGTGTCGTGGCTGCGCAAACGAAGCAGCGCCGGAATTTGCTTGACCATTGCGCTGAAGCGATGAAACGGCACCGCCGACAACTGCAGGAACCCGACGTTGAAAATCTTTTCGGACTGCGCAAGCAGGCTGCGGTAGCCGTCGCAGTCGGCCGGCTCGATTCGCGCTATCTCGGCCAGTGTCTGGTCCAGGGTGCCACCGTAGTCAAACTGGGTGTTGTCTGAAAAGTGGAACCGGTACCAGGGTGTCAAGGGCACCAGGTTCACGTGGTCCGCAAGCTTTTCGCCGAACAGGGCAAAGAGCTCCTCGAACAGGAAGGGCGCGGTGATCACGGTCGGACCGGCGTCGTGCTTGAAGCCGCCTCGCTCAAAGACCTGTGCCCGGCCCCCGAGACCGGCGCAGCGGTCGATGAGCGAGACCTCGTAGCCTTTGGCGCGCAGCCGCAACGCGGCTGCAATTCCGCCGAAACCGGCGCCGATGACAAGTGCTTTCATGGTGTGTCTCTCGACAACGGGGTTGAGCTGTTTGGCTCAACCCCGTATTGGCGATCAGGCCTTCATCGCTTTGTCAGACTCGCTCACCGCGACTGACCAGATGATCAAGCCGAAGGCGATCTTGTTCAACACGTCTGCTGCGTTGTAGATGATGTTGAGCGCATTGGCACTGTCGGCAGGGTTGGCACCCGTCAGGTAGCCAAAGAAGTAGCCGATGGGGTAGATCGCCCAGCCAAACGTCACGATCAGGCGCATCGTGTTGAAGGCCGACTGAACCGCGGGCGGTGCATTGGACGCGCTGATCTTGCCGGCTTCACCCAGAAAGATCTCATACAGGATGAACGCCCAGCCTGCCATGCCGATGATGAAGGCCGGCCAGACAGACATGTAGCCCGCCTCGCCCAGGTAGCCGCCGATCAGCATCACCAGCGTACCGACCATCAAGCGCCAGAAAATGCCGGCACCGACTTTGGTGATCGCGGCCAGGATCAGGTAGAACTCGATCATCAGCAACGGCACTGTGATCAGCCAGTCGATGTACCGGAAGACCGTGGGCGTTGAGCCGGTGGCCACCCAGACATCGCGCATGTAGAAGTAGTGGACGGCGGCCACCAGTGTGACCAGCCCTGACACGGTGAGCGAAGTCTTCCATTTTGGCGACACCCGGTCGCGTTCAAGGAAGAAGAACGCTGTCGACGCGATCAGCGCCATCGAGATGATCCAGAAGGAGATCCCGACAAAGTCGTTTTGATTCAAGGTCGAGCTTGTCGCCGCTTGGGTGGCGCCCGAGGCCACCGCAAGTGCAGCCCCGATCAAGGGGGACGTGATGGCTGCCAAGCGTGTTTTGATCCGAGTCCGGACTGGAGTTGTAGTTGGATTGTTCATGGTGCTCTGTTGATGGTTGAGCGAGACTGCTCGTTGAAATCGACGCCATGAGATGACGCCGTTTTGGCTACTTTTGATGGATGCGTACCGGCTTTTGACCGGTTTGCCCACCACTGCCTGGCTGTGAGAGTCCACCTCCGCACCGCCAGGCAGATCCCGCAAGGGTGACTTGCTTACTTGGGTAGCAACACCGTGTCGATCACATGGATCACGCCGTTGTCCGCGACCACATCTGCCGAGGTGACCTTTGCCGCATCAACGGTGACACCACCCGTTGTTGCAAGCGTCAGCTCGCTGCCTTGAACCGTCTTGACCTTGCCGGCCTTGATGTCCTTGGCCAAAACCTTGCCCGCCACGACGTGGTAGGTCAAAACGGCGGTCAGCTTCGCCTTGTCTTTCAGTAGCGCCTCGAGATCGGCTTTCGGCACCTTGGCAAAGGCTTCATCGGTGGGGGCAAAGACAGTGAACGGCCCCTTGCCCTTCAGGGTGTCGACGAGACCGGCTGCCTGAAGCGCGGTTGCCAGCGTCTTGAAACTGCCGGCAGCCACGGCGGTGTCAACAATGTCCTTGGCCTGGGCCGAGACGGCGGCCAGCGCAATAGCGCCAGCGATGATGAGTTTTTTCATGGTGAGTTCTTTCTGGACAATTGGGCGGTCAAAGCCGCCAGGGTGGGGAGGGGTAGTCAAAATCGGGCTTTGGGTGGGCTGTGTCATGGCGCCTGCCCAAACAGGTCCGTCCGTTTCGGATCTGGATTTGGTTCGCTGCCGTGAGTGACGCCGGGTTGTGGGGGCACCGTCCGCAGCATTTGCCAAGCGGGACGCACCCACAAAAAGACGCTGTAGGCTGCGTCCAGCAACAGTGGGATCGGTCCAACTGACGCAATACGGCCGGCCCAGGCGAAACGTGGCAGTGAGCGCCACAACGCTGCGAACCCGCGCATGCCGTTCACCAATTCGCCGTCGGCACGGCGAACGTGAAACCGGGCAAGTGCACCAGCCCGCGACAGTCCATTGCCCAGGTCGGCTTCTGGACAAGACGACGCGTCAACCCAGACACACTGATCTGCGCCCGACTGGCGGCGGTACAGCGCGATTTCTTGCGAGCAAACCGGGCAAGCGCCGTCGTAGTAAACCGTGAGCGCCTTGCCGGGTTGCAGTGAAACAGACACAGCGCCATCTGTTTTGTTCAATTTCATGCCGGCGAGTGTCTCGGCGTCGGCACACAAATGAAACGCAAATGAATAGAAGAGTGTGGTCTTTACGTCAAAATTAGCGTTTCATTACTGTTTCAGAATGGTATGCCGTCACAATTCGGTTGACTATTGCTCAGCCCGGAGGCCCATCCCATGACCGAGTCACCCATCAAGAATGAACCTGGCACGGCGACCTTGATGCGCAGCGGCACTGCCGCGCGCCTGGCGGGCCTGTCGGCTTCAACACTGCGAATTTGGGAGCACCGCTATGGCGTGGTGGCCCCCCCCAAGTCGGCCGCGGGCCAGCGCACCTACTCGATGAAGGACATCGAACGCCTTCGAATCATCAAGCGTTTGACCTCAGAGGGCCATGCCATTGGCACGGTCGCCCACCTTGATGTCGAGGCACTTGTGGCGCTCTCGTCGAGCAGCCAGGCTCCTTCGAGGGGGGCGCAACGGGTTGTTGTCGTGGGCCACGCCGCTGAACGCAAACTTGCGGGACGGCTGCGCCCGGGGCCGGCGTTTGTTTTCGACGATCTTGACCACGCCGATCGGGAACTTGCCCGCGCTGGCGCTGCCGATGTGCTCGTCCTGCACGTGCCATCACTGCATGCGACGCTGGCCGAGCGGGTGATCAAATTGCGCGACAACCTGCCGGCGCCAAACGTCATCGTGGTCTATTCGTTCGGGGCAGAAGCGATCGCCGAGGGGCTTCGTGCGGCTGGGGCAACCGTGCGCCGCGAGCCTGTTGCCGGCAAAGAACTGGCCCGCCTTGTCGTGGCTTCTCATCCCATCGGTGTGGCGGCTCCCAGCAGCGCCGAGGCGGCCAGCAGGCACTTCAGCGACGCTGAACTGATCGCACTGACCGAGATACCGTCGATGGTCGCCTGTGAGTGCCCACGCCACTTGGCCGAGATCGTCACGCTGTTGGTGGGATTCGAGCAGTACAGCAACGAGTGTGCTGCACGAAATGAAAGCGACGCTGTGTTGCATCGCCATCTTCACACGGTCACGTCAAAGGCCCGAACAATGCTCGAGCAGGCATTGGCGCGGCTGGTGATCGAAGAGGGATTGGTGCTCTAGGCAAGCAAAGCGCATTCCGGCCAACCAAAGACGGCATTCAAGCGATCGGCGCGACCGACACCCACGGGCCGGTCGGGTAGGCGCCGACCCGGTCGCGGCAACTCCTGTAGAGTGCAGGTATGGGGCAACTGCTCAGAACCGTGTTGATCTGGCTTGTGGCATTTGCCATTCCCGCGCAGGGAATGGCAGCGGCCGCCATGCTGCATTGCGGCCCGCACCACCATGACGCGTCGGCCGCTCAACCCAAGGTTCACGCGCATCCTGGCGATGTGTGGTTGGCGCCTGCGGCGCCTGCAACGCACGGTCATGCCAGCCACCCCGCTGCAGACGGCGATGTGGCGGGCGACAGTGGCAGAAACTCGACATCGCCGGACACCGCCAGCGCAGCACAGGTCGGCAAGCCCACAGTTGAGTCCAAGGCCACTGGGTCGACTTACCAAAAGTGCAGTGCCTGTGCGTCCTGTTGTGCCGGGCTGGCTTTGCCCAGCGCCGCGGTCATGACACCGGCAATCGACCCGGTTCGTGAGGTCACTGTGTTGCCACGGTCCTGGGCAGCCAGCATCGTCATCGACGGGCCCGAGCGCCCCCCTCGAATCCCCCGCGCGTAAGCGGCGGCCGCATCGGCAGGCAGCACTGGCTGCTGACCTGTCCTTCCCTGTAGCGGCAATCGCTGCGGGGGTCGGCACCGCATGACTCGAACCTGGTTAGCCACGGCGGCCAGCGCTTTCACTGTGTCCACGCGAGGATTCCATGTATCCATCTCTACCGGGGCAGCCGCTTTTTGCGGGGTCCCTATTCACGCTGTTTCGGCCATTCGCGGCTGTTGTGTGCACCACGCTGGGCACAACGCTCGCAGTGCTGGTCGCGCCTGTCTCTGCCAACGCGCAGGCCCAGCCTCAGCCTCAGGCCCAACAGGCCCAACAGGCCCGCCCGGCCGGCGATCTGCGACCCGATCCGCTGGACGCCCGAGCCAGCACGCCGCCGCTGGTGCATGCCTCGGCGTTCTTGCAGTACCGACGCTTGGCCGACGCGCCCGTTGGCGCCTGGCGTGACGCCAACGACACCGTCACCCGCATCGGTGGCTGGCGGGTTTATGCCCGCGACGCCGCCCTGCCGGCGTCGCCAGCAGCGTCAATGCCCGCCGGCAGCGCCAGCGCGCCAGGCGCGAAGCCGGCCGAGCCTGCTCAGGCCGTGCCCGTGCCCGTGCCAGGCGCCAAGGACCCCCATGCTGGCCACAAGATGAATTGAGGAGTCGCAGATGAGCACATTCTTTCAACGCCGAACCGCGCCCGCCCGCCCGCTGCGGTCGGGCGCCTTGCTGGCCATGGCCGCCGTGGTGGGCGGTTGCGCATCGTTCAGCCCGGACGGCGGCTTTGGATCGGTTCAGCAAACCGCCAAGGACCGCCTCGGCAAAGACCTGGTCATCGCCAAGTCTGACGCCGACCAGGACGCCATCGCCCGGCGGGTGGGCGAATTGATGGCCAAGCCGTTGATGGTCGACGATGCCGTGCAGATCGCGTTGTTGAACAACCGCGGCCTGCAGGCCACCTACCAGGAACTCGGCATCACCGAGGCCGAAGTGGTGCAGGCCGGGCGCCTGCCCAACCCGGGTTTCAGCTTTGGCCGCAGGTCGCGGGGCGACGAGCGGGAGATCGAGCGTGGCCTGCACTTCAATCTGGCGCGCCTGCTGGCCATGCCTTTGATCAACCAGGTCGAGGCGCGGCGCTTCGAGCAGACCCAGGGCATGGTGGCGATGAGCGTGCTGTCCATCGCCGCCGACACCCGCAAGGCCTACTACAGGGCGGTTGGCGCTGAAGAGGGCGTGCGCTACATGCGCCAGGTCAAGCAGGCAGCCGAAGCCAGCGCCGAGCTGGCGCGCCGCATGGCCACGGTGGGCAACTTCAACAAGCTGCAGCAGGCACGTGAGCAGGGCTTCTATGCTGACGCAGCCTTGAACCTGGCACGCGCGCAGCAGGCGCAAACCGCAACGCGAGAGCGCCTGACGCGGCTGATGGGCTTGTGGGGTGCGCAAACGCAGTTCTCGTTGCCAAACCGGCTGCCGGACCTGCCAAAGGCGGCGCTCGACCAGCCCGATATCGAACGCGTCGCCATGGCGCAACGGTTGGACGTGCAAGGCGCCCGGCTGGCGGCCGAGCAGACCGCCAAGAACCTGGGCCTCACCCAAGTGACCCGCTTTGTCAACGTGCTGGAGGTGGGGTTGATGCGCAATTCGTCAAACGAGGCGCCCACCCAGCGTGGCTGGGAGATCGGCATTGAGTTGCCCCTGTTCGACTGGAGCGGCGCCCGCGTGGCGCGTGCCGAGGCGGTCTACATGCAGGCACTGCACCGCACGGCCGAGACTGCCATCAACGCGCGCTCCGAGGTGCGCGAAGCCTACGGCAATTACCGCTCGGCTTATGACATAGCACGCCACCACCGTGACGAGATCGTGCCGCTGCGCCAGCGCATCGCCGAGGAAAACGTGCTTCGCTACAACGGCATGTTGATTGGCGTGTTCGAGCTGCTGGCTGACGCCCGCGTGCAAATTGCCAGCGTCAACAGCGCCATTGAATCGTTGCGTGATTTCTGGATCGCCCAGGCCGACCTGGACATGGCGCTGATCGGCAAGCCAAACCTTGCGGCGATGGCCGGCCCGGCGGCAGCGGCCGAGGCTGGCGGCCCCGCCCACTGAACATGACGAATGAACCTGAAGGACACACCCATGGTTTCCCGACGTAATTTTCTCGGCAGCGCCGGTGCCATCACCGCCGCAGCCTCGGCTGCCGCAGTGAGCAAGGTGGCCATGGCCGCCTTGCCCGAGCCGGTCATCCAGACCAAGCCCGATACGATGCCACCACTGGTGCCGAACACCGGCCGCCCCTACAACCCGGTCGTCACACTCAATGGATGGACCTTGCCCTGGCGCATGAACCAGGGCGTGAAGGAGTTCCACCTGGTGGCCGAACCCGTGGTGCGCGAGATGACCCCCGGCTTCAAGGCCCACCTGTGGGGCTACAACGGCCAAAGCCCCGGCCCGACGATCGAGGTGGTGGAGGGCGACCGCGTGCGCATCTTCGTCACCAACAAGCTCGGCGAGCTGACCAGCGTCCACTGGCATGGCCAACGCCTGCCCAACGGCATGGACGGCGTGACCGGTTTGAACCAGCCCGGTATCCCGCCCGGCAAGACCTATGTGTACGAGTTCGTGGCACGCCGGCCCGGTACCTTCATGTACCACCCGCATGCCGACGAGATGGTGCAGATGGCGATGGGGATGATGGGCTTCTGGATCACGCATCCCAAACAGAAGCACCCGCTGATCGACGAAGTGGACCGTGACTTCGTGTTCCTGCTCAACGCCTACGACATCGATCCCGGCAGCTACACGCCAAAGATCATGACGATGCTCGACTTCAATCTGTGGAGCTGGAACAGCCGGATCTTTCCGGGCATCGACCCGCTGGTGGTGAAAAAGAATGACAAGGTGCGCATCCGCATCGGCAACCTGACGATGACCAACCACCCGATCCATCTGCACGGGCATGAGTTCCTGGTCACGGGCACTGACGGTGGCCCCACGCCCAAGAGCAGCCGCCAGTACGAGGTGACCACCGACGTGGCCGTGGGCCAGATGCGGCAGATTGACTTCCTGGCCGACGAGGAAGGTGATTGGGCTTTCCACTGCCACAAGAGCCACCACACGATGAACGCAATGGGGCACAACGTGCCGACCATGATCGGTGTCGACCACCGCGACGTGGCACGCCAGATCACCCAACTCATTCCGGACTACATGGTGATGGGCGAGCGCGGCATGAAGGACATGACCGAGATGGAGATGCCGCTGCCCGACAACACGGCCGCCATGATGACCGGCACTGGACCCTACGGCGCTGTCGGCATGGGCGGCATGTTCAGCGTTGTAAAGGTGCGCGCCGACCAGAAAACCGGCGACTACAGCGACCCTGGTTGGTACAAACATCCCGCCGGAACCGTGGCTTACGAATGGACCGGGCCGCTGGCCCAGCCGGCGCGTTTCAAGGCCGAAGGCGTGGGCTCTATGCCGCCCGTGGCCCGGCCAGACAAGGCCGTCGAGGTCACGGTGCGCAAGCCAAGCGGCGGCCATTCGGGCCACTGACAGCTTACTCAAACCCACGCAACCCCAAGGAATTCCATGGCACCGATCAAGACTTATGTACTCGCTACCCTCATCGCCGTGATGTGCACGGCAGCGTCGGCCCACAAGGACGACCACGGCAAAAAAGACGGCCCGGTAAAGAAGGAGCAAAAGGACTGGGGCATCGCCGGTGATGCCAAAGCGGCCAAGAGAGTCATCAAGCTCACGATGACGGACAACATGCGGTTCACGCCCGACCGGATCGACGTGAAGCAGGGCGAAACCGTGCGCATCGTCATCAAGAACCAAGGCCAGATGCTGCATGAATTCGTTCTAGGCACCAAGAAAGAGCTCGACGAGCATGCAGCGCTGATGGTGAAGTTTCCGACGATGGAGCACGCCGAGCCCTACATGGCCCACGTCAGCGCCGGCAAGACCGGCGAGATCGTCTGGACCTTCAACCGCGCCGGGGATTTCGACTTCGCGTGCCTGATCGCCGGCCACTACCAGGCCGGCATGGTGGGCAAGGTCAAGGTCGCCGCCACCGGCAAGGGCGACGGCCAGCCGGACCACAAGCGTTGACGCCACACGACCAAACCTGCAGCCTGCGCCACTACCTGTTTCACCCCCAAGGAACCCCCATGAAATCCATCAAGTCCCTCGCAGCCCTGGTGCTGTTTGCAACCGCCAGCGTGTTTTCCATCCCTTCACTGGCTGAATCGGCAGCCGCCGACATGAGCGACGGCGAAGTGCGAAAGCTCGACAAAGAGGCGGGCAAGATCACCCTAAAACACGGTGTGCTCAAGAACCTAGACATGCCCGGCATGACGATGGTCTTTGTCGTCAAGGACAAGGCGATGCTCGACAAGCTGGCGCTCGGCGACAAAATCAAGTTCAAGGCCATCAACGACAGTGGCAAGTTCACAGTCACCGAAATCGTGCCTGCCAAGGCGCCGTAGGCGGTGGAGGCCCCACTTTGGCAAGGCCGCATGAACCGCATGAACCGCATGAGCCGTACCAGCCACACCTGCTGTACCAGCCGACAGGGCCAGCAGGCATTTACGCATTGAGGGAGATTTGATGATCACACGCAGGGTATTTATCACCAGCATCCTGCTGGTCTCGTTGGCGCCGACGGCTCACGCAGAGCTTGTCGAGATTGGTTGGAGCAGCGGCGGCACGTTCATGCAACAAAAGCAAATCGGCACTGGCAAGTTCTTTGAAGTCTGCGCCAAGCTGCCGGCGGGCCTGAAGGTGGAGTGGTCGTTTGAGGCCAGCGGGCCGACCGACTTCAACATCCACTACCACGTTGGCAAGGAGGTGGTGTACCCGACCAAGATGGCGCAGACCGCGCGGGCCCAAGACACGTTGCAGGTCAAGGCAGAGCAGGACTACTGCTGGATGTGGAGCAACAAGACTGCAGAACCTGTTGTCCTGAAAGCCAATTTCCAACGCTGAGGGTTGTCTTGCGGCCTGACCACGCCGTATCCGCCCAACCCCGCGCGCCAAGTACCCGTCCGCTTCCTGGGTCTTAAGCCACCGCTGGCTGGGTTGGCTTGTCGGCGTGCTGGCGCCGACGTCCCACGGCAACCTGCTGCGCGCGCCTTCGGTCGTGGCCTGGATGACGATGATCGCTGGCGCCGTGTTGCACCGCCTACTTGACCTTGAAGCGCACGGTGATGGTCTTTTTCCCCGCCGTCGTGATCGCGGCCACCACCTTGGCGCCGGGGCCGAGCTTGACGCCCTGGGCCTCGAGCCTGGCGCCGGACACGACCAGTGCGGCCTCTGATTTCTCGGCGCCGTTGAGAACCGTCAGCTTGCCGCTCAGGCCACTGGGAGCCATTGGCTTGCCATGGTCTTCGACGTAGAGCGCAGCGCCGGTCGCTGTGGCTACCAACTCGAAACCGAAGTCGCTGGCCGTGGCGACCACGCCGCCGTACTTGGCTTTGGCGTCACCGTGGGCCCATACGCTACTGGACGACAGCAAGGTCAGGCACAGCACGGTGGTGGTCAACAGTTGCTTCATCATTTATTCATCACTCCGTCTGATCTGCAGCGCACTGGTGCAGGCGGCGCCGCCAAGCCTGGTTGCAACTCAATACGCTTCCTGCGCGGCGCCGGCCGTTGGCGACGCCGCCGGCGCTGTGGCGGTCAGACGCTGCGTGGCGTGTTTGCCAAACAGCCAATACAGCACCGGCGTGAGCAAGGTGTCGAGCAGCGTCGAGCTGATCAGCCCGCCAAAGATCACCACCGCGACCGGGTGCAGGATCTCCTTGCCCGGGGCGTCGGCGGCCAACAGCAGGGGCATCAACGCAAACGCGGCCACCAGTGCCGTCATCAGCACCGGCGTCAGCCGCTCCAGCGAGCCGCGCACGATCATCGCCTGGCTGAAGTGTTCGTCCTCGAACTTGCAGAGGTTGATGTAGTGACTGATCTTCAGGATGCCGTTGCGCGTGGCGATGCCCGCCAGCGTGATGAAGCCCACCATCGACGCCACCGAAAGCTGTACGCCCGCGATCCACATCGCCGCCACCGACCCGATCAGCGCCAGCGGGATGTTGGCCATGATGATGCCGGCCAGCACCACCGACTGGTAGCGTGAATACAGCACCAGAAAGATCATGAACAGCGACACCACCGACAGGCCGGCGATCAGCCTGGTGGCCTGCTCCTGGGCCTGGAACTGGCCTTCCAGGCTGATGAAGTTGCCGCTTGGTAGCGCTGTCTTGGCGATGATGGCGCGGATGTCACTGACAACGCGGCCCATGTCGCCGCCATCGGTGTTGGCGTAAACGACGATGCGCCGGCGGCCGTTCTCGCGGCCGATTTGGTTCGGACCGTCGGTCTCCTCCACCGTGGCAATAGTCGAGACCGGGATGCGACCGGCCGGCGTGTCGATCAGCATGCGCGCCAGGTCCTGCGGACTGCGCTGCGGGTCGGGCAAGCGCAGCACCAAGTCGTAGCGGCGCGGGCCATCGACGATCTGGGCGCCATGGACGCCATCGGTCAGCGCCTGCAGCACGCGGATGGCCTCGCCCGGCGCCAGGCCCACCTGCGCCGACTTGCGGTGGTCCAGCCGCAAGGTGATCTGCGGGATCAGCACTTGCTTTTCGACCGTCAGGTCCACCAGGCCCGGGACGCCAGCCAATTGCCCGCGCAACTGCTCGGCCAGGCTACGCAAGGTGTCGGTGTCGTCGCCGAAGATCTTGACGGCGATCTGTGCGCGCACGCCCGACAACAAATGGTCCAGCCGGTGGCTGATGGGCTGGCCGATGGCTACCTGGGCTGGCAGTGACGACAGCCGCGCGCGAATGTCGGCCATGATGGTTTCACGGTCGCGGCCGCTGCGGTCTTGCCCGCGCTTCAGATCAACGTCGATCTCGGCCGAGTGCACACCTTCGGCGTGTTCGTCGAGCTCGGCACGGCCGGTACGGCGTCCCACTTGGGTGACCTCGGGCACCTGCCGGATCAGCGCCTCGGCGACCGCGCCGACGCGGTTGGCCTCTGCCAGTGCGGTGCCGGGCTGCATCACCAGGCCCAGTACCAGCGATCCTTCATTGAAGGCCGGCAGGAATGCGCGCGGAAACCAGGGCACGCTGGCCGCTGCACCAGCCACCGCCAGCACGGCCAAGGCGATGAGCAGCCGTGCGCGGCCGAAGGACCAGGTCAGCAGCTTCGTGTCCTGCCGCTTGAGCCACGCGACCAGCAGGCTGTCGCCGTGGTCCAGGCGCTTCATGGTTGGCAGCAGGTAAAGACACATCACCGGCGTGACCGTCATCGACACCATCATGGACGCGCCGATGGAGACGATGTAGGCGATGCCCAGCGGCGTGAACAACCGGCCCTCGATGCCCGGCAGCGCAAACAGCGGCACGAACACCAGCACAACGATGACGGTGGCATAGACGATGCCCGAGCGCACCTCCACGCTGGCCCGACGCACCACCTCCAGCGCCGGCAACGGGTAGCCGGCCGCCTTGTTCTGCTTGAGGCGCCGCAGGATGTTTTCGACGTCTACGACCGCGTCGTCGACCAGCTCGCCAATGGCGATCGACAGGCCGCCCAGCGTCATCACGTTGATCGACTGCCCGAGCCACTGAAAGACCAGCGCCGTCACGGCGAGCGACAACGGGATCGCCACCAGCGAGATCACCGTGGTGCGCACCGAGAGCAAGAAGGCAAACAGCACGATGGCCACCATGATCGCGCCGTCGCGCAGCGCTTCGGCCACGTTGCCGACAGAGGCCTGGATGAAGTCGGCCTGGCGGAACAGCACGCGCGGTGCCGCCAAGCCTGGCGGCAGGCCCTGCTGCAGTTCGAACAGCGCGCTGTCGATTTGTGCGCTCAGCTTCAACGTGTCAGCATCAGGCTGCTTCTGTACGCTCAGCACCACGGCCGGCAGACCGTTGTACCCGGCATCGCCGCGCTTGAGCCCGGCGGCGAACGCGACGCTGGCCACCTGCTCCAGCAGGACCGGTCGCCCGTCCTTCCAGGCCACGGCGACGCCCGCCAGGTCTTCGACCCGATTGCTGCGGCCCAGGTGGCGGATCAGGTACTCACGGCTGTTCAGGTCGATGAAGCCACCGCCTGCGTTGCCGGCGTAGCCTTTCAGCGCCTGCTCGACTTGTGTCAGCGTCACGCCGAACTGCGCCAGCCGTGCGGTGTCGGGCGCAACGCGAAGAGTGCGCACCTCGCCGCCGATCGGAATGACCTGCGCGACGCCAGCAATCGACAGCAGCCGGGGTCGCAGCACAAAGTCGGCGTATTCGCGGGCCTGCATGGGCAGCGATGACTGACCCTCGGTCGACAGGTGTGCCGACCGGTCCCCCGGGAGCGCCGCGGCCGCCTTGGGTTGGCCCGGTGGCAGCTGCGTGCTCCCTTCGACGACTGGCAGTGCCACCAGCATCACCTCGCCCATGATCGACGACACCGGCCCCATCACCGGCGTGATGTCGCCCGGCATCTGCGTGCGCACCAGGGCCAACCGCTCGGCCACCAACTGGCGGTTGCGGTAGATGTCAGTGCCCCAGGCGAATTCGGCGTAGACGATGGACAGGCCGACGCCCGAGGTCGAGCGCACGCGGGTGACGCCGGGCATACCGTTGAGCGCTGTCTCCAGCGGGAAGGTGATCAGCTGCTCCACCTCCTGCGGCGCCATGCCGCCGGCCTCGGTGAGCACGGTGATGAGCGGTTTGTTGAGGTCCGGGAAGACATCGATCGGCGTGCGCCAGGCCGTCATCGCGCCGTAGGTCATCAGCAGCGCAGCCACCGCCAGCACGAACAGGCGGTTGTGCAGGCTGGTGCGAACGATCCAATTGAACATTTGCTGCCCTCGTTCAGCGGATCTGCGCGATCAGCGGTGCACCTTGCACCACCACGCGGTTGTCGGCGCTCAGGCCTTGCGTCACCACCACGGTGCTGGCGTCAAGCGGCCGCACCTGCACCGGCTGCGGGATAAAGCGCTCGGCACCCGACTTGATCCAGACGATGGGTTCGTTGGACGGGTTACGCACCACGGCCTGCGCCGGCAGCACCACGCCCTGGATGCGCTCCCGCAGGTGCGCCACCACGGTAACCGGCTGTCCGATCGCGAGCGGCAAGACCGGCAGTGCCACGCCAGGCTTGAGTGGCGCCACGGCAAAGGTCATGGGCAGCACGCCGTCGCGCAGCGTGCGCGCAGCGCCCAGCAGGCGCAGCCTGACCTCGGGCACACCCTGCAGCGAGGCGCCGGCCACGCGCGCACCCAGCGTCGGGTCGGCAGTTGTCGCCTCGACCAGCATGCGCGCAGGGTCTACCACTTCGAACAACACATCCCGCGGCTCGACCACCTGGCCGACAACGAGGTCGGCGCGGGCGATCACCCCGCCGACCGGCGCCGTCATGGCCTCGCGGGCCACCAGGCTGACGCCGATACTGCGCTCGCGCTCAGCCAGGCTCTGTGCCTCGCTGCGAGCGGCGTCGATGTCCTTGCGCGGCACCGTGCCCTCCAGGCCTTCGAGGCGTTGCACCCGCTGCTCGGCCAGTTGCCGCTGTGCGCGCAGGTCTGCCAGCTGGGCCTGCTGCGCGCCCTGGGCGTAGGGCTCGGCGTGGTGGCGCACGTAGGCCAGCACCTCACCGCGCTTGACCGACTGGCCGGCAACTGGCAGGCCCTTGGGGCCCGGCTCGATTCGCCCGCTAAACACGGCCTGCACGCGGCCGCTGGCATTGGGGTCCATGACCACCCGCCCCGACAGCTCCACCGTGGCGGCAGCCTCCGACATGGGCGCCAGAACCGTGCGGATGGCCATGCGCCGCTGAGCCAACTTGGGCACGCTGACGCTGCCGTCCGGCAGGCGGGCCAAACCGGACGCGTTGACTGCCGTGCCAGGCGCGTCGAGGTGCTCGCCGTTGGGACCATGGGCGCCCGGAGCGGCCCCTACAGGCGACAGCCAGAGCAGACCAGCGGCCAGCGTGATCGCGGCAACCACGGTGTTCGGTCCCCATTTCCGGGGCGTGTTCATCGCCATCACAGGCCTCCTTGAAACTTATCGGATTTGCGGCGACGCAGATGCCACCACGCCATGCCGGCGATCAGACCCAGGGCCAGCACACTGGCGCCGATCCACGCAGCGCGTTCCCGTGGCTGGTCGCGGTCATGGTCATCGTCGCCTGGGTTGTGTGCATCGGCGTGCTTGGTGCCAGCGGCGGTGCCCACCGAGGCGCTGGTCAGTTTGCCGTCCAGCAAGTCGCTGTCGTTGCCTGCCACGAGCGTGAAGACCAGGCCATGCTCGCCGGGCGCGGCCAGTGCCTTGAGCATGGCCGCGTCGGTGACCACGTAGTCGCCTTGATCCGCGCGAAACGCCGCCACGGCCTTGAGCGCGCCGCTCTCGACTTCGAGCTTGGCGCCCAGCACCGGTTCGTTGGATTCGTAACGGTCGACGAGGATGGCCAGTTCGCTGGCGCGCAGTTCGGCGACCAGCTCGAAGGTTTCCGACGTTGAGCCAACACGCGGCAGTGCCGATGCAGCGCGCACCGTTGGCGGGCCGTCCAGGTGCTCGCCGGTGGGGCCATGGGCACCGGGGCCGGCGATCGCCGGCGCGGGGGTGGTCAGTGGCAGGGACATCAGGGCCGCGGCCAGCAGGTGCTGCGTGGCGCGGCGGATGCGCAGAGGCTTCATGGCAGGCGTCCCAGGGTTTGTTGGAAGCGGGCGTGCGCAAGGCCCAGCGCGGCGGTCTGGCGGGCGACGGCGCTGTCGGCCTGGGCTGCGGCGGCGACCGCGCGCAACAGGTCGGGCAAGGGCGTTTCACCGGCACGGAAGGACTTGTCGATCAGGTTGGCGCGCTCGCGCAGCAGGCGGGCGCGGACGGTCTCGGCTTCAAGTTGCACCTCGGCGGAACGCTGGGCGTCTCGTGCGGCATCGATGTCGCGGTCCAGGCGCTCGCGCAGCCGCAGCTCGTGGGTTTCGGCCACGTCCAGCTCAGCGAGTGCTGCGGCCTCCAGCGGACGGTTGCGGTCGTCGGTGCCGAAGGGCAGGCGCAGTCCGATGACCAGGCTGCCCCGCGCGACTTCGGCCCGACCGGGAACATCCTGGCGCAGGCCCACGCTCAGTTCGGGCGCGTCGCGGCGCGACAGGCGCATCAGCTCGACGCGCTTTCGTGCCAGCTCGGTAGATCGGCTGGCCAGTTCAAGTTCAGGGTGTAGGACGGCGGTTGAGGTTGCGGATCCGGATGCGCCATCGATGGCCGCCGCGGTCGTCAGATCAGGCGCTGCCGTTAACCCGGTGAGCAGGGCCCAGCGCGTGCGTGCCGCCCGCAGGCGCTGGCGCAGGTCGGACTGCAGCGTTGACGCCGTCAGCAGTTCGGCCTGGGCGGCCAAGGCGTCGGTGCGCGCCAGGTCGCCGGCGCGAACGCGGCGCTCGGTATCGTCGGCGAGTTGCTTCAGCCCCTGGGACTGGGTGTCGGCTTCGTTGGCTTCGGCCTGCAAGGCGGCGAGTTGCCACGCCACTTCGCGCAGTTCACTGGCCAGAAGCAGGCGTGCCAACTGCTCGCCGGCGACTGCTTGCGCCGCCGCGGCTTCAGCCGTGCCTGAGCGGGCGGCCCGCTGGCCGGGCAGCCACAAGGGAACCGACACGCCGATCTCGGTCTCGCGACTGCCGGCGTTGCCTTGCAGGCGGTCGTCACGGTGGCTCAGCGCCAACGACGGCGGCAAAGCCCAGAAACTGCCCGCAGCGGCGCGGTCGGCCTCAGCGCGACGGCGCTGGCCGGCGCTTTCGCGTGCGGCGACCGCGCGTTGCCACGCGGCATCCAAGGCGGTGCGAAGACTGACGCTGTCGGCGCTGGGGCCGGGCGCGGATGGCAGGGCGGATCGGGGGCCAGCCGGGGTTGCGGTGGACTGGGCCTGGACAGGCCCGGCGGACAGGCTGCCCGCTATCACGCAGGCACACAGCCAAGGGAGTGGTTTCACGAAAGTCCTGACGGGTCAACAGCCGGGGCCGGCTGCAAGCGCGGTCAGATCACACCAAGGGTGGACAAGCGCTTGCAAAGTTTGCCGGGCAGCGTGGGGCGGGCGTCCATGGTGAGACGTCCGCCGCAGAGGCGGGTCAGGAGTAGGGCTGAGGGGGTCTGAGCAACCCGTCGAGGGTAGGGTTGGGAACGGGTAGCGCGTGCAGCACACCAGGGGCCGCCGACCCAAGTGGCGGAAGCGCGTGCAATGACGGCGCTGCCATCGCCAGCGATGCGCCCAGATGGTCAATGACCATGTGCTGGACTGACTCCTTCGAGTCGTCCAGGTGGTAAGACCCATCACTGTGGTGGTGGTGGTTTTCACCCTGCCAGTGCAGCGATGCATGCGGCAGGTCGGTCAGGGCGTTCACCGTCGAGCCAACGCGCGCCAGCGCTAGCGATTGCCAGAGCATGCCGAACAGGATGAGGAAGAGGACAGCGGCGCGACGCATTTCATGCACAGTGTAGCGGTCGAAGTTGCGACACGCCGCACGGCCCCTGAGGCAGCAATGGCCCCTGTGCCCGAATTGGGAGTGTCCCCGCTGTTTCGCCGGTGAGCGAGAAATGGGCCAGTGTCTGTACTGTCGATACAGCGGGGTCTTGGCGTCCTGCGCAGCACACATTCAGCCTTGTTGGGTGCGCCAACGCACCGAGGCGGTTCATCCGCATGGCCATGATCGGGCCGGTGAATCCTCGCTTGCGCCAGCGCCAGCGTGCGATCAGCCAAAAGCAAACTTCCGAAGCCTGCACCGCCAGCGCTGATGGTTGTTACAGAACACGCCCACACCAAGGTCAATTCCCATGCGTCAATCGCCACACCCCATCCTTGCGTTTGCCGCTGTTGCCGCACTCGCGTTGTCACTGACCACCACGGCCCAGGCGCAGAGTCAGGCCGCTTCGTCGCCCGGTTCCAAGATGCCATCAACCAGTGGGGCAGGCATGGGGACCGGGATGGGCATGGGGATGGGCAAGGGCGACACCCATGGCGCCGACCAGATGCACAAGGCCATGACGAGCGGCATGGACAGCATGAAGATGATGAAGACCACGGGTGACACCGATCGGGACTTCGCGATGCTGATGAAAATGCACCATGAGCAGGCGGTGGAAATGGCCAAGACCGAAATCGCTCACGGCAAGTCTGCTGAGCTCAAGGCCATGTCGCGCAAAATCATTGCTGCCCAGCAGAAGGAGATCGCGCAGCTGGACAAGTGGCTTGCGGCGCGCAAGTGAGGTCTCCGCACTGAATCAGGCCGGCTCGCCGCTGAGGCAGGCGGCCTGATCAGGTCGGCAGGTCAGGCCGGTCTCGATTTCTTTTGACGCATTGAAAACCCCGCCCGAAACGCCCGCCCCGCAGGACTTGCCTGATCCTTCGCGCTGCGAGGCGGGCGGTGTGGTCCAGGCCGTCGGTTCAGACCTCGTTCACGGCCTGACGTCACAGGATGCCATTCGCCGCCTCGAACAGGACGGGCCGAATGAATTGCGGGCCGCGCCAGCGCAGCCTCGCTGGCGCCGCATCCTGGCGCAGTTCGCGGATCCGCTGGTCTATTTGCTGCTGGCCGCCGTGGTCATTGCGCTGGTGGCCTGGGTCATCGAAGGCCGCACGGGTTGGCCGGTGGACGCACTCGTGATTTCGATGGTCGTGCTGCTCAACGGTGTCCTGGGTTACATGCAGGAAGCCCGCGCCGAGAACGCCGTTGCGGCGCTGGCGCGCATGACTGCTGTCAGCTCGGCAGTGTTGCGCGATGGCCAGGAGCAGCGCGTGCCCAGCGCGCAACTGGTGCGCGGCGATATCCTGGTGTTGGGCGAGGGCGATGCCGTGGGCGCTGACGCCCGGCTGTTGCAGGCCGCCTCGCTGCGCGTGCTGGAAGCCTCGCTTACCGGCGAGAGCGAGGCCGTGCTGAAGGACGCCGCCACCCTGCGTGAGGCGGCGCCGTTGGGCGACCGGCTCAACATGGTGTTCAAGGGTACGTCCGTTGCGCAGGGCACGGGCCGCGCCGTGGTCACAGCCACCGGCATGCGCACCGAGATGGGCGCCATCGCAGCGATGCTGGAGGCCACCGTCGAGGCGCCGACGCCACTGCAAAAAGAGGTGGCCCGCATCGGCCGCACGCTCGGCATTGCGGTGGTGATCATTGCCGTCGTCGTGGTTGTCACCGTCTTGTTGTTGTCCGACATCCGCAAGGCATCGGACGTCATCACCGTGCTGCTGCTGGGCGTGTCGCTGGCCGTGGCCGCAGTGCCCGAGGGCCTGCCGGCGATCCTGTCGGTGGTGCTGGCCATGGGCGTGCAGCGCATGGCCAAGCGCCATGCCATCGTCAAGAACCTGTCGTCGGTCGAAACGCTGGGCTCGGCCTCGGTGATCTGCTCTGACAAGACCGGCACGCTGACACGCGCGGAGATGACCATCGAGCGCGTGATGACCGCTTCGGGCGACAGCCACGTCACCGGCGTCGGCTATGCGCCGCAGGGGCGGGTCGAGCACCAGGGCAGCGAGCTGACCGGCGGGCCGGTGCATGCCGAGCACCTGGTGCTGCTCAGCGGCGGCAGCCTGGCCAGCAATGCCGACCTGCGCCAGGCGGAAAGCGGCGAGTGGGAGATCCACGGCGACCCGACCGAGGCCGCCTTCCTGGTGGCCGAACGCAAGCTGGGTGTGACCGAAAGACGCGAGCGGCGCTTCGAGCGCGTCGCCGAGATCCCATTCAGCTCGGAGCGCAAGCTGATGTCCAGCATCGAGCGCGATCATGAGCAGGGCGATGCACTCATCGTCGTGACCAAGGGCGCGCCCGATGTGTTGATGAAGCTTTGCACGCGCACCCGTGTCGGCACGAACGTGGTGCCCTTCGACGACGCGCTGCGGGCGCGGGCGCTGGCCGATGTCAACGCGTTGTCCGACGAAGCCTTGCGCACCCTGGCAGTGGCCTACCGCCCGCTCGCCGCCGGTGAAGACCCCCAGGCCACCGAGACGCTGGAGCGCGAACTGATCTTTGTGGGCACCGTGGGCATCATCGACCCGCCGCGCGAAGAGGCGGGCGTGGCCATTCGCGAGGCGCGCCGCGCGGGCATACGCGTGATGATGATCACCGGCGACCACCCGCGCACGGCCGCGCGCATCGCCGCCGACCTGGGCATCGTCGAGCCCGGCGCGAAGGCCCTCACCGGCGCCGATCTCGACGCGCTTGACGCCGCCGGCTTTGCGGCCGCGGTGCGCGAGACCTCGGTCTACGCCCGCGTGGCGCCGGTCCACAAGCTGCGCATCGTCGATGCACTGCAGGCCGACGGCAACGTGGTGGCGATGACGGGCGACGGCGTGAACGACGCGCCGGCGTTGAAGTCGGCCGACATCGGCGTGGCCATGGGCATCA
>JBKJKU010000028.1:0-9841 GCA_046597355.1 Aquabacterium sp.
CGTCAAAACCCATCCGCTCGACGCGCAGCACTGCGTCGATGAGATTGCGACTTGAGATCGATGCTGTGCGACGTTTGCCCACCGTGGCCGCCTTCTACTTCCGCCAAAACGCCTCGACCGCCTTCATGCGCCGGCGCTTTTCGGTCGTGACGTAGACGGTGGTGGTAGCCAGCGAGGCGTGTCCCAGGTTTTGCTGCGCAATCTCGATCGGCATGCCGCTGGCAATCGCGTGGCTGGCGTGCGAATGCCGCATCCAATGGGTGCTGGCCTTTGCAAAACGCTCGGCGCCCTTTGAGTCGCCCTGCCCTCGCAGCACGCTGGCGCAGTCGTCGAAGAAGCGTTTGATCTGATCGTAGAACGTGGTGGCCGCGATGCCCGGCCTGGGGTCGAACGGCTGCCCGGTGCTCAAGCCCGGCGCACGCTCGGCCGCGTCGCTGGCCTTGCCCAGCAAAAACGCCCCCTGGTTGCCAATGTCCTCCGGGTCGGCATCGAGCCCCCTGCCTTCCATGTACCTGGTCAGCTCGGTCACCACGTCGGCCGGCAGCGGCACTTCCCGCTCCTTTTGCCCCTTGCCGATTACGCGCAGCATCCACCCCTGCAGTTCGTGATCGTCCGACGCATCGGGCGGGTACTCGACCCAAATCAGGTCATCAACCGTGGCCGCGACCGCTTCCGACAAGCGCAGGCCGGTCGCATAAAGCAGGTGCAGCCCAAAGTTCAGCCGCTGGTTTGCCGACGTGCCAGTGAGCATCTTCAGCTGTGCTTCGATGAACTCCCACTGCGCCAGGCTAAAGCTGCGCCCCGCGTTGACCTTCGGCCCGGAGGTGCGCGGCACGCTGACCGCAGACCAGGGGTTGCCCATCAGGTAGTTCTGATCGACCAGGAAACCATACAAATTCTTCAAAATCGTGACCGCATGCCGCTGGGCCGATGCCGACAACGGCCCCTCGAAGGGCCGCCACAGCGGCGACCAGCGCTCACGAGCCCGGTCCCCACACCAGCGGCTGCGCGGCTGCGGGTCGGCCAGGAAATCGCGGTACTGGGTGCAGTCCTCGTTGTTCATCGACGACAAGGCCTTGGCCTTGTGCGTGATGGCCCACAGCAAGAAGCGCTCGGCCTCCTTGCGGTAGGCACGCTGGGTGTTGGAGAGCGACTGCAGCCAGTCCAGGCCTTGCTCGACGCCGGTGTCACGCTGGCGTCGGCGGGCTTTGAGATGCGCCTTCTGATCCGGGGTCAGGCCGTGCTTGGAGCGCAGCCAGGCGAGGATGGCCTGATAGTCGTTGCCGGCCTCGAGCAGGCAAAGCGCCTGCGGGCGCCTGAACAGCCCGCGGCTGCCGTCGAGCTCCACCGGCACGATGAATTTCTCGAGCGGGCGGATGGCGGTGGCCGGCGCGACGATGGCGCTCAATTCATGAGCGTAGAGCTTGCTGCGCGCCAGCGCGACGTGGCGACCTAGCTCTAGCCCGGTGCTGGCCGAGTGTGCGGTGTCTTGTTGGGCGCTCGCCACGTCCCGCAGCCACTCGACGATGCGCAAGGCCTTGCCCTCCCCCATGGCCTTGATGCCGGCGTACCAGCGCCGGCCCACGCCGTTGATGCGTTCGACCAGTTGCGCCAGCGTGAAGATGTCGGCCTCCTCCAGGTGGCTGGCCAGCGTCGGGTTCAACCAGGCGGCGACCGAATCGCCGGCCTTGGGCGGCTGGGCAATCAAACCTTCGAGCCAGCGCAGCGCTTCGAGTTGTCGCTCAATCAGGCGGGCGCGGTTGCGCAGGCGCTGGGTTGCCCGACCGTATTCGGCCTCGTAGGCGGCGATCTGGTCGGCCTGGCGCTCGTCTTCGAGGCCGTGCGCTTCAGCGAAAGCTTCGAGGCTGGGCAACGCCAGCGACGGGTCGGCGATGCGGGTGGCGTCTATGCGCACCAGGCGCGCCGTGCCGAACCGGTCCTGGCGTTTGGCCGCGACGGCGAACTCGTCACGGATCCAGGCGATGGTGGCGCGAACGGTGCGCTGATCTGTGGCCTCCCCCTCGACCCGGAAGTAGCGCTCCCAGCTCTCTCGGGCATCGAGCCCCTGGACCACCGAGCGCATGAAGGCAAAGTGACCGACGTGCAGTTTTCGCTGGCGAGCGGCGCTCGCCGGCGAGTCGCTGTGCGGGCCTGTGCGGGTGGATGCGCCCAAGACGGGCGCCCGAACTCCCAAACCAGCGCCCTGCCCTGCGCCCGCGGTCATAGCACCCACAGCAAACACCTGGCAGCCAGATCGATGCCGCCTCGCTCCCAAGCCTTGGCGTCCAGGCACAGCGGCCAGCGACCAATCGCGTCAAAAGGATTGCCCATGCACGCGTCTGCCAATCAGTTGCGGAGGTCTGCGTCGACACTCAGCACCGGGTGTCCCAGGGACTTGGCAGCCGCGATCAATTGAACATCCAGGCTGACCAGCACCAGGGACCGACGAAGAGCGAGCTCGAGGTAGGCGGCGTCGTAGGCGCTCAAACCATGGGCGGCCGCCAGGCGGTCCAGACTGACGAAGTCCGGGGTTTCTGCATCCAGGCGCACCGGCAATGCGCTCAGTTCGCCGGCAATTTCCGCGCGACGGTTGACGTCGATTCGGCGCCGCCTTTGAGCGCTTTGCAGAACGTTGGTGCACTCAAGCACCCAGAGCGCTGGCGCCCACAGCACCTGGGCGCTCAGCGCATCGAGCAGCGACTCGGTGAACGGCGTGGCCTCATCGGCGAAAAACCATGGCATCGTGACCGAGGCGTCGATCACCCAGCCCGGTGGCAGCGCACCGGCCGG
Organism: Aquabacterium sp.; assembly: GCA_046597355.1. Classification (GTDB taxonomy): domain Bacteria; phylum Pseudomonadota; class Gammaproteobacteria; order Burkholderiales; family Burkholderiaceae_C; genus Pseudaquabacterium. The sequence continues at coordinate 2,791 of JBKJKU010000028.1, forward strand.
AGCCTTGCGGACCTCCCGGTTCTCCCTTGCCTCCCGGTCCGGCTCCGCAATCAACGTCGGCCCTCTTCAATCATCTCGCGGATGGACACCCCGTTGCCCGCCGGCTGGCCCGCGCGAGAACGGCGGATTCTGGTGGCCAAGGCTTGCGCTGCGCCGAGCGCGTCGGGAACTCGGGGCGGCATCAGGCGGGCGACTTGTTCACCGCGCCGGGTAATGACGATCTCCTCGCCGCGCGCCGCGCGTTCGACGAGCTCGGACAGGCGGTTCTTGGCTTCGAAGATGCCGATAGTGGTCATGGTGAGATCTCCAGCATTGGGTCGTTCGCTCAATGACAAGCTAGCTGTCTAGATTGTAGAGACTTCAGCTCAGCTCGGTTGGGCGGATCTTTTGAGACACCGGCCCGATCCGGCACGGCAGATATAGAAGCTGGCGAATCAAGCACTTGCCCGAGTGTCGCTCAGAACAAGCTGATATGCGGCCGATTTCCAAGCACCATGATAAGGATACTTATCATGTAGCAATCGCTGCCGAAGCTATGCCCGACGTGCTCTCTTTTCTAGCGGGATTTTTCGGTCCAGTCTTCGGTCGACAGGCCTGAAAGCTGCCCGAAGGCGCGGTCGTTCGTCACCAAGACGGCGTCGATGCTTAGGGCGTGTGCGCCGATCAGGAGGTCCATCGGCGCCAGCACCCTGCCCTCGCGCTGGGTGGCGGCACGGGCGGGTCCGTAGACCTCTGAGGTGGCTGCGTCCCAGGGCAAGACATCGACCCGCCGGAGGAACTCCCGTACCGCGCCGTGGAGCGCCGTGGCGTCAGGCCGCTTGGCCAGGCCGAATAGCAGTTCGCCCTGGGTAATGGCTGAGATGCACAAAGAAGTGATCGGCACTGCAACCACCCGACGTGCAACTTCAGGGTGCTTCTTGAGGAGGTGGCTGACGGCGTTGGTGTCGAGCATGTAGCGCGTCATTCGCGCCAGCCCTCGAGCGGATCCCGGCGGTGGCTGCCCTGGGCCCGCTCCGCTTCGCTCAGGAAATCTTCAGGGACATCGGCGGCCTGCAATGCCGCAAAGAACCCATCCCACGTGGTTGGCTTGCGCGACAGGATCACGTCGCCGGTCTTCGGATCCTGCCGAATAAAGACTTCCTTGGTGTCGAACCGAAAAGCCGCAGGCAGTCGCACGGCCTGGCTGCGGCCGTTAATGAAGAGCTTGGCGGTTTGGGTCAGCAGTGGATCCGATGGCATATATCAGAGTCTATTCCTTGAGTAGGGATAGATCAAGATCTATGCATTGGCCGACGAAGGGCCGCATCGAGCCCCGGCGGTGCTCCGGGTTGCAGCTCAGCGCGGCGTTGTGGAGGATGGTTACTGGAGCCTAGACACAAGTTTCTCGTTCCCACTTCCTCGGCTGCAAGGACGCAGCCAATCAAACCCCAGAGACCTCTGGGAAGTTCATCGCCCTAGGCCTGAACTCCAGCAAGGACGCCCGGCGAACGGGCTCGAACCACCGCGCGCAGTCCGTTCTCGACCAAGCGCTACGGCGTCTTTATCGGCGACGGAAGGCGATGTCCACGTAGAAGGCGGTGCGCTGGCCTCCGCGAGCATCGAGCACTGGGAAGAGCCCGCAGCCGCAAACTGGACGCAGGAAGTACAGGCTGCAGCGACCATCCTGGCACTCGACCTGGCGCAGCGGCGATCTGATCAATGATCGGGCGCTGTCGAGGCGGCTCTCAGACGAAGAGATGTTCCTAGTAAACGCCCGTACCGAGACCTTGGGACGGCATCGCCATCAAGGTCTCGGCTTCAGGCCTTGAGGAGGTCTTCGATGACCTTGACCAGCGCCTTTCGTTTGGACTCTGGCAGCGCGCCGGCTTCGAACCGGACGACCGCCCTCCCCTTCGCGTCCGAAGTCAGTTTTGCAGCAACCTTCCCTGCCTTGGAGATCGTCAAACCCTGAGGCTTCGACCGGTCAGGTGCTGATTCAGGCAGCCCGACCAGCTTCGACAGAATGGCTGCAGCACCCAGATCACCGCGCGCTTCTGCGATGGCACGAGCTCTAGCCAGAGTGCCTTCAGGGTCTCTTTGCATCGCCTCTGTGAGCGGCGCAGCCCAACGGAATTGGATGTCGAGCGGGCTCTGAAAGGCCGCAACCACGTCATCGGGCAACCGCGCCAGTGAAACGCTCTTGGACACCAGCGAGACGTCGACGCTCAGGCCTTCCGCCAGTCGGCGCAGTGAGCTGTAGAGACCGTCATCCAGCGCCCTGCGGTACATCGTCCCCTGCTCCCAAGCAGACAAGTTTTTGCGCCCGCGGTTCTCGCGCTCCATCTGCTCGAACAGGCTGACGTCAGTCGCCTCTTCAATCGCCGCAAGGACCGGAAGGCCAAGTTCAGCGCAGGCACGATGCCTGCGATGCCCGAAGATCAGCTCGAAATTCGGTCCGACTGTGGGTGTTGAACCGTTCAACGCCGACACAGGGCGAACCTTGATTGGCTGCACGTTGCCGCCTGCCGCAGCTATATCAGCCTTCAGTTCCTTGAATTCAGCGGTGAGAAACGACGCTTCGTGGCGGTTGGCCCACTTTGACGGCTGAATGAGGGATGGATCAAGCTTTCGAAGGGGCGCCTCGTCCTCCAGCGACTTGACGCGCGCCTTCAGCGCTTCGGCCTCCTGAACCGCGCCAGATTGCGCCGTCAGGAAACCCATCATCGTCCCTGGTGCTGTCTTGGCCTTTGGTGGCTCTGCCACCGGGGCACTGTCGCTGGCCGGCTTCGGCCCGGCCTGCAAACCAGGGATCAAACCGGCCTTCTCGAACATCTTCCTTGCCATCATTCAGCCCCTTTCTCAGAGGGTGTTGAACGGTTCAACACCGCGGCGGAACGACCCGGCGTTGCGGCGGCGCCGGCATTGGACTCAACCTGCCGACGCCACACAGATTGAACCGAAGTCTCGATGTAGCTCACCATCAGGTCATAGGCATCCCTGGCGCGCTTGAAGGTTCTTGCGTTGCCGTCGTACTTGGTGATGTCAAAGACCGTACCAAACTCAACGGTCGCTGACGCGGTCACCGCAGACTTGGGTATCTCCATGGGCAATACGGAGACACGATTGGCATAGGTACTCTGAATCCACTGCTTGACGATCGCACCGGTGGCATCCGAGCTGTCGACCCGACTGAGCAGGATGTTCATGAAATCAAACTGCTTGTCGTGTCCTCGGTTGGTCAGCAACTGCGTGGTCAGATCAGAAAACAAAGACCAAAACTGAGCCGCAGAAGCGAAGTCCAACGTGCTGGGAGGCAGCGGCATGATGATTCCGTTGCTGGCCAACAGCGCGTTGATCGTCGTGTAGGACAGGGCAGGGGGGGTGTCGATCACGATGACGTCGTAGTCGGTGCGCACGTCGTCGATGCCGAAGTTCAAGACATTCCAGAACTCGAAACCCTCTTCCTTGGTCTGCCGCGCCGGCAGCGCGAACTCCGCACCGAAGAGCAATGGAGAGGCGGGTACCAGGTCGATGCCGTCCCAGTATGTTGGGCGAATTGCATAGCGAATCGAAGTCTCTGCGCCCATGACCAACGGCAGGATGGTGTCCTCCTCCTCCACCTCGGCGTCTGGCAGTATCCCAAACAGGGTGGTCAACGAACCCTGCGGGTCGGTGTCAATGACCAGCACCTTGTGCCCGAGCAGCGACATCCCCTGAGCCAGAGTGATCGCTGTCGTAGTCTTGCCAACACCGCCCTTAAAGTTCGCAATGCTGATGGTCACGGCCTCCGCACCGCTCGGACGCAAACTTTCCCTGCGGTACTCCCTGACCCACGTTCTGACCTCTGGGAGAGTGAACTGGCGCCGATTTCCGACATCGTTCAACGTGCCCGGCGGCAGATCACCACGACCCATCCGGTGCGTCAGTGAGCCCTTCTCAATGCCAAGCAGCTGTGCAAGCTGGCTAAGGTTCCAGACAGGTGCTGCCTTCCGCGTTGATGGCGACAACATCGCCGAACGGATTTGCGACATCATCTCTACGGCGTGGGCAGCCTGTTCCGCGATGTCCGCAAGGCCAATCGGGGCAGGGGCCTTGATACTGAGCTTTGACATGTACTCCTCCAGGCGCCAGTTTACCGCTCACTTGACGTTTATCTCCGCAATGCCGCAACATTCGTAAACCAATCGGCCGATTGCGCGCCAAAACAGCTACCGCGGGCGTTCTCGCACTGCTTTCTGACGCAAAAGTCACTCAGCGCGGGTTCAATAGGTTCCAAACCTTCAAACCCTTTAAAACCTTTAGACTCGGAAATCTGTTTATTAATCAAGCACTTAGTTCTATCGGTGTGAGAGGATATAGGAGGTTGCGTGAGACTTTTTAGGAGGCGGTGTGAGTGGGTATGGGTCGCTGTGTGAGGCTTCCTAGGCTGCCGCGTGAGTGGATATGTGTTTGTTGCTCATGGCGCGCCGCGAAGAGCTGGCCGACGCTGGGTGATGCAGTCGCCGCCTTCACGTGAGCCCTTTTAGGTGACAGCCGCGCGTCCCGGCGGCTTCCGTGTCGGAAGTTCGCGTGGCCAGACGGACAAATGAGTGTTGCAAGGGCGAACAGGCTGTCGGCGCGGGTGCGAGACAGACGTGAGGGCTTCTAGGCAACTGGCCACCGAAGGCAACGTGAGGACTTTTGGGTAGCAACTGCGCACTCCAATGATCAGTCGTCACAACACAAAATGCCCTGACGTGAGGACATTTGGGTCGTCGCAAAAGAACGTGAAAGTTACTTTTCACGCTACGATGGCGGAATGGAACGTTTCACATGAGCCGTCAGGGCGCCGCACAGAAGGATCTCATCGAGAACCCGCTCCGCAAGCCGGTCAACACGCTGGCGATCGTTCCCACGAAATCCAGCAAGATCACCGTTTTGGCACGCAAGGCCTACAACGTGCTGCTTTACATCGCACAAGAGCAGGGCATCGAACAGGAGGTCTTCCGGGCGCCGCTGCAGAGCATCTTGCGCGGTGTGGACTTTAATTCCAACGCCCGAGAGATCGTCAAGCAGCACCTGCGCGCGATGGTCAGCACCACAGTTGAGTGGCAATCGCCCACGGCAGGGGAGGGCGAGGCATGGAACGTTGCTGGTCTTTTGGCCCACGCGAAGGTCTACAAGCAGGGTGGCGAAAACTGGGTTGAGTGGTCCTTCGCGCCCAACATCAAGAATGAACTGCTTGAGCCGCAGCGATTCGCCAGGCTGCGCCTAGACGTCATCTCGCAGCTCCGGCGCCACTCGGGCGTGGTGCTCTACGAAATCTGCGCCCGATACCGCGATGTAGGCCTGACTGCACGGCAACCATGGCCATGGTGGCGGCCTGTCCTGACGGGAAGCCCCGACACCGATGACTCGGTCAAGCAGGAGTACCGTTTCTTCAAGCGCGATGTGCTGAAGCTAGCCATCGCCGAGGTCAACGCGGTGACAGACCTCGACGTCGAACTGATCGAGCACAAGGCCGGGCGCTTCATCTCCGACATCCAGTTCAGGGTAGGAAAGAAGCAGCAGGAAGCGCTGCCATTGCGGCACCCACCTGTGCCTGTCGATTTGTCTCAGGTGGTGCGCGCGACGGCGACCGGTATCCGCTCAGAAGACGCCGAAGCGTTGATCCAGGCGCATGGCAACGAGGCCATGAGTGCCGGGCTCGATGCACTTGTAAAGCGCATAGCCAACGAATTTCCAGAGCCTCTGCGCGACCCTTACCGCTACTTGCGGGCGCTTCTCGAATCCAGTTCTCCAGCGGCCGCCAAGAAGGCTGCTGGGGGCATTGCTCCTCCACCAGCCAACAGTGCTGCTGCGGCTGCAGCTTTGGAAGGCTGGGCCGCTGAATGGGTCAGCACTCGGCGGGCGCTCGTGCTGGCAGAGTTCGAGGCGCTCTCGCCCGAGACGCAAGCAAACTGGGTCGAGCGGCTACGGGCGCAGCTCTATGAGCGCGGCGTACACCCGTCGATCCGCAAGCGGCTTGAAACCAATGGGTGGAAGCACCCGATGGTTACCGGTGAACTGATCCGGTTTTTCAAGGGCACGGACTGGGATAAGCCCACCCCTCAGGAGTTGCTCACCATCGCCGCGCAACATGGTGGCCGTTAGGCCAAGGCCCGGCGCGCATTAAAGAGAGAACCCCTTGCAGTGGACCAAGCGACGCCCAGCAAGAGTTTCAACCGCCATTTCCGCGAGCCGCAGCCCTGGCGCACGCTGGCGGCGTACCCGGCCCTCGTCAGCCACGGCCTGCTGCGGGGCAAGCTTGCGGCTGGGTGTGTTTCCTCCAGCAAGCCGATTGTTGTGACGGTGTCGCAAGAATAGACGCCCGGGCTCGGCTCCAGGCTCAATGGACACGCGCCGACCCGGATGCCTTGGTTGGTGGCGAGTCAAGCACGACCAAGGGCCAGGCGAAACCCAAGGCAAAGCCGGCGGTTCGCCGGGGCACCGACAGTGGCAGTGCTCGCTTGGCAGCCAAGGACGATGAAACGGCATTCGCCGAGGTTGTCGACCTTATCTGCGCGGCGCGCCAGCATGCCGCCCAGGCGGTCAACTCGTAGTCGTAGCCGCTCCCGGGTTGAGAGGACCGACCGAAACCTCGGCGGTCGTAGGCAATGGCGGGGTAGCCAGCATTGGCCAGAGCCATCGCCAGATCGTCCCCCCTGTCAGATGACGATGGCAGCCGTGCAGCAGGATGACCGGGCGGCCCTGGCCCCAGTCCTTGAAGTACAGCTCAGTCTTGTCCGTGGGGGTGATGAAGGGCATGGCATTTGTTTTCAGTGGGCGTGGGGGCGCGCCGATTAGCGCGCCCCTTGAATCAGCCCGCGCATGCGGCATATGCTCGGGCCAACGACCGCCACAAGGCCGTCCGCAGGGACTGCCGCAGTGTCGGGCTCAGACCAGCGGGGAGGGCTCGGCGCTGTCCTCTGGCGGCACGGCAAACTCATCCTGGATCGTCAAAGGTTCTGACGTTTTGTCGTTTGCGCCCGGGCTCAGTGGCCTGCTGCCGGTTCCATTGACACCGACCTAGGCTCGTTGAGCCTTCTCGAAG
>JBKJKU010000190.1:0-10584 GCA_046597355.1 Aquabacterium sp.
GGCGAGACCATCCGCCGCAAGCTGCTGCACGAGTGCGAGCTGCACACCTTGTTGCGCCTGCCCACCGGGCTGTTTTATGCCCAGGGCGTCAAGGCCAACGTGTTGTTCTTCGACAAGAAGCCGGCCAGCGAGACACCCTGGACCCAGACGCTGTGGATCTATGACCTGCGTACCAACAGGCATTTCACGCTTAAGACCAACCCGCTCAAGCGCGCCGACCTGGACGAGTTTGTGCGGCTGTACCAGCCGGGCAACAGGTTTGCCCGGACAGCCACCTGGGCGGCGGCGGCTGATCCGGCCACCGGGGCTGGCCCGGACGGGCGTTGGCGGGCGTATGGCTGCGATGAGCTGTTGGCGCGAGACAAGGCCAGCCTGGACATTTTCTGGCTGCGCGACGACACGCTGGCCGACAGCGACAACCTGCCGCCGCCCGACCTGATCGCGCAGGACATCGTGGATGACTTGGAGGCTGCGCTCGAACAGTTCCGCTTGATCGCAGGCGATCTGGGTGTGCCGGTATCTGAGGTGTGACGGCGCTCTGCTGGGCCGGCAGACCGGAGGGCTCACGGCCAACCACCCACCGAAAATTCAGGCCGAACTGGCGCAGAACAAAGCCGGCTTGCGCAAGCGGCCCGGCACCGCCTTGAGACCCAGCAACGGCGCGGTGGCCACCCCGCCGCAAAGCCCGGCGAAGATCAAGTCATGTGCAAAAACTGCGTCACCTGATGGGGCGCGGCCTCGCCAGGGTGTCGGCCTAGGTTAAACGGCATGGAGACAAAGGCCAGGAACACGACCGTAAAAAGTGTCATGGCGACCACGCCCATGAACCGGCGCAGGAAGTTTTGGAGGTCGGTGGACAGGCGGGCCTTTCAGGTCTTGGCGGGAGCACCGACAGCGTGCGGCCGCGGTATTAGGCTCGGCTGATACAACGCGTTGCCGCACGGCCGAGGCGGATCGCCGCCGCGCCGCCGATCCGGCCGGTCGCGAGACTGCGGCCTTGGTAAAGGCTGAACTGATCAATGCCAAGTCCGGACACCGGCTTTCCTGAAGGACTGCGCCCCAATCTGGCGGAGACTCCCTCATTTGCTGGAGGACTTGCTTCAGTTCAGATTGCCGAGGACCTGGGTGAAAACGGCAAGTCTGTGCTGACGGCGACAGGTCCAGGATGGACGGCGTGAGCAGCGGGCACAGGTCCGCATTCAGCCACTTGCATTGACCCATCCGGCCCACATGTGAACATAGATAGCTACAAAGTACGGTAATTTGCTATACCCTATGTGTATGCCAAAGACCGCCCGTGCTCTCACCCAGCTTCCGCCAGCCACCGCTGGCGCCATCGAAAAGCTGGGCGCCGACTTGGCCGTGGCGCGTCTGCGCCGCAAGGAGTCATTGAGGTCCTGGGCACAGCGCATGGGTGTGTCAGTGCCCACCCTCCAACGGCTAGAAGCCGGTGACCCGTCTGTTGGCATCGGCATCGTCGCAACCGCACTCTGGCTCATCCAGAGAGACGGCGAACTTGGACGGCTCGCGGCCCCTGAGCACGACCAAGGTGCCATCGAAAGAGACATCCGAGCCGCCGTTGAACTGGGTCGCGCCCGCGCCCAGGCGTCCGCAGAAGCGCGCACGCGCACGACCCGGGTGACGGGCTGACATGCGTCTGGACGACTTGTACCTCTGGTACCTGGGTGACCCGACCACACCGCGCTACGTCGGCGCACTGAAGCTGGTCGCCGCCGGCAAGGGCGTCTCGTTGCATTACGGCAAGGCGTGGCTGGCCGACGGGTTTGCGTTGAGCGAGGACATGCCGCTCATCGACACCGAGTTCGTGCCCCCGGGCAGATTGGCGGCCGATGCGCAACGCGCGGTCGGCGCCGTCGACGATGCGCGGCCGGACCGGTGGGGGGAGAAGGTGATCCGCTTCGTGGACAAGCCCAAGCGCCTGTCCCTGATGGAGTACCTGTACTGCGCTGGCGACGACCGATTCGGCGCACTCGGTGTTTCAACCTCGCCCGACGTCTACAGCCCGCGAGCGGGTAGCCCGCTGCCTCGGCTGGCGCAGGCGCAGCAACTCAGCGAGGTGGTGGCCAAGATTGAGGCCTCAGCGCCCATCACCGCCCTGGAAGCCCGGCTGATTGCCGGCGGCGGCAGTCCGCTCGGCGGCGCCAAGCCCAAGGCGCTGATCGACATCGCCGGCGCGCAGTGGGTCATCAAGTTCTTCAACAACGAGCCGGTTGACTCGCCGCTCGTCGAGCATGCGACGATGACGCTGGCCCAGCGCGCGGGCATCACCGTGGCCGAGACGCAGGTCGTTCGTCTCGTCACAGCCAACGCAATCGCTGTTCGGCGCTTCGACCGCGAGCAGGGCGGGCGGATCCACAGCATTTCAGCGGGTACCGCCATCCGCGCGGCCACTGCGTCCGGCACTGAGCCCGAGATGGGGTATCCCGAACTGGCGCGGATTCTGCGGCGCGTCGGCATCACCCAGGACGACATCAACCAGCGCGACGCGCGAGAGCTCTTCCGTCGCATGGTCTTCAACATCCTGGTCGACAACACCGATGACCACGAGAAGAACCACTCGCTGCTGGTCGTGAACCCGGCCGGGAACGGCCGCCTGAGGCTGGCGCCGGCCTACGATGTCTTGCCGACCAACTCAGGGCAGGGGTACCAGGAGTTCATCTGTGGCGACCAGGGCCGAGACTCGACGCTGGACAACGCGATGTCGCAGTGCGAGGCATTCGGCCTGCGGCCCGCGGCCGCTGCAGCCGAAGTGGCTACCGTCATCGACGTCGTGAACGCCTGGAAGGACCATTTCGCGCAGGCTGGCGTGACGGCGGGCGACATCAAAAGCCTGGCCGAGCGCATCGACGGCGAAGCGCTGCTGACGCAGCGGATCGAGTTTGACCCGGCAAGGTTTCAACTGGCGCCGGCCAAAAAACAGCGACCGGGTCCGTTCCGGCGCAGCTGAATGCGCATTCCACTGGCCGCAGGCAACCCTTCCAAGCCGATCGCGGCCAGCGTTGCAGGCGATCACGGACACGCTGGGTGGGGTGTTTGAGTGACGGCCTGGCTGGTGGGCCAACTGTCTGCCATCAGTTCGGAACGCTGTCTGCGATGAGGGTGAACAGCCCGGTGCTGAAGGCGTTTTCGATACTGTCTTGGGGCCGCAGCAGCCCTGTCCCCGGCGGTGGCGCTTGGCGACGCTACGCCGCCGCCGTGCGCCGCTGGCGCACCGGGGATGCCGTCGCTTGTCCGTCTCGCGCACCGGCGATGTAGGCCAACACCTCGCCCACCTCCCCACTCGGCACCTTGCCCGTCATCGGCAACGCGCCGTCCCGGTACAGCTTGAGCAGCACTGCAGCGCCCTTGGCGCTGACCCGGTCGATGCCTTTGCGGTCGGGGATGAAGATTTCGTCGCAATCAACGACTGACACTTCACTGGGGAAGAGCCTGAAGCTGGGCCGTTGTGCCAGCACGGCGTTGAGCAGCCCGCCATAAATCCGGTCCTTGGCCACCCGGGGTTTGACGCCGGGCAGCAGGGCCAGCAGCTTCAGCGTGGCCAGCAAGGTGGCGGCCCGTGGGCTGTCAGGGGTTGGCGGCGCGGTAGGCGGCACGTTTGGCGGTGTGGGCGGCAACGCGTTCGGCGGCACCGGGCATGCCGCGCTTTTCATCGCGCTGGGCGCGTTGCACACGGTCACGCAGAACGTGCAGCATGGTGCGGTGCTTGTGGGCAGCAATGGCATTGGACATCGGCGGCTTTCTGGTGGGGTGGTGAGCCTGCGATTGTGACCGCTGGCGCGCGGGCAGCGCTGTCAGCTGGCGCGCACCCCCGCCCCACAACCTTCCCACCAGCGCCGTCCCGGGCCAAGCCTGAGCGCCAGCCGCGGCTTTTGGCTGCCCGGCTAAACTGCTGGGTTGGGTTTGGCATGTTTCAAACCCAGGTATCCGATAGAGAAACACCCTTGCGATGAAGATGTCCCGCCCCCTGCCTGCGTCCCGCGGTGATCTGGTCGATGTGGTGTATCTCTGGGTCGATGGCAACGATCCGGCCTGGCGCCAGCGCCGGCAGGCCGCTGCCGAGCGGGTGGCTTTGCTGTCAGCAGCCACCCCCGCACCGGTCGTTGCCCGAAAAGCCAACGCCGTCGAGTTGCCCTGCGGCAACGGCGCGGCGTTTGGCAATGTCGAGGGCCGCTACCGCGACAACGACGAGTTGCGCCACAGCCTGCGGGCGCTGGAGCGGTTTTTCCCCGATCACGGCCATGTCTACATCGTCACCGACCGGCAGCGGCCGCACTGGCTGGCAGACCGGCCCGGCCTGACGGTGGTGGATCACCGCGACATCATCCCGGCGCCAGCGCTGCCGCTGTACGACTCGGGCAATATCGAGTCGTACATCCACCGCATTCCAGGGCTGTCCGAGCGGTTTTTCTACCTCAACGACGACACCTTTTTCGGCCGGCCGGTGCAACTGGACGACTGGTTCACCGACAGCGGGTTTTTCACCACCTGGTCGGACGAGCCCGAGGTGGCGGGTCTGCAGTTTGTGCGGCACGACACGGCGCTGGTCAACGCCAGCCGGTTGTCGGGGGCGTGGCTGGCGCAGCGCGTGCCGGGCTATATCCACCGGCCCAGCACCTTTGCCCATGCACCGCGGCCGTTGCGGGTGTCGCTGCTGCAGGCGCTGGAAACCGACATCAGCCCGGCGCTGTTTGCGTCGGTGCGCGCCACGGCTTTCCGCGCCTGGCAGTCGCCGCCGCTGGTGTCGGACTTTGTGCTGCGCTGGGCGCTCGAGGCCGGCATCGCGCAGTGCCGCAATTACCGCTCGGCCCATGTGTCATCGGGTGATGGCGATGCCATCGACGGGCTGGCGCAGCTGGTCGACGCGCTGGGCCAGCTGCACTTTTTTTGCATCAACGACACCACCGACGACGCGCCTACCGACGACCCGCGGCTGGCCAGCGTGCGCCACACGCTGGCCCGGCTGTTCCCCGAGCCGTCGTCGTTTGAGCGCGCCGGGCAGGCGGCGGCTGCCCGTTTGCCGACCGCAGCGCCGCACCGGGCCGAGCCAGCCTGCGCCTGACCGGGCGGCTTGGCGGGCGGGCGGGTTGGCGGATTCGCGGCCCATCAGGCCCACGGACGGGCGGACGGGGCGGGTGGGCCAACCCGGCAACCGGGCCGGGCGGACCCCAAGGCGACAGCGCCGGCCAAGCCGGGCGGCGTCCAATCGGGGCCAGCTTTTGCCCCCCCGAGCCGATGCCCGCCCAGGCGCGCACCTGGCCGTCCGCCGAAGGAGTCCCCGTGCTGCATCCGTTCCACCACGCCCGCACCAGCCCCGACAAGCCCGCGCTGGTCATGGCCGACACCGGCCAGACCGTGAGCTACCGCGAGCTCGACGACCGGTCCAACCAGGTGGCGCAGCTGTTCCGGGCGCTGGGTCTGCAGTCTGGCGACCACATTGCGCTGATGCTGGAAAACCAGCCGCGGTATTTCGAGATCTGCTGGGGCGCGCACCGGGCTGGCCTGGTCTACACCGCGATGAGCACCCGGCTGACCGAGGGCGAGGCCAGCTACATCGTCAATGATTGCGGCGCCAAGGCGGTGATCTCGTCCCGGGCGATGGCCGGCGCGGTGGCGCACCTGCCCGCCGCCTGCCCGGGCGTGGCGCATTGGTTGATGCTGGACGGTGGCTTTGAGGGTGGCGTGGCCGCTGGCTGGTCCGCCTACGAGCCTGCTGTCGCGGCGCAGCCGATGGCCCGCATCGCCGACGAGCTGGCCGGCGGCGACATGCTGTATTCCAGCGGCACCACCGGCCGGCCCAAGGGGGTGTTTGTGCCGCCGCAAGCGACTGAGATCGACGCCGCCAGCCCGATGACCGACATCCTGAGCCGGCTGTACGGCGTGGACGCCAGCACGGTGTATTTGTCACCGGCGCCGCTCTACCATGCTGCGCCGCTGCGCTACACCATGGGCGTGCAGCGGCTGGGTGGCACGGTGGTGGTGATGGCGCACTTTGATGCCGAGCGCTACCTGCAGCTGGTGCAGCAGTACCGCATCAGCCACAGCCAGCTGGTACCGACGATGTTTGTGCGCATGCTCAAGCTGCCCGAGGCAGTGCGCCGGCAGTACGACGTCTCATCGCTGCGCTGCGCGATCCATGCCGCCGCGCCGTGCCCGGTGCCCATCAAACGGCAGATGATCGACTGGTGGGGCCCGATCCTCTGGGAGTACTACGCCGGCACCGAGGGCAATGGCGTGACGATAGTCAACTCGGCCCAGTGGCTGGCCCACCCCGGCACGGTGGGCGCGGCGGTGATCGGCGAGCTGCGCATCTGCGATGACGACACCGGCGCGGTGCTGCCCGCCGGCCAGACCGGCACGGTGTACTTTGCCAACGGCCGGCCGTTTGCCTACCACAACGACCCGGCCAAGACCGCCGGCTCAACCCACCCGCAGGGCTGGACCACGCTGGGTGATGTGGGCCATGTCGACGCCGACGGCTTCTTGTTTTTGACCGACCGCAAGTCCTACATGATCATCTCGGGCGGGGTCAACATCTACCCGCAAGAGGCCGAGAACGTGCTGATCAACCACCCCAAGGTGGCCGACTGCGCGGTGCTGGGCGTGCCCAACGAAGAGTTTGGCGAAGAGGTCAAGGCGGTGGTGCAGCCGCGCGACATGAAAGACGCCGGCCCGGCGCTGGAACAAGAGCTGATCGCCTACTGCCGCGCGCATTTGTCGCACATCAAGTGCCCACGTTCGGTGGACTTCGAGGCCGAGCTGCCGCGCCACGCCACCGGCAAGCTCTACAAGCGGCTGCTGAAGGACCGGTACTGGGCGGGGCACGCGTCGAAAATTCTTTGAGCGTGGGGCGTGGGGCGCGCCGTACGCGGCGTGCGGCGCCCGGCCTGCGCCGCCGGCCGGGATTTCAGGCCATGCCCGCCGCCCGCCCCACCCGCCCACGCCGCAGGCGGTTGAAGTTCCACGCCACCCCCAGCAAGCCCACCCCGCCCGCCGCCAGCACCGCCCCGGTGCCCACCGTGCCCACCAGCAAGCCGGCCAACCCGACACCGAGCGACTGGCCCAGGAAAAAGCAGGCCGCAAACGACGCCACTGCCGCGCCGCGCCGCTCGGGCGCCATTTGCGTGGCGTGGGTCTGCAGCGTGTTGTGCATCATGTAAAAGCCCAGGCCCATCAGCGCGCAGGCCGGCATGGCCCAGGCCCAGGCCGGCGCCCAGGCCAGTGCCCACAGCGCGGCCGCCATGAAGGCCGCGCCGGTGCGCACCAGCACCACCTCGCCCAGGCGCTGCACCAGCCAGCGCGCAAACAGCGCAAAGCCCAGGCCGCCAGCGGCAAACAACATCACCAGCGCGCCCACGGTGGACAGCGGCAGGCCAAAACGCTGGTGCAGGTGCGACGCGATGAAGGCAAACGGCCCGTAGACCGCCGCGCCCTCAAAAAACACCGTCACCAGCACCACCCGCGCCCAGGGTTTGGCCAGCACGGCGGCAAATTCAGCCGCGCCGCGTTGCACCGGGTTGCCAACGCCGCGGCCGACGCCCGCGGTGCGCGCCACCACCACCGCCGCGGCCGGCAGGCGCCGCCGCACCCACTGCAGCGCTACGGCCACCACGCCAAACAGCACCGCCACGCCGAAGAAGGGCGTGCGCCAGTCCAGGTGCTCGGCGGCAAAACCGCCGGCCCAGACGCCGATCGCAAAGCCGGTGATCTGGCCGATCAGAAAACGCGCCAGTACCGGCTGGCGCTGGGCGTAGGGCACGACGTCGCCGATCCACGCCATCGACAGCGGGATCAGCGCCGCCGCCGTGGCGCCGGCCACCAGCCGGCCGGCCAGCAGCGCGCTGTGGCCCGGCGCCAGCGCACACAGCAGCGAGGTGAAAGCCGACGCCGCGCAGGCCCAGGCGATGACCCGGTATTTGCCGTAGCGGTCACCCAGCGGGCCAAACAGCAGCTGCGACAGGCCGTAGGCCACCGCAAACACCGTGATCACCTGCGAGGCCTGGCCCAGCGAGACGGAAAACTCCCGCGCCAGCCGGGGCAACAGTGCGTCGGCCAGCCGCAGCGACACACCGCTGGCCAGTGCCGCCAGCGCCAACCCGACGATGGCCAGCACCGGCACGGCCGCCGGCGGCGCGGCGGCTGCGAGGGTGGCTGCTGGGACGACCGCCGGAACGACTGCCGCGTCGGCGGGGGTGTTCGGTACCACGGGGGTGGCGTTCAAGGCAGGCATGGGCAATTGTCGGGCGGGCGAGCCGCGGACAGCGGCCGTGGCCGCTTCAACCCTGCGCGGTGGCGGGCGCTGGGGTGCTGCCGGGCAGAAGAAGCAGGCCAGCAGCGTCGGGTGCTTCGGCCAGATCGCCTGCGGCCAGGGCCTGCAGCCAGACCGCTGTCTCCCGGTCGGGCTGGCCGTCGACGTTGGCGGGCCGCACCTTCATCTGGAACGCGGCGATGACATTGCGGGTGGCGCTGTCCAGCCGGCCGTGGCGCGGCACGCTGTAGCCGACCTGGGCCAGCAGGTCCTGCCACCAGGCCGGGTCGGGCAGGGTGTCGGGGTAGCGGCGTTGCAGCACGGTGCTGTGCAGGCTGATCTGCGCCGCATCGGGCCAGCGCAGCAGCCCGGCGTCGGCCAGCGCGCGCCACGGAAACGCTGGCCCCGGGTCAAGCTTGCGCTGCGGTGCGATGTCGCTGTGGCCCAGGACGCGGTCGGGCCGGATGCCGTGCCGCGCCTGGATGCCCTGCAACAGTGGGATCAGCGCGGCGATCTGGGCCGGCGGATACGGTGCATAGGCCCGGCTGCCGTCGGGCAAGGTGCGCAGCCCCGGGTTGACGATCTCGACGCCGATCGAGCTGGCGTTGAGCATCGTGTGGCCCTGCCAGGCGCTGTCGCCGGCATGCCAGGCGCGGCGCGATTCGTCGACCAGCCGGTAGATGACTGGCGGCGTCTGGTCGCCCACCAGGTAGTGCGCGCTGACGGCCTGCTGCGTCAGGATGCGCAGCGAGTCAGCCAGCGATTCACCGGTGTAGTGCAGGATCAGAAACAGCGCCCGGCTGTCCTGGCCTTGCGCCGGGTGGCTGGTGTCGATGGCGGGCGCGTCGGCGGGCGGCGTGGCGCAGCCTGCCAGGCCCGCCAGCAGGCCAGCGCCCAACCCGGTTTGCAGCCCGGTGTGCAGCAGGGCAGCGGCCGGTGCACCAAGCGCAGCGCGCAGTACCGCGCGGCGGCGCGGCCCGCTGGCGGGGTCAGTGGGGTGCATGGTCAGGGTTTCGGCGGTGCGGCTGTTGCGGTGCCCGCCATCATCGCCGCTGCGCGGCCGCCGCCTAAAATCAACGCGCTATGCCCCGCCCCGGATGCCGCGCCGTTTGATCCGCCCCGTGTCGGGCGCGGTGCAGCGCCTGCTGCGCACGGCCCTGCTGGTGGCGGCGGGCTGCGGTGCGCTGGCGGCCGCTGTGCCCGCAGCGGCACAGCCCGCCAAGCTGCTGCTGCCCGACAGCCGCCTGCCGGCCGCGGTGGCTGACGCGCTGCAACGCGCCCAGCTGCCGGCCGACGCACTGGCCGCGGTGGTGTTGCCGGTCGGCCAGGTGCCCGGCCCTGGGCGCCACGCCGGCACTGGCCCGCGCTGGGCCTGGCAGGCCGACCGCCTGATGCAGCCGGCGTCCACCGCCAAGCTGGTGACCACCATCGTGGCGCTGGACCGGCTGGGGCCGAATATGCGCGGCTTTACCGAGCTGCTCAGCACCGCGCCACAGCAAGGCGATGTGCTGGCCGGTGACCTGGTGCTGCGCGGCGGTGCCGATACCGAGCTGGGCCTGCCGCAGCTGTGGGCGCTGCTGGCCGAGCTGCGCTGGCAAGGCATCCGCGAGATCGCCGGCGACATCGTGCTGGACCGCACGCTGTTTCGCCCGGCCGGGCCGTCACCCCGTGTCGCGCCGTTTGATGCCTGGCCCGAGATGGCCTACAACCAGGCGCCCGACGCGCTGCAGCTCAATGGCAACCTGATGGGCATTGAGCTCAGCAGCGAAAACCCCGCCGCACCGGGCCAGGTGGTGGCGCGGGCGCTGCCGCCGCTGCCCGGCGTGGAGATCGACGCCAGCGCGCTGCGCCTGACCGACCGTGCCTGCCGCGACTGGAGCGAGGACTGGATCAGCCCGCCGCTGCGCGCCGAGCCGGCGCCCGGCCGCTTGCGCATCACGCTGCGCGGCGGGTTTCCGAGGGCCTGCACCCAGCGCACCGGCCTGGCGCTGATCGACAGCACCGCACTGGCCGAGCGCCACCTGCGCTGGGTCTGGCAAAGCCTGGGCGGCGAATGGCGCGGCACGCTGCGCGAGGCCGGCACGCCGCTGATCGCCCCGGTCAGCGCTGCAGCGGCGCGCAGGGGGGTGACACAACCGCCGCAGCCGCAACCGCAACCGCAGCCGCAACCGCAGCCGCAACCGCAACCGCAACCGCAACCGCAACCGCAACCGCAACCGCAATCGCCGTTGTCGGTGTCACCCCTGCCGCCCGTGTCCGCGCCCCCGCCCAGCGCGCTCGCCCCGCCCGGCTGGATGGCGCCCGGTGTGGCCTGGGCC